>CAYWBZ010000414.1:0-1525 GCA_964456535.1 uncultured Woeseiaceae bacterium | reverse complement strand
ATCTGGTTAACTGCGTATGGTGCGACAGGCTCATCCGGATTCGCCTCAGCGTACTCGCCAAGCTCGTCTTTTATTCGCTTGAGCCATTCGCCGAGCATGGATTGTGGTCTGGCATTTAGTGCCGGAAATGATCCAACAATGCCGGCTTTGCACTGGGCGATGACCAGTTCCGGGCCTGAAACAATAAACATCGGTGCGCCGATAAGAGGAACTCGCAGCTTGCCTTGCAGCAACTTGGGTAATGCCATGGGTAGTTCTTCCTATCTCGAATCTATAAAACTTGCTTCGCAATCAGCAACGACGACGCCATCCGAAATGCGTCGCGCCTCGCCTTTCAGGACAATTAACCGACCTTTCTCTTTTTCAATCCAGCCTTTCAGCATGACGGTTTCGCCAATCTTAAGTGGTTTGCGATAGCGTATCTCGCACTTCGCCGTATGCGCCTTTCGCCCTTGATGATAGAGGACGTTCGCCGTTACATCGTCCAGTGCGGAGAAAACGATGCCACCATGAATCGTGTCGTTCCAGCCAACGTGATTTTCCGTACCTGTGAATTCTCCGGTACAAGTATTGCCTTCGACGGCAAAGTTGATCTTGAGACCGATCGGGTTCGCTTCGCCGCAGGCGAAACACATATCCGCCGCTTCAACAGGCTCCACCATATTGAGCTCCGTAACTAGGGTACTTTCTGGTCGATAACCAGATCGACTGCCTGCGCATTGGTGGCGTTGACGAGCAACGAACCCGACCAGTCACCCGACTGTGCCATCGGGCTACCCGAAAGTGACACTCTCGCGACTATCTCGAGCTCCGCAAATCCCGATAGAGGCCGCCCGGCTACCATCGCATTGCTATCACTTAATGATACGACCATCGGTAGCTCTGAGAGGCGCCGCGGCGTCACCGCGATCGGTGGCGAGGGTTGCGCGGGATCGCGAGCGATTACGTAAACGGTGGCATCCGCAGGCAGGTCCGACAACGCAGCGTCGGAAATGGACAAGTTCACTGAAATTAGCCCTGCCGGCGATTCTTGCTGCGCAGTCGGCGGTGGCAAGCCACGCCATTCGCTAATCTTGCGCTGTAACAGTTCGCGAATTTCGGGTGGTGCATCTTGCGCCAACAGTCTTTCCCAACGATCCGCGGCCAACGCCGTGTCGCCACGTCGTGCTGCGGCTCCACCGCTGTAAAACAGCGCGTTGGGATTATCCGGATCCAATGCCAGGGCACTTTCGAACAACTTGGTCGAACGGTCTGACGCCTCACCACCGTTTTGCTCCAGCAATGCAATTCCGAGCCCGATCAGGGTTTGGGAATTCTGTCCTTGCTCCAGTTCAACCGCCTTCTCGAAGGCCGCGATGGCCTCGTCATACAGCTTCATGGATTGATAAGAGCGACCCAGCAGGGTCCAGCCATTCACATCATCCGGGTTCTCTTCCAGTCGCTCTTGAAGTGATACGATCATTTCGTCGGCTGGGGGCGTGCTGCCTGCCCCGGACGGTATGCCTGGATTCCCGATATAGTGATA
>CAYWBZ010000413.1:0-1537 GCA_964456535.1 uncultured Woeseiaceae bacterium | reverse complement strand
GGGCTAATGCACGTCCGGCACTTGAGGCAATCGCCAAAGAGCTTGAGGCTGGCGGCGGCGAGAACTTCGACCAGGCGGCATGCGCCTCACCGTTGCCCCGCGCTTACCAGTGGGCCGACGGCTCTGCCTACGTCAATCACGTTGAACTCGTTCGCAAAGCACGCGGCGCGGAGATGCCCGCGTCTTTCTGGACTGATCCTCTGATGTACCAGGGCGGCTCTGACTCTTTCCTCGGTCCTCGCGACGAGATTCCCATGGCCGATGAAGCCTGGGGAATCGACTTCGAAGCTGAGGTCACGGTCGTTACCGACGACGTGCCGATGGGTGTATCGGCGGCCGATGCTGTTAAGCATATTCAGCTGATCATGCTGGTCAATGACGTGTCGCTCCGAAACCTGATACCGGGTGAGTTGGGCAAAGGATTCGGATTTTTCCAGTCGAAACCTTCAAGCGCGTTTTCACCAATAGCGATAACGCCCGATGAACTGGGTGCCAGTTGGTCAGATGCGAAAGTACACTTGCCGTTGCTCTCAACACTCAACGACAAAGCAATCGGAAAACCTGAAGCCGGCGTGGATATGACGTTCGATTTCGGCCAGCTCGTCGCACATGCCGCGAAATCACGTCCGCTGAGCGCTGGTTGCATTATCGGTTCCGGAACCGTTTCGAATAAATTGAATGATGGCCCCGGCAAGCATATTGATGATGGCGGCGTTGGCTATTCCTGCATCGCAGAAATTCGCACCATCGAGACCATCAACGACGGCAAACCCAGCACTTCGTTCATGCAGTTCGGCGACAGCATTCGAATAGAGATGAATGACGCGAATGGTGACTCTATATTCGGTACGATTGACCAGGTTGTAACAAAGTACGAAGGCTGAATGTCCATCAAACTCTACAGCTACTGGCGCTCTTCCGCTGCTTATCGCGTGCGCATAGCCCTCAACCTCAAGGGGCTTGAGCACGACATCGTACCGGTGTCGTTAGCACCAGGTGAGGAAGAGCATCAGCAAGCGGCCTATCGTCAGAAGAACCCGCAAATGCTGGTGCCATTTCTGGAAGACGGTGATGTGGCGATCGGTCAATCGATGGCCATGTTGGAGTACCTGGAGGAAACCTACCCTGAAGTGCAGTTACTTCCGAGTACACATCCGCTGCGCAGCCAGGTACGTGCGTTCTGCAATGTGATTGCGTGCGACATACACCCGATCCTGAATCTCCGAATTTTGAAGTACATCAAGAAAGAGTTCGACGCCGATCCGGCGGAGCACTGGTACGGACACTGGATTCACGAAGGCTTTCGCGCATTGGAGCAGCTCGCTAGTAACGGGCCCTTTGTTTTCGGCAACGGGGTTTCTTGGGCGGACGCGTTGTTAGTGCCGCAGATGTACAACGCAAGAAGATTCAAAGTACCGCTGCACGACTACCCCAAGCTCGTTGCAGCAGTGAATCACTGCAATGAACTGGAAGCGTTCCGGAATGCAGCGCCCGAAGCTCAAGCTGACGCTACCTTTGGCGTACCTGAGTAAGATGG
>CAYWBZ010000412.1:0-1549 GCA_964456535.1 uncultured Woeseiaceae bacterium | reverse complement strand
TAGGTGCCCAGACACTGTCGAGATCGTCCTTTGCGTCGAGTATGGGGACGCCCTGAATGGCCACGCGATACAGAAACGAAAACGTTGAGGCGCGAAAATTCACCTGGCAGTGAAGTAGCGTCTTCACGGCGTTTTCGCTTCCCATTACTTTGGCGAATGTACTGAAATCGGCAATTGTCGGGTCTTCCCAATCGACAGGAATGTGGACGTAGTCCATGCCCAATTGCTTGACGACTCTATCTTCGTCTTCGATGGCCGTATCATTGTCCGTAAAGGCAAGGTAGATAACACGCTCGAATCCTTGCTCCTGAATTTTTTCGAGCTGCAGGGCGGTCGGTTGCCCGGAACTCGAAAACAACTCGCTGTATTGTCGATAGTTCGATATGTCGGCGAGTTCATCAGCATTCGCGAGTGGATAGGCTGCCAGAATAACTACGACGAAAATGAGTTTCTGTATCAAGACCTTCTCCGGCTATGCGATTTGCGGCGTATTTCCCTGCAACACCGCCGCAAAATCTTCTGTATCAATATTCCCGCCGGTCAGTATTACACCGACGGTTTTGCCACGCATTCGATCTTTCTCACGTAGAAGGGCCGCCAGAGAAGCAGCGCCGGCTCCTTCGGCGGCATTGTGGGTGTCGCGGAAGTAAATTCGAATCGCCGCGGCGATCTCGTCGTCAGTTACTTCGATAATTCGGTCTGCACCTTTGGAATAGATATCAAACGCTTCTTTAACGGGGACGCGGACCGCAATTCCGTCGGCGAAAGTCGCTGCGGAATCTGTTTCTGTCAGATTGCCGGATTCGAATGACAACTTCACAGCCAGCGCTCTTGTCGAGACGACACCAACGATTTCAGTACTTAGGCCCAGCGCATCTCGTACCGCAATTACACCGCATATACCCGAGCCGCAACCAACCGGCACATACACAGTGTCGAGATCTGCTGCCGCGGCAAACAGCTCAAGCGCGTAGCTGGCAACGCCACGTACAAGCTCACGGTGAAAGGGTGGCACCATGAACAGATTTTCTTCCTCGGAGATGCGCTGCGCTTCTACGCGCGCGTCGTCGAAGTCCTCACCGTGCTCAATGACTGTGCCGCCGAATCCCCGCATCGCTGCATTTTTCTCTGGCGAGTTTCCTATCGGCACCAGAATCTTGACCTGCAGTCCGGCGGCTGTCGCGGCTCTCGCCTGGCTTTGGCCGTGATTACCGCGCGTGGCCGTGATGATTCCCTGAACATCGGGATGTGTGCGCCGCAACCAGTCCGCGAAAGTGATGCCACCACGAACCTTGAACGCTCCGGTCGGCGTGTGGTTCTCGTGCTTTACCCAAACAGTTGCGCCCACCTTTTCGCATAGCTGAGGCCAGACGAACTGTGGGGTCGGCGGCATGTGTGCGTGAACCAGGTGCGCGGCCTGTTCAAGATCACTCTTGTCAATAAATGGCATCGTCGATCCGCATGCTGAATTGCATATTCGAGCATGTCTGGTGAGAAATAGCTTCGTTCATATCAACAGCAGCCATCGCCAAGCTGGATCGGCGGGCAT
>CAYWBZ010000411.1:0-1576 GCA_964456535.1 uncultured Woeseiaceae bacterium | reverse complement strand
TCCAGCCCAGACGCATGATCTGGTCATAGCGGTAACGCGGGAACGTCGCGCGCAACCAGAAGAACGTGTACATGAACATGCACATCTTGATGAATAACCAGTGCAGTCCTCCCGCGGTAAGCCACGCAAGCAACGGTATGTTGTTGAGAAACGTCCAGCCTTCAAAAGGAGATGCCCAGCCACCAAGGAAGAAAATGGCCGTTAGTGTCGATATGAGCACCATGTTCGCGTATTCCGCGAGGAAGAAAATCGCGAACGCGACGCCCGAATATTCAACATGGAAACCGGCAACGATTTCTGATTCGCCCTCAGCGACATCAAATGGCGCCCGGTTGGTTTCCGCTACGCCGGAAATCCAGTAGACGACAAATAACGGGAACAACGGTAGCAAGAACCAATGGCTGACTCCGCCGGCCTGGGCCATCACCAGATCGCCAAGATTCAGGCTGCCACCAGCCATCAGCACGCCAACCAGTGCAAAGCCCATCGCAATCTCGTAAGCAACGATCTGTGCGGCCGAGCGCATGGCGCCAAGCAGCGCGTATTTCGAATTGGTTGCCCAACCAGCGAGTATGACGCCGTAGACGCCAACCGATGTCAGCGCCAGTACGTATAATAGACCCGCATTGATATCGGCGATCACGTACCAGTCGTTCAGCGGAATAACCGCCCATGTCGCGAGCGCGGGAATCAGCGACAATAGTGGTGCGATAACGAACAGGAACCTGTTCGATTGTGACGGCACAACGACTTCTTTAATGAGTAGCTTGATGACATCGGCAAATGGTTGCAGCAATCCAAGCGGACCAACCCGGTTCGGGCCGACGCGTGCCTGCATACTGCCTATGACCTTGCGTTCAAAATAGGTCGAGAACGCAACGATCAGAATTACAGCAATCATTACGAACAGAATTTTCCAGGTCGTAATCGTCAGGTACTGGACCCAGTCCGGCAACGAGTGGAATACACCCATCCCCCAGTCGATCCAGTTCTGCACGAATTGCGGCACCATCACTCGTCACCCGCCGCGCGTTTCGCAGCCAACGTCCGCTGCAATGCACTTGCGCGACGCACGAGACCATCGCTTGAATACAACGGCGTATCGATTTCATTTGCCGGTGAATCCTCACCATTGGGTTTGGCTATCTTGCCACCCGACTTGTAACTACCTGCGTCAGTATCACCCAGGACCGACTTGAACTCTGCGAGTATGTCCTCGCTCGTGACGTAGTCGAACCCTTCGGCATCCGTCAAATTGCCAAGGACTCGCAAGACCTTCCAGCATGGACGAGACTCGCCGACCGGATTTGTAACACCACTAAAGCTCTGCCAAGTTCCGGCTGCATTCACATACGTACCCGATGTCTCTGCAAAGGTGCCGATGGGCAACAATAAATCGGCGACTTCGAGCAGCGCGTCCGAGACGAACGGCGTCAACGCAACGACAAATTTCGTTTTCGCTAGCTTCTGCGTAGCATCGGCTGTTACATGAATATCCGCATCCGGCTCAACGTTCACCAAAACGACAGCATCGAGCTCGCCATCCAGCATGGCAGCAACGCCCTGCCCGACTGTA
>CAYWBZ010000410.1:0-1584 GCA_964456535.1 uncultured Woeseiaceae bacterium | reverse complement strand
GATAATGCTTTCTTTTGTGCAGACCCGGAGCGTGTCGAAGAACTCGACAAATTCATGGATGAACTCCGCGAACAAGGTGACTCGATTGGTGCCAAAATCAGTGTGCTGGCGAACAATATGCCGCCGGGACTGGGTGAACCTGTTTTCGACAAGCTTGGCGCGGATATTGCGCACGGACTCATGAGCATCAATGCTGTTAAAGGTATAGAGATCGGTGCTGGTTTCTCTGCAATCACGCAACGTGGCAGCGAGCATCGGGACGAAATGTCTGCGGATGGCTTTAACAAGAATGATGCCGGCGGCACGCTCGGGGGGATTTCATCTGGCCAGGACTTACTCGCGAGCATTGCGCTCAAACCAACATCGAGTGTCGCAGTGAAAGGCAAGACCATCGACAAGGCAGGCAAAAATACTGAAATCGTAACGAAGGGGCGCCATGACCCCTGCGTTGGGCTACGTGCGACACCCATAGCCGAGGCGATGGTTGCGCTGGTCATCATGGATCACTACCTGCGCAATCGCGCACAAAATGCCGACGTGGAGTCGGTGACACCGGAAATCTGATAATGGACCGCTTGGACATAGCTGTCGTTGGCGCGACAGGCGTCGTCGGCGAATCGATACTTGAGATTCTCAGTGAACGAAATTTTCCCGTAGGAAATGTTTACGCACTCGCCAGCGAACGCTCGGTTGGCAAGCAAGTCAATTTCGGCAACAGTCGATTGGACGTAGAGGACCTCGCCGAGTTTGATTTTTCCAGAGTCCAGATAGGTCTGTTTTCTGCGGGCGGATCGATCTCGGAAGAATACGCGCCGAGGGCCGCAGCAGCAGGCTGTGTGGTGATCGATAACACATCGCAGTTTCGATACGACGATGACATCCCACTCGTTGTGCCCGAGGTTAATCCTGACGCGATTGCGGATTATAAGAGTCGCGGAATTATCGCTAACCCGAATTGCTCAACCATCCAAATGGTGGTGGCGCTAAAACCGATTTATGACGCGGTGGGCATTGAGCGCATCAACGTATGCACTTACCAGGCAGTGTCCGGAGCAGGACGTAGCGCCGTTGAGGAACTTGTGCGACAGACAACGGCATTGCTGAATGGACGTCCACTCGACATTAAAGGTGACGCCAAGCAAATTGCGTTCAACGCGGTTCCGCATATCGATGTCTTTATGGATAACCGTTACACGAAAGAAGAAATGAAAATGGTTTGGGAGACCCGCAAGATCCTTGGGGACGACGATATACTCGTCAATCCGACTGCGGTGCGCATCCCGGCGTTTTACGGTCATTCCGAAGCCATACATATAGAGACCCGCGACAAGATTTCGGCCGAAGCTGCGAGCGAATTATTGGCGAAATCACCGGGAATTGAAGTGCTGGATGGCGTCGAACTGGGTCAATATCCGACGGCTGTGACCGAAAGCTCCGGTCAGGATCCGGTTTTCGTTGGGCGCATTCGAGAGGACATCTCTCACGAACGCGGATTGGACCTCTGGGTAGTCGCTGACAACATACGTAAGGGCGCGGCTCTAAATAGTGTCCAAATTGCTGAAATATTGGCAAAAAACTATCTTT
>CAYWBZ010000409.1:0-1595 GCA_964456535.1 uncultured Woeseiaceae bacterium | reverse complement strand
CGATTCCGGGAACGCCGGCGAGCCGCCCGTCATGTGCGGCAACTTCCAGTGCCTCAAGAGTATCGACATGCAATTCGTCATGAATGGCGCGGGCCAGGGTCGGGCCAATTCCGGGCACGGTCTGAAACAGCGCCTCCGGAACCGTTTCGCCCCGCAACCGGTCGAGCCGTGCAAGTCGACCAGTCCGTGCAATCTCATCGATAGAGGTAGCCAAGCCGCGGCCAATCGCGGGGAGTTTGATCAGCCCTTCACTGCCCTCCTTACTCAGAATGTCACGTGCATCGGCTGGCAGCGACTCCAGTGTCTGCGCCGCCCGGACATAAGCATTAACGCGGAACGGATTCGCATCCTGCAGCCGAAGTATCTCCGCGCAGTCCCGGAGGATTCCTGCAGCTTTCAAATTGAACGAAGCGTTGCTCACTTTTTAGAATGATTTCAGTGCCGCGGCACCGTGACAATTCGGGCTTGTTAGTGTCACGTTAGGTACAAGCCCGAATTGCGCCGTCCTCGCTAAGGCCGCACCCTGAATAGGTTGTGTTGGTGTCAAAGCTGCTTTGCAGGAGGTGCCTACCGTGAGGAACTTAGGAGTATTCGAAAACACACAGCGAAAGACGGCGCACTGGATTGAAAACGTAGCCCACAATATGGGCTCGAAGGACATGGAACGCTCGTATCATGTCTTGCGCTCAGTTTTGCATGCGGTTCGCGACCGCCTGCCACCAGATGATGCCGTTCACCTGGGAGCCCAGATGCCAATGTTGGTGCGCGGGTTCTACTACGAGGGTTGGCATCCGGCAGATAAGCCGGAACATTATCGCCACAAAGAGGAATTTCTCGCCCATATCGCGCGCGACCTACCGGGCCTTGACCCGGTACAGCGAGAGCGTGCGGCGACCGCGGTTTTCTCTGTTCTGAGTCAGGAACTCAGCGGTGGAGAAGCTGACCAGGTTCGGCACGCGTTGCCGGCAGAAGTTCGCGATCTTTGGGAGTCCGGCAGCGAAGACTGAAATCATGCAAGTGCCGCTTCAGATTTACTTTCACAAGCTTGAGCCTTCTGATGCCGTCGAGGCGAACGTCCGTAAACGTGTCGAGCGCCTGGAGCATTATTGTGACGATATAATCAGTTGCAGAGTTACGATTGAAGCTCCGCATAAGCATCATCACCAGGGCAACATCTACAGCGTCACCATTGACGTCCGAACGCCAGGCGATGAAAGTATCGCAAGCCGCACCCCCGCTCAGCATCATGCACATGAAGACGTCTATGTTGTTATCCGTGACGCGTTCGATGCGGTGCAGCGACAACTGCAGGATCACCAGCGCCATAAGCGCGGCCATGTGAAGTTTCATGAAACGCCCCCGCACGGCAAGATCACCGAGCTATATTCGGCCGGTGATTACGGGACGATCACCGACAGCGATGGGCGCGAGATCTACTTCCACCGCAACAGTGTGGTGAACGCTGATTTCGACAGCCTTACTGTCGACTCTGAGGTGCGATTTGTTGAAGAGTTGGGCGAGAAGGGCCCACAAGCGAGCAGCGTACATCTGATTGGCAAGCATCACGTTGTGGGCTAGCGTTTGATGCAGACGGT
>CAYWBZ010000408.1:0-1597 GCA_964456535.1 uncultured Woeseiaceae bacterium | reverse complement strand
CTCAATAAGTATGACTACACCTACCTTCGCGAAGAAGAGATTGAGGGACTTAACGCCGATGTTGTCGAACGTACACCACGATACGAGAACTCCGGCTATACGCGACAGGTAAGTTGGGTTGATCGTGACGTCTACCAGGTCCGTAAGGTTGAGTTCTACGACCGCCGCGGCGACTTGTTAAAAACACTGACCTTAAGTGACTACCGAAACTACAACGGTGTATGGCGCAGTCAGCGCATGGAAATGGTGAACCACCAAACCGGTAAGAGCACGGACTTCATCTATGGCGACTACACGTTTGATGTTGGTCTCGAAGAAGGAGATTTCGTCAAGGGCCGCCTGGCACGCCTCCGATGAGACGTTCGATTCTCCAAACCGCTCTGTTACTGGCCGCAACTTTCGCGGCCAGTACATCGAGCGCAGAAGACTGGGATCTCACTGGCTTCGTCGGTTTCGACACACAGGCATTCTGGCTCGACGGACGGTATCAGGGCCAGGAAAATGGCCTCAACCCGTCGCTGATGCTGCAGCCCGAATTCTATTGGCGCAGTGATGACAGCCGACAGCGCGTAACTATCGTCGGCTTCGCGCGCCTGGATTCGGTGGATGATGAGCGCTCGCACGCTGATCTGCGTGAAGCGTATTGGGGAATCGACGGCGACAGTTGGGACCTGACCGCGGGTATCAGCAAAGTATTCTGGGGTGTGACCGAGTCCCGTCATCTTGTCGATGTTATAAATCAAACGGATCTCGTCGAGAGCATTGATGAGGAAAGCAAGCTCGGTCAGCCACTCGTGAACCTCAACCTGCAACGCGACTACGGGCGATTCGGCTTGTATGTCATGCCGTATTTTCGTGAGCGGACTTTTCCAGGCGTTGATGGGAGGTTTCGTGCGCCGCTGGTCGTCGACACCGACAACCCGATATATGAATCCGGCGACGAGGAACATCACATCGATCTGGCGCTGCGTTACAGTCATTACATTGGCGACGTTGATATTGGTGCCCATGTATTTGAAGGAACGTCACGCGAGGCGCGATTTGTAATAGCCCCCGAAGGCGATCGATTATTGCCGGTCTACGATCAGATGACACAGTTTGGTGTGGATGTTCAGTACACAGCCGAGGCGTGGTTATGGAAGCTGGAAGCTATTGCTCGCGATACGCGAGTTGATTCGTTTCTTGCCGCGGTCGGCGGCTTTGAATACACGTTCTACGGGGTGAAGAACTCGTCCGCCGATGTTGGTGTGCTATTTGAATACCTCTACGACGGTCGAAATGCGTTGTCACCACCAACAGGATCCGATAACGACCTGTTTATCGGCACACGACTCGCATTCAACGACGCTGACGACAGCAGCGTTCTTGCAGGTGTGGCGGTCGATCTCAATACGCAGGAGTTATTTCTGAACATCGAGGCCGAACGCCGGTTTGGCGACAACCTCAGTGTTGAATTGCAATTGCGATCTTTCATGAATGCCGAACCGGGCGATGCACTATTTACCGTTGAGCAAGACGACTACCTGCAATTGCGTTTGAGCTGGTATTACTAAAGAAGCGCCGTCTTATTGTTGTTCTCGCGGATTAACATCTTCCG
>CAYWBZ010000407.1:0-1599 GCA_964456535.1 uncultured Woeseiaceae bacterium | reverse complement strand
ACCTGCGATGACACTTTACCCATGCGCCGACCGTTATCGATCATGCGTGTCGAGGGCAAGTGTATAGAGATCCTGTTCAAAATCGTCGGCAACGGTCTGCGCCGGTTGTCGGAAAAGCGTCCGGGAGACTTCATTAGCGTACTCGGACCTATCGGACACCCATTCCGACCGTCGACCGAGCGCCCGAACACCTTATTGATCGGCGGTGGCGTCGGAATACCACCCATGGTTTTCATTGCTGACTATCTGCGACAACAAGGTGGCGATTGGGCACCACTGGCGATTCTGGGCTCTGAGTTGCCATTTCCGTTCGAACTGCGGGCAGCAAAGATCCAAACACCGTGGGTTGACGAAAAAATCAGTGCCACGATGCCGCTGCTCGAGAGCTGGAATATCCCATGCCGGCTGACAACGCTCGCCGGTTTTGAAGGATGCTTTGACGGCTATGTGACGGATCTTGCTGATCAATGGCTATCCACACTGTCCGCGGACGAACTTCGTAAGGTCGAGGTATTTTCCTGCGGCCCGACGCCCATGCTCAAGGCAGTCGCGACGCTAGCTGAAAAATACGATTTACCTTGCCAGGTCTCACTCGAAGAGTTCATGGCGTGCGCCGTTGGCGGTTGCGCTGGGTGTGCGGTGAAGATCAATACGCCTGACGGCGAAGCAATGAAGCGAGTTTGTGTAGATGGTCCGGTGTTCGAAGCCTCAACCGTCGTTTGGTAGATAACGCTCCTGCGGAGCTTGCCTACCCTGCACCATCCTGAAATATTTCTTCGATCGAAAGCCCGAATAAGCGAGCAGCTTTGAAAGCCAGTGGCAAGCTGGGATCAAACTTTCCTTTCTCGATAGCATTGATCGTTTGTCGCGACACCTCTAGTTCGTTCGCCAGCTGAGCCTGGGTCCAGTCTCGTTCCGCCCGGAGTACCTTGAGACGATTCTTCATCGGTATTTCCTGTGGCCAGCGATCATGCCAACAAGGAATGTAAGGCACATCAGAATAATTACGTGCGAGATTTCTGGTTGGAAAGTAATGAGCTGTATGTCTTCGAGCAGTTCATAACTGGAAGCGCATACCAATCCGACACCCAGTGACAATACCGCCGCGTCGCGAAATATCTTCTGGTGCATTTCATCCAGGCCCTGCAAGTGTCGTTTGGTCGCGAAAATCATCCCAAAGCCAACTCCGACGTTGATCAGAACACCGAGAATCGTTAATCCAGTTTGGAAATCCCAAATAACTTTGGGACCGAAAGCAGCCAGAGCCGTAGTCAAAACCCAGGCCAGAGACCAGATCAGGACTCGAGTGCCGTTTTTCGCCGTGCTTGCATCACGACGGTTGATAATGGAAGTTTGCTTGTTCATAAGTCTAATTCCCTTGTCTTAAAGTAAAGTTAACTTGACCTACGATAATCCCAGGAACAGTCATTGTCAAGCAAACTTGACAAAAAGACCAATAAACACGACCTATCGGAATGATTGATGAGCTGACAGCACCTGACCAACCAGCCAGTGAGCCGGCCGGTAATTACAGGAAATAAAGCGCAGCGTAGCGAGCCATTCCAGTAATTACCGGCCGGCTCGCTGGCGGATTAGTAC
>CAYWBZ010000406.1:0-1607 GCA_964456535.1 uncultured Woeseiaceae bacterium | reverse complement strand
GAATTGCGCCCGATGAAAGAACAGCATCGTCGGATCGCGTTGCAATGCTTTATGCACCAGTTTGGTCGGCTCTTCTGCAACCTTTAGTTGTGGCGCAATGCGGACTTGCACACAGGGGCCGTCATCAAATTCGAACTTGCGAAATTCGAGATGTACTTCGTCGTTTTCGCCAGTGTCTATGTGTGACTTGACGATTAGCTTCTCGCCGGTTTGCCACTTGCCTTCAATGGTCGCGATGAGGGCGCCCTTTAGTGCCGCCTGACTTTCGGGATCGAACGTATCCATGACCGGCATGCCAATCAACTCGTCCCGGTTGCTGATCTTGAATTGAGCCATCCAGGCGTCGTTGACGTCGGTGAAGATGCCTTCATGGACCAATGCGATTGAGCTGCTGGACGAATCCATGTGATCTTTGAGCTGGCGCTTGTATTCGGTAGCCGAATGCAATGTTGAATTCAGAGCTCGTTCGACGCGTAATGCGCGCAATTCACGTGAGACGACGGATTGAAGGCGCGTCTTCCGTGAAATTGATACCAGGTCGCAGGCACCGGCTTGCATCGCTTTTTGGATGCTCGCTTCATCAGCAGTTTCCTGCGTGGCGATAACGGGGACTTCCGGCTTGTAACAGTCTTTTTGCTTGATGACCTGCTGAATCGAGTCTTTGTAGCTGTCGCAATTGAGGATCAGCAGCTCGACGTTCTCAGCGGACAGAGTGTCGGCCAGTTTGTTGGGAGTAGATATCCAGTGACAATGCGCCGCGTGACCCGCGTCTCGCAGCGCGCTGTTGATAATCTGGACGTCGTCCTGATTTTCAGTCAGTACGGCGATTGAGATGCTGTGGCGCCCGTTCAAATCCCTTTCCCTGGCAACGGCGGTTTTCCGCTGATTTCCATATTTTGTTAACCGAACGAGCAGTTTAGACACTGCGGTGCCTCTCGTCGCTGTCGGGAGGTCAAAACCGTGACCTGAATCAAGTTTCGGAGTGATTCAGGTCCATTCAGGGCGGAAAATACGGCTGGCGACCACGCTGGACTCTAGTATCATAGCGCCTCGCCGCCGTCCGGCAGATCCGATAAAAGAGCAGTATTTATGGCTAATTACAGTACCAGCGAGTTCAAATCAGGGCTTCGCATCCTTATCGATGGCAATCCCTGCATCATTGTCGAAAATGAATTCGTCAAGCCAGGAAAAGGACAGGCATTCAACCGCGCTCGCATCAAAAACCTCAAGACAGGCAAAACGGTCGATAAGACCTTCAAGTCCGGTGAGTCGGTAGAGGCCGCCGACGTCATGGATACCAACATGCAGTACCTGTATGCCGACGGCGAGTTTTGGCACTTCATGGTGCCGGACACATTTGAGCAATACGCTGCTGACGAATCTGCAGTCGGTGACGCGAAAGACTGGATATCGGATGGTGACATTTGCGGTATTACGCTTTGGAACGACGCGCCGCTAATCGTGACTGCGCCAAATTTTGTTGAGCTTGAGATCGTCGAGACGGATCCGGGTGTGAAGGGTGATACGGCAAGTGGTGGTGTAAAACCTGCGACCTTGTCAACGGGTGCCGTCGTACGCGTACCGTTGTTTGTTGATCAGAATGAAAT
>CAYWBZ010000405.1:0-1609 GCA_964456535.1 uncultured Woeseiaceae bacterium | reverse complement strand
GGGGTCAGGTGTTCGAATCACCTATCCGGCACCATTTCCTTATTTGATCTTTCGAAATGCCAGGTCGTAGTTCGAGCGCTCTGAAAACTGATTGTTGAGTGCGACAACGACGCTGTATTCCGTCCAGTGCGCGACGTCGATGGGACCCAGGTCAATCGGCTCCAATCCCATCTTCACAACCATTGTCGCAACCTTCTCTTTTGCCGACTCGTCGTTGCCGGCTAATGGCACGTACAGCGGCCCGTCCGAGTCCTCCGGGTCGATCATCGACTGCCAGGTAACGGTGTTAAATGCCTTTACGACCAGAGCCTCAGGAGCCGCAGCTTGAACGATCTCGCCGTTTGATGAATCCACGCCGTACGTAAAATGCATCGGTTCGTCCATGACCAACGGGTTGGTTGCATCAATTATCAGTTTGCCGGACAAGTCGCCAAGGTGCCGGACCACTTCTTCGACGACCATTCCCGGCACAGCAAGAACAATTACTTCAGCACCTGCAGCCGCTTCTCTTGGTATCGCCGTGGATGAGTTGCCATCGGTTTGCTTCGCGAGATCCAGCGCTTTCAGTCCCAACGGGCTGCGAGAGCCGTAGACAATCGTGTGGCCCTGTTTTGCGAACTCCGTTCCCAGTGCCATGCCGACGTTTCCTGTTCCGATAATTGCGATCGTGTCAGCCAGCAGAGGAGCACTTAAGAAAAGTGATAAAGCCAAAAACAGTTTACGAATTGTCATTGCGTTACTCCTGTTTTGTTTTTTCGATCCAGGCAAGTACTGCTTTTTCTGTCATTGGCAGGGTCATGCTGCCGTTTTCCAAAATGCGATCGTGAAAGTCACGGATGTCGAATTGCTCGCCGAGTTCTACTTCTGCCAGCGTACGAAGACGCCGAATTTCCAGCATGCCGAGCATGTAAGAGTTAGCCTGACCAGGCCATGATATGTAGCGATTGATATCGTTTTGAATATCAACCGGCGCCCAACCGGTGTTGTTCATCATGTAATCCACCGATTGCTGGCGCGTCCAGCCTTTGGTGTGGATGCCGGAGTCAATGACCAGTCTTGCAGCGCGAGCAGCCTGATCCGATAGCAGGCCCATCAGATCCAGGGGGCCGTTGTAGAGGTCCAGTTCCTGGGCAACGCGTTCGGAATACAGCGCCCAGCCTTCGCCATAGCCCGAGTTCCACAGGTAACGAGCCAGCGAATGGACCTTATCACCGAGTTCCAATGCGATGGCACCCTGCAAATGGTGGCCGGGATAGGTCTCGTGATAGAGCGTCGATTGCTGCGTAGCACGTGAGCGGTTCTCAGGATTACGAACCGCAATGTAGAAAATTCCAGGGCGCGAACCGTCCTCCGATGACGAGTGGTACTCGCCGACGCCGCTTGCCGCAAACGCAGGGTAGGGCTTGATAACCACATCGGCTTTTGGCAGCAGTCCAAAAACATCAGCCATCTTCTCTTTAGCAGCATCGAGTGAATCTACCGAGTATTGCAACACTTCGTCTTCAGAACGAAATGTGAATTCAGCGTCAATGTTAATGCGACGAACAAACTTCTCGACCGACTCTCCCTCGTAATGCTCAGCAAGTATTGCCTGCATTTCGCCACGGAT
>CAYWBZ010000404.1:0-1624 GCA_964456535.1 uncultured Woeseiaceae bacterium | reverse complement strand
TCCCGACCGCTCGGTTCGTAGCCGAGTACTCTATCCAGCTGAGCTACGGGCGCTTTGGTCTGGGTTGCGGGAATTGGCGCTTGGCCTCCCGCAAGGGTCGCACATGGTACTCATAGTGGCCCTTTAGGTAAAGCTATTCCTCGTCGTCTTTAATGCCCAAACGCTCGTGCATGACTGGGCTAGTGGTCGTGTATTGGACGTGGACTTTCTTGTCCGGCTCGATCCGATGCTTGATCGCGAAGGCCGCCAGTGCTGCTTCGTGAAAACCACACAGAATCAGCTTTTTCTTGCCCGGGTAATAATTGATGTCACCAATTGCGTAGATTCCCGGGGTCGATGTCTCGAACCGTTCCGTATCGACGTTTATGGTCTTACGATTTATATCGAGGTCCCATTCGGCGATCGGACCCAATTTCGGTGCCAACCCGAAGAACACCAGCATCTGATCGGCCTCAACCTCGAAGGTCTCTTTGGCCTTGTTTGAAATGACCGCAGACTCTAGTCGGTCCGCGTCGCCTTTGATTTCCGTAACCTTAGCGTTCTCAATGGCATCCACCTTGCCATCTGCAACCAGTTTCCGCATTGCGGCGACCGAAGCATCAACCGCTCGGTACTCGTCGCGACGATGCACCAGCGTAATATGCTTGGCGATGGGTGCGAGTTCGATTACCCAATCCAACGCTGAATCGCCGCCGCCCAAGATCAAGAGATTCTGATCCTTGAATTGCTGCGGATTCTTAACACGATAGTGCACTGAACCTGGCGCGATTTCGTCGATACCGGTTGCTCGCAACGCCCGAGGCTGAAAAGAGCCAACGCCGGCTGCGATAACGACAGCCTTACAGGTGAATTGCTTGCCACCATCAGTCTCGACATAGAACTCATCGCCTTCCGGGCGAACTACGGTAACTTCCTCGCTCAGGTGCATGCCAGCACCAAAGGGCTCGATTTGCTGCAGAAGATTTTTAGTCAGCTCATCGCCAGTGCAGACGGGAATTCCGGGGATATCGTAGATCGGCTTGTCCGGATAAAGCTCGGAGCATTGGCCACCCGGCTGCCGAATAGAATCAACGACTTCAGCCTTGAGACCCAGAAGCCCGAGTTCAAATACCTGAAACAGGCCGCAAGGGCCGGCGCCGACGATGACAACATCTGTATTGATCACTGAATATATCCTGATTGAAAACGCAAATACGGTGGGGCTGAGACCCCGGAAACGGGACCGGACTATATAGGCTGGCCACGCCAAACAGCAAGTAGTGGCAAACCCTCATCATCACGGCTAAAGTAAAACAAAAAAACGACTGCAAAAAGGGGAATCAAGTATGAATCGCCGCCATTTCGTTCAATTATCGCTCAGTGCCGCTGTCGCTGCCTCAATTCCAGGTACGCACGCGCTTGTCACCTCGCTCCTGCACACACCGACCACTGTAACCTCAAACATCAACGCGATCAGTCTCGATGGTGCTGAGGTCACCCTACAGCAAGCCGCAGTGCAAGAGCTCAGCGATAGCCTGAAAGGCAAACTGCTTTTGCCCAACAATGCAGCTTACGACGAGGCACGGTCCTTGCTCATGCCCATGTATGACAAGCACCCGGCGTTCGTCGTTCAGCCCACTGGCGC
>CAYWBZ010000403.1:0-1643 GCA_964456535.1 uncultured Woeseiaceae bacterium | reverse complement strand
GGATAGGCCAGAAAATCCTCGACCAATGCATACATTTGATCGGCCGAAAACGGAATCAATGCACTACGGTTCACATTGCGCACAAGGGCTCTTTCAGGTGACCGCGTTTATCAGGACAAACAGAATGCCGATCGGCGCGACGAATCGAGCCAACAGACGCCAGGCTTTATAAATGCTTCCGGAACCTCCCAGCTCATCCGCTGATGAATTGCGACACATCACCCAGCCGGCAAATATCGTAATGAGAAGCCCACCGAGCGGCAACATGATGTTGGAAGTAAGGTAGTCGATGTTGTCAAAAAGGGTACCGGCAAAGAATGTCGTATCTGCCAGAACGTTAAATGAAAGTACCGTGCCGAATCCTATCGCCCAAATCAGGCCGCCGATCATGACAGTCGCCTGCGCTCGTGTGCGATTGTAGTGCTCAACAATCCACGCAACGGCTGGCTCCATCAGACCGATAGCGGAGGTCCATGCGGCGAAAGCCAGCAATACGAAAAATATCGTCGAGAAGAACACCCCACCGGCCATTTGGCCGAATGCTAAAGGCAGAGTTTGAAATACGAGGCCGGGTCCGTCGGCTGGATCGAGACCGTTGGCAAAGACCAATGGGAATATTGCCAGACCAGCGAGAATCGCAATCGCGGTATCCGCCGTTACAACAGCCGCAGAAGCACCGGTAATCGATGTTTCTTCTGGCAGGTACGCACCGTACGCCATGATCGCGCCCATACCGATGCTCAATGTGAAGAATGCCTGACCAAGCGCCGCCAGCACACTGTCCCATGTCAACTTATCGAAGTCCGGTGTAAACATGAACGCAACGCCCTGACCGAAGTAGCCAGAGCTGATTGAGTAACCGAGTAGTACCAGCATCAAAATCAGTAATGCCGGAACCATAAAGCGCACTGCCTGTTCGAGGCCACGTTCAACACCTCGTGCGACGACGAAAATCGCCAATGCCATAAATAATGTGTGATAAAACCCGATCGCCTTCCAGTTACCGACAAAGCCGCCGAACTCCGCACCGACCGATTCCGCAGTGGCGCCAACAAAAACGCCGGTCGCGCTTTTCAGGACATAGGCAAGAGTCCAACCAGCGATCACGCTGTAATAGGACAGAATCAAGATGCCGGCGAGAACGCCCATACTGCCAACCAGGCGCCAATTCCCGGAACTGCCCTCTTCCTTGCCCAGCAGCTCCATCGTCGCAATTGGGTTACGCCGGCCGCGGCGGCCAATCAGGATTTCCGACATCATCACCGGCATGCCAATCACAATTACGCAGACCAGGTATACGAGGACGAATGCACCGCCACCGTTCTGTCCGGCAATGTAGGGGAATTTCCAGATATTGCCCAAGCCAACGGCCGATCCCGTAACCGCAAGGATAAATGCCATCCGCGAGGACCAGTGGCCGTGAAGTGAGGTGCGTTTTTCGTCGCCCACCTGATTGCTTAGCATTGTTTTTTTCTCTAATAGGCAAAGATTGTCGCGATTCTTATACAAAACCGGGTGTCTGACAACGCTTAGGCCCTATAATCCGCATGCAATCTGCCCGCGCCCGATGGCGCGCTGAACGAATCCTATGAGCAAAAAGAAATCAAAAAAGCCGTCCGGTAACGTAATCGCCGTCAATCGCA
>CAYWBZ010000402.1:0-1650 GCA_964456535.1 uncultured Woeseiaceae bacterium | reverse complement strand
AGTTCCAGCAAGTTGCCCTCGCCGCTGGCGGCTGCCTCGGTCAGCTTGCTGAGTGCAGCACCACAGGCATCGGCATCGCGGCTCGCACGAACTTCGTTGATGCGTCGAACCTGCGACTCACGAACAGCCGTATTGTCGATGTCACGAATCTCAACGGGCGCCTCTTCGGTGGCACGGTATTTATTGACGCCGACGATGACTTCCTCGCCGCGATCGATGCGCGCCTGGCGCAGTGCCGAGGCTTCTTCAATGCGCATCTTCGGCATGCCCGATTCGACGGCCGCGGTCATGCCGCCGAGCCCTTCGACTTCATCGATTAATTGCTGCGCTTCTTTGACGAGCTCAGCCGTAAGGCTCTCGACGTAATAGGAACCTGCAAGCGGATCAACGACATTGGTAATACCGGTCTCTTCCTGCAGCACGAGCTGGGTATTACGGGCGAGGCCCGCCGCGAAATCGCTGGGCAACGCCAGCGCCTCGTCGAATGAGTTGGTGTGTAATGACTGAGTACCGCCCAGTACAGCCGCCATCGCCTCGATAGTGACGCGCATGATGTTGTTGTAGGGACTATCGGCCGTGAGGCTGACGCCCGATGTCTGGCAATGCGTGCGCAGCATTAGTGAGCGATCGTTCTGCGGCGAGAACTTCTCGGCCATAAGTCGGGACCACAAAAGACGCGCTGCACGCAGCTTCGCGACTTCCATGAAGAAGTTCATGCCGATGCCAAAGAAAAACGAAAGCCGCGGCGCAAACGCATCGACATCGAGACCGCTGTCGATGGCGGCACGCACGTATTCGATGCCATCGGCGATCGTGTAAGCGAGTTCCTGCGCGCAGGTCGCTCCGGCTTCCTGCATGTGATAACCGGAGATTGATATCGAGTTGTAGAGCGGCATGTTGCCGGCGGTGAACGCGATAATGTCGGAAACAATCCGCATCGATGGCGCCGGCGGGTAGATATAGGTATTGCGGACCATGAACTCTTTGAGGATATCGTTCTGCAAGGTGCCATTGAGTTGCTCGGGCGTAACGCCCTGCTCCTCTGCCGCGACGACATACATCGCCATGATGGGTAATGCAGCACCGTTCATAGTCATGGAGACGGACATCTTGTCGAGCGGAATTCCGTCGAACAGGATCTTCATATCCTCGACGGAATCGATAGCGACGCCGGCTTTGCCAACATCGCCCACGACGCGCGGGTGATCTGAGTCGTAGCCACGGTGTGTGGCAAGGTCAAACGCGACAGAAAGACCCGTCTGGCCTGCTTCGAGGTTCTTACGGTAGAAAGCGTTGGATTCCTCGGCGGTCGAGAAACCGGCGTACTGCCGGACGGTCCAGGGACGCCTGGCGTACATCGTCGCGCGGGGACCGCGAACGTAGGGCGCGAAACCCGGCAACGAGCCCAGGTGATCGAGACCTTCGAGATCGCTGGCCGTATAGAGTGGCTTGATGGCGATGCCTTCCGGCGTTTTGACGGTCAGTTCATCGAGAGGCTGCTCACGAATTTCCTTTGCAGCAAGCGCGTGCCAGTCGTCAAGAGACTTTTTGGGGAAATCTGCCATTCAGTAGTTCGTCGTTCCGGAAGCCAATCCGCCATACTACAGGCCCCGTAATAATGATGAAATACAATAAGATAGGTATTTTCTA
>CAYWBZ010000401.1:0-1654 GCA_964456535.1 uncultured Woeseiaceae bacterium | reverse complement strand
GAATGTCGCCAATAGCAACGCATTCAGGCATTATCACGAATCTCATGCAAGTCGCCGAAAAAACTCCCGATTCCATCAGCTTTGATGACATCGCTGCGCTCGCCGCAGGCGACAGGCGTGCTGTGGATGATTTGATATCGGAAAGCCTCGAAAGCGACGTCGCCCTGGTTTCGCAGGTTTCACAATACATAGTAATGAGTGGCGGCAAGCGCCTCAGGCCGCTCATAGTGCTGTTGGCGGCCCGCGCACTGGGCTACGAGGGCGAGCAACACGTTCGGGCGGCCACGATCATTGAGTTCATTCACACGGCCACCCTGCTCCACGACGACGTCGTGGATTCATCATCGCGACGCCGCGGTCAGGACTCGGCGAATACTGTGTTCGGCAATCAGGCCAGCGTACTGGTTGGCGACTTCCTGTATTCCCGGGCTTTCCAGATGATGGTCGACATTGACGAGATGCGAGTAATGCAGATCCTGGCCGATGCAACTAACACGATCGCGGCCGGTGAAGTGATGCAGCTGATGAACGTGCACGATCCAGATACGACGGAAGAAGACTATCGTCAGGTTATCTACCGCAAGACGGCGCGGCTGTTCGAGGCAGGATCTCAGATCGCAGCGGTACTCAGTGGTCAGGACGCTGCTGTTGAATCATCCATGGTGGATTACGGACGCCATCTGGGAACTGCGTTCCAGTTAGTCGACGATGCACTGGACTATGCGGCTTCGGCAGAAGAACTGGGCAAGAACATCGGCGACGACCTCGCCGAGGGCAAAGCCACGTTGCCATTGATCTACGCTATGCAGAACGGCTCCGAGGAAGACAGTAAAGTCATCCGCAACGCCATACTCGAAGGCGGCCTGGATCAGCTGGATCGAATTTCTGCCATTATCGAATCTACCGGTGCGTTGAAATACACGGCGGACAAAGCGCGGGAAGCGGCTGATCTCTCGATAGCGGCCCTGAGCGACATCCCGGACTCCGAGTACAAGCAGGCTCTGATTAATATCGCCGAACTCTCGATTCAACGCCGGTCGTGAGCTAGATGGACCAGTTCAACACGCCTTGGCGAGTAACCGCCGCTGCCATTTATACGACTCCGACCGATTCCCGCGTATACGGCACGCTGGATATAGACGTCACTGACGCCAAACGGTTCCTCGATGAAAAACGAGGTAGCGGTGTAAAAATCACGATGACCCACCTCGCAACGACAGTACTGGCACGAGCAGTAGCGTTCGACGTACCGGAGATGAATTGCTTCATACGTCGTGGCCGTGTTGTTGGTCGCGAACGCCTTGATGTCATGGTGCCGGTCTCGATCGGTGGCGATGAGGGTGTATCGGCGATTCTTATTAAAGATGCACACGCCAGAACCGTGACGTCGATTGCAGAGGAGATTCGCAACCGAGCCGAGGAAAATCGTTCGGGCACTGAGTCCAAAACGGCACAAAACAAGTATCTTTTGAACCGTATCCCCTGGCCGCTGCGACGACCGGTATTTCGATTCCTGAAATGGATCACTGTCGATATGGGTATCAAGATCAAGTCACTTGGCTTATCCGCTGACAGTTTTGGTTCCTTTGTCGTTTCAGACATCGGCAGCTTTGGCCTCAATACCGGAATGACATCCCTGATGCCTGCCGCGAAG
>CAYWBZ010000400.1:0-1657 GCA_964456535.1 uncultured Woeseiaceae bacterium | reverse complement strand
AAATGTCGAGGTGCTGCAAAATCGGGGGCATGGCCCTGTGCTCGTACTGGTGCGTAATACCCGCATCGCTCTGGGCCGTGGCGAGGCACTCAAAATTATGGTTGAGGAGTTAGAGGTTGAGCGTCAAGAAACAGAATAAAAATGAGCAGTCTTCTGACCCTGAACTTGGGTATTCAGAGCAAACCATCGTCGTCGGTCTTGCGGGGCAGCCTAATGTCGGTAAGTCAACAGTTTTCAATCTGCTGACCGGCCTTAGCCAGCATGTGGGCAACTGGCCAGGAAAGACCGTGGAACGGAAGGAGGGCACGTTTGTCCTCAACGGTACACATCTGCGCCTCGTCGATCTGCCGGGCACTTACAGCCTGACCGCCAATTCCGAGGAGGAACACATTGCGCGCGATTTCATTGTTCATGAGGAGCCGGATGTCGTCGTGATGATTGCGGATGCCTCGGCCCTGGAGCGGAATCTCTACCTCCTGGCAGAACTGCTCGTGTTGCCTGTGCCTGTGGTGTTGGGGCTGAATATGATGGATGTAGCTGAGGCCCAGGGCATGCACATCGAACCCCGTGTGTTGGAGGCCGCGCTCGGATTGCCCGTGATCCCCTTGGTAGCGACCAGGAATCAGGGCGTCTCCGAACTCATCGCGACGGCCGAACGACTGGCGCGGGAGCCCACCAGCTGCAGGCCCACTCGTCCGGAAATCGCCGAGCCGCACCGGGCGGTGTTGTCACGGGTGCGCGAATTGTTAGGCAAGCATGTTCCTGCACCCTATAGGGAAGACTGGGTTGCCTTGAAGTTACTGGAAGGGGATAGGGAGGTCACAGAAAAGGTTCGGTCCTGGTTGCCTGAAAATAACTGGTCGTCGATCGCGGCCCTGCTCAAGGAGCACGAGGATGCCGTGTTGGACATTGCCAGTGGCCGCTACGATTGGATAGCCCGAATGGTGCGCGCAGCGGTGAGGCATCCCCGGCTTGGACAGATCAGTCTGACCGACCGATTGGATAAGATCGCAGTGCATCCGCTCTGGGGTTTGGTGCTTCTGCTGGCAATGTTCGCCCTGGTCTTTTGGCTAATCTTCTCTGTCGCCGCGCCTATTCAGCATTGGCTGGATGTTATTGTCATCGGGCAGCTTCAGGATTGGCTTGCGGTGACGCTTGCAAATGCGCCACCGTGGCTGGCGGATCTTCTCGTTCACGGGGTACTCGGCGGAGTGGGCATCGTAGTCACCTTTGTGCCCATCCTGATTGTCTTTTTCACTGCGCTCGCCTTTCTGGAGGACACCGGCTACCTGGCACGCGCGGCCTATGTGATGGACCGCTTCATGCATTTACTCGGCCTGCACGGCAAGAGTTTTCTGCCATTGTTTCTTGGCTTTGGCTGCAACGTACCCGCGGTGATGGGCACGCGCATAATCAACTCTCAAAGCGGTCGGCTCCTCACGATCCTGCTGGTGCCGCTGGTACCCTGCAGCGCCCGACTATTGATATTGGCACTGTTGACGCCGGTTTTTTTCGGCAACCAGGCCGTGGTGGTTTCCGGCGCCCTCGTGTCGCTGAACATGCTTGTTCTTGCCATTGTCGGGATTGGCCTTAACCACACGGTGTTCCGCGGTCAGCATGCCGCATTCATCATGGAATTGCCGCTCTATCATCTGCC
>CAYWBZ010000399.1:0-1666 GCA_964456535.1 uncultured Woeseiaceae bacterium | reverse complement strand
GATGATCTGTTCTTCTACAAACTGGTAGCACCGCTCGTCGAGGAAATGGGCGAGGCCTATCCGGAGCTGGCTAAGGCGCAAGCTCACGTCGAGAAGGTACTTAAGAAAGAAGAAGAACGCTTCGCCGAGACGCTCGATCAGGGCATGGAGATACTTGAGACCGCGATTGGAGAGCTGAAGGGTAAGCAGATTCCAGGTGAGGTTGTCTTCAAGTTGTATGACACCTATGGATTTCCAGTCGACCTGACCGCGGACATTGCACGAGAACGTGATCTCACTGTCGACGAAGAAGGCTTCGAAACCGCAATGGGACAGCAACGTGATCGTGCGCGAGCGGCCAGCAAGTTTGGCGCAGCTGACGGTGATGCACTGAAAACGGATGCGGAAACAGAATTTACAGGCTACGCCGGAACGGAGGGTTCCAGCGAGATAGTCTCTTTGTACAAAGACGGTGAATCAGTTGAGTCTCTCAAGGCCGGTGACGAGGGTGCTGTCATTCTCTCGTCTACCCCCTTTTACGCGGAGAGTGGCGGCCAGACCGGTGACAAGGGCATTCTGGTCGCTAACGGCGAGCTATTCAATGTTGCGGACACACAAAAAAGCGGCAAGGCCAATGTGCACTTTGGCACGGTTGAGCAGGGCGAACTGAAGGTTGGCGACGCTATTGAGGCAGTGGTTGATGCCGATCGTCGGCAAGCTATTCGCCTCAATCACACGGCAACACATCTCATGCACGCGGCACTCAGGCAGGTGCTCGGCGATCATGTGACTCAGAAAGGCTCTCTGGTCGCACCCGATCGGCTGCGATTTGATTTCTCGCATTACGAAGGCGTCACTGCGGAGCAAGTTCAAGCGGTAGAAGACCTCGTAAACGAAGAGATCCGCATGAACGTAGCCGCCGATACGAATCTCATGAGTTACGACGACGCAATCGATTCTGGTGCGATGGCGTTGTTCGGCGAAAAATACGGCGATAAGGTTCGTGTACTGAGACTCGGTGATTTCTCAGTCGAGCTTTGCGGTGGCACGCATGTCGAGCGCACGGGCGACATAGGAGTTTTCAAAATTACCTCGGAAGGTGGTGTCGCTTCTGGCATTCGCCGGATCGAGGCGGTCACTGGCAAAGGTGCCATGGACTGGATCGATGCGAACCAACAAACCCTGGGTAATCTCGCAGGCTTGTTGCGCAGCCAGCCGGATCAGGCGGCGACCAAAGTTGAGCAGCTGCTGAAACGAACCAAAGATCTGGAAAAAGAACTGGCGGCAGCCAAGCAGGCGTTGATCACAGGGAAGGGTTCTGACCACACTGAAAGCGTTCAGGTAATCGCTGGCATCAACGTGCTGGCAGCCCGAATGGACGGAGCGGACGCCAAGACGCTGCGCGATGCAGTCGATAAGTTCAAAGACAAGCTACGGAGTGCGGTAGTCGTTTTAGGCTCGGTCGACGGCGGCAAGGTCCATCTGGCCGCCGGCGTGACCAAAGACAATATTGGTAAAATTAAGGCCGGCGACCTCATCAAACCCGTCGCCGAGCAGGTTGGAGGCAAGGGGGGTGGCCGACCGGATTTCGCTCAGGCGGGCGGCTCTGACGCCAGCGCTCTTGATCAGGCACTCGAATCTGTTGCTGCGTGGGTCGCGGAACAACTGACCTGAATCAGCGGTCGAA
>CAYWBZ010000398.1:0-1672 GCA_964456535.1 uncultured Woeseiaceae bacterium | reverse complement strand
TGTGCACGTTTTTCCGGAACCACTCCTCTCAGGATCGCTCTCTCGCTTTAATCACGGTGCTTAGCACGGAAGGCTCAACGTACAGCAAGGCCGGTAGCCAAATGCTGGTCAATGATGAGGGTGACTTTCAGGGTATGTTGTCCGGTGGCTGTCTTGAAGGCGATCTCGCGGAGCGTTCAAAGAGTGTGATCGCGAACGGTGTTGCCGAGGTGGTCACATACGACCTCCGGGCTGACGATGATGTATTTGGCCTTGGAGTGGGCTGCGAAGGTGCCTTGCGGATATTGATCCAGTCACTTAGTGCCGATACCGAATACGAACCGTTTGCGAGCCTTATCGCGACTTTGGGACACGCACCGCATGCCGACATGGTACTTGCCGATGCTGAGTCGGAGATCGGCGTTACACGAATCATGGCCCCGTTACGGCTATTGGTACTGGGGGCGGGTCAGGATGCCGATCCGTTGATTACATTTGCGGTCGCGCTGGGTTGGGAGGTCGCGGTCTCGGACCACCGGCCAGCCGCGATCGACCGTTTGGGTGGTGGCGGAGCCGCTTCCGTCGAATGTGTTCCGGTTAAAGACATAGCTTCGCACTTTGATTTGGGCAGATTCGACGCGGTTATCGTGATGAGCCACAACCTTGAAGCTGACAGGGTTTATTTGACGGCGCTGGCCGATTCGCAGGTAGATTTCGTCGGACTACTCGGACCGCCACACCGCAGAGACCGGTTGCTCCGTGAGATCGGTACCGCAGCGGACAAACTCGAGGGTCGTTTGCGTGGTCCGGTCGGCAAGCAGATCGGCGGGCGGGGTCCCGCAGCTATCGCTCTGGAGATTGCAGCGGAGCTGCAGTCGTATTTTTCCTCTGATCATCAAGCCTGATCGAGATTTCGCAGGTCTTCGGGTGTATCGACATCCAGGCCAGCTGGCGGAAAATCAATGCTCCTGACATGAAAAGAGTCGCTTGAAAGTAAACTCTTGGCCCCTGTATCGCCGCTTAGTTCGCAGAGTGCATCAAAAGCGTTCTTCGGAAAGAGAATCGGTGGGCTGACTATTCCCTCGAACGAAGATGCGACAATTTCATTGTCAGCGCCGGACCAGTTGTCGATTAATTCCCTCAAGTGGGCGCTGGTAACCAGCGGCTGATCAGCGAGCATGATCAGAATGGCATCGGCGCCATCACGGCAAGCGCGAATACCTGCCGATATACTCGTACCTATTCCCAGTTGATGCGCGCGATTTACGATGACGTCATCGCTGAGACCCGCAGATGCCTCAACTACGGCTTCGTCATCGTGCCCTACGACCAGTGTCACGCACCCTTTACAGGTACCTTGAGCAGCGAGAAGCGCGTGCTGTACCAGTGGCTTGCCACGTAAAGGTCGCACAAGCTTCGTTGCGCCGAAGCGAGCGGATGATCCCGCTGCCAATACACACACGTGAACAGCGAGCTTAGATAAGTGTTGCGCCATAGTGTGAGAAAGTTTGTCTCATACTGGTGCATGATGTCCATACATAAAGGAGCTGCGAATGACCTGGATAGAAACTGTCGCCTATGACGATTCTGAGGATGAGCTGAGGACGCTGTACGATCGCATCAAGGGCCCCGATAACAATGTCGACAACATCATGCTGGCACACAGTCTTCGACCGCATACGATGCAGGGGCA
>CAYWBZ010000397.1:0-1705 GCA_964456535.1 uncultured Woeseiaceae bacterium | reverse complement strand
GCATTGCGAGATCCGAATGTTGATGGCGAACCGGTAATTGCGATCATGGATGTCGATGCAATTGAAGAAATCTCGGCACAACAAAAAGACACCATGACAGAACAGGTTTACGGCACGCTTGATTCATCACACCCGGGCGTTGCGGCTTTTCAAGCGCAGGGAAATCAGTGCGTGTCCGGCTCAATTCAGGTTCTCAACTTAAGCTACTTCGCATCTGAATTTACCGGCACTTTCCAGACAGCCGTTGAGATACGGGCTGATATCGCTGCCCGTGGCTGGGAAAAGGTTGTTGCGTTCCAGACTCGGAACCCGATGCATCTGGCCCATGAAGAACTATGTCGCATGGCAATGGAGCGTCTTGAGGCTGACGGTGTCGTTATTCACATGCTGCTGGGCAAGCTCAAAGCTGGTGACATTCCGGCATCAGTTCGTGACGCTTCCATCCGAAAAATGGTCGATCTGTATTTCCCTGAAAACAGCGTAATGGTCTCAGGCTACGGCTTCGATATGTTGTATGCCGGTCCGCGAGAGGCAGTACTGCATGCCGTATTCCGCCAGAACATGGGAGCGACTCATCTGATCGTGGGCCGTGACCATGCGGGCGTTGGCGATTTCTACGGGCCATTCGATGCACAGGATATATTTGACGAGATTCCTGATGGCACACTTGATATCGAAATCTTCGGTGCCGACCACACCGCCTGGTCCAAGAAACTCAACAAAGTCGTCATGATGCGGGAAGCGCCGGACCATGAACCCGGTGACTATGTCATCGTGTCAGGTACCAGGCTTCGTGAAATGCTCGGCGAAGGAGTTACGCCTCCACCGGAGGTTGCCCGGCCGGAAGTCGCACAAATCCTGATGGACCATTACCAGGCTGAGACCGACTAAGCACGATTCGTGCGAAACTTGCACGCGATTCGTGAGTCCATAGTCCAATGATTGTGGGCTCTCTCTTATCGACCACCCTGTTAGCCGCGACTTTGAATATCGAAGTCCGACAACCTGTTGACGAGCGCAAAGCAGCAGAAATCATCGAGTGGATCGAAGCGACAGCTGACGATGTCAAACTTGTCTACGGTCGTTTCCCCAACCCAAAAGCCAAGATCATCGTCATCCCCACAACGGAAAATTCCTGGGGCAGCGATTCGGCAGTAATATTCGGCCGCGTTACCCGCAGACGTGGCGAGACTGTCGAACTATTCGTTAATCCGGATCGGCCGATAGATGAGTTCTACACGGACTGGACTGCGACACACGAATTCAGCCACCTGATGCTACCGCTACTCAACCAGCGATACCGCTGGATATCCGAAGGATTCGCCAGCTATTACCAGAACGTGCTGATGGCCCGCGCGGGGCATTACACTCAAGAGGTCGCCTGGCGGCGACTGCGCGATGGCCTTGAACGCGGGCGTGAATCCCGACCCGACCTCTCCCTGAATGAAGCCGCGGCGAGTGGTATTCGCTACGCGAGGATGAAGGTCTACTGGAGCGGAGCCGCGATCGCGCTACTGGCGGACATCGAATTACGAAAACGCTCCGGAGGCACAGAGTCACTCGACACGGTTCTCGGGCAACTGCAAGCGTGTTGCCTGCCGGCGAGGACACAATGGTCCGGGCAAAGGCTGTTCAAGAGGCTGGACTCCTTTCTGGAGTCGCCCGTATTCATGCCGCTTTATCGGGAATACGCGAATGCGGAAGG
>CAYWBZ010000396.1:0-1736 GCA_964456535.1 uncultured Woeseiaceae bacterium | reverse complement strand
CGAATGCCATCATAGCTGAACTTGATGTCACCACCGTCTGCCAGCCGGCATATTTAGCCAGAAGTGCAGACACACTGGCGCCCAGCGCGAGGCCGAGCAACCCACCCAGCAGACAAAGAATCGTGGATTCGACGAGAAACTGCAGCAGGATATTGCCTTTGGTCGCGCCCAACGCCTTGCGTACGCCGATTTCCCGCGTCCTCTCCGTGACTGTCACCAGCATGATATTCATGATGCCAATTCCGCCCACGACGAGGCTGACACCGGCGATCCCGGCAAGAAGGTAGGTAAAGACCTCCGTGGCCTCCTGGCGCGACTCAGCGAACTGTTTACGATTCATAATCGCAAAATCGTTGTCCTTGCCCGGCAAAATGCCGTGCTCACGCCGCAATACGCTCTCGATCTCCAGCATCGCCATTGGAATCGTCGATGACTCGCTGACTTTCGCACTAATGGTCTGGACGAACTCATTTCCGGTTACGCGAAATTGTGCTGTCGACAACGGTATCCAGATATCGTCATCCGGATTGCGCCAGCCAAAACCACCTTTCGATTCAAAGATCCCGATGATTTCAAAAGAGATAGATCGAATTTGCACTTTCTGACCTATCAATGCTGCGGCGTCCACGTCCAGCATTCCCGGAATTTCTGAACCCAGTACCACGACACGACGCCGTGCTGCTTCATCGGCTGCCGAGAAGAAAGCGCCGTGCGCTATTTCGTAGCCGTGTATTGAAGGATAGTTCGGAGTTGTTCCAACGGTGGACAGGTTGAGGTTCTTGTTGCCGTATTTGATCTGGAAGCGCGAGTTAATCTCGGGAACCACTGCAGCAACATGTTCGGAGCCAATGGCCAACGCTATCGAGTCGTCAGTCGTCAATGTTTGCTGATTTCTCGCAACGCCATGACTAAACCATACCGACGATTGAACCGACAGAATATCGCCACCCAAAGCAGCCATCTGCTCATCAATTGCTCGTTGTGCGCCAGTTCCCAAAGCGACCATCGTTATGACCGCACCCACTCCGATAATGATGCCAAGCATGGTTAGCAGCGCACGAAACAAGTTGCTGCGAATAGACGCGAGTGAAATGCGGATTGTCTCTGTAATTAACATGTCTATCGCTTGATTCCAGGTACGCCTCCTATACGCCGGTTGATAAAGTTCTGCAGATCTTGCTGGGTCTCGATCAGGTGGCTGCTCGGCAGTACCAGGACGCGTTCAGATTCATCCAGGCCGCTAACGATTTCGACATTATTCAGGTCAGTAACGCCGGTGCGCACTTTTCTGATTTCCTGATCGTCTGAGTCGATAACCACCCAGAACTCGCCGCCAAATCGGTAATCTGTCGTTTCGCGCGACCCAGACGGGCGTCTGGGTCTGCCATCGTGTCTGGGTAGCCTGCCTTCAGTGCTTTTGGCTTGCGGAGCCTTTGTAGCAACCGCGGGCTCGTCACCGGTGAGTGCGTTGCGAATGTCATCCTCCGATCGCCCAAGGACGGTAGCGGTGGATGCCAGATCACGATCTGTCCGCAATGCCATAACCGGAATGGTCATCACGTTCTCGCTTCTCACGATAGAGACTTCGACTTCGGCATTCATGCCCGGCATCAACAAGCCGTCCGGATTCTGAATCGAAATCAGGACCGCAAACATCGTGACATTTTGTTCAACAACCGCTTGCGGCTCGATCTTGATGACCTCACCGGGAAACGGTTGGTTTGGGTAGGCCGCGA
>CAYWBZ010000395.1:0-1741 GCA_964456535.1 uncultured Woeseiaceae bacterium | reverse complement strand
ACCGTACTCAATTGCGGCTACGGACACGGCTACAGCGTGCGCGAAGTGCTGGCTGCGGTCGAAAAGGCCAACGGAGAAAAGCTGAACATCACTGAAGAGCCACGCCGCGCAGGCGATCCACCCGAGTTGATCGCAGTTGCGAACCGTGTTCGGGAAGTACTCGGCTGGTCTCCGAAGTTTGACGACCTCGACACTATTGTCAGCACGAGCCTCGCGTGGGAGCGAAAAATTGCTTCCGGGGACCCCAGCGCATACTGGACCGACTAAGGACCAACACCCGCTATCCGGTGTAAACTTTCGTTATGAGATTTCCTCGCCCACGATCACTTAATGGACTGATTCTGGTCGGCTTCGCACTGGTTGCCCTGCCGCTGTTGCTCGCCGTAGTCTGGGCGCTCGTGAATCTCGATCGGGTTGCCGAACAAAGCGAGCAACTGGTGTCTACAGGCGTCGAGGCAGCCGAGAATAACCGGCGGGTTAACGAGCAATTGAACTCGCTTGAACGTGTCGCACGCCAGTATCAGATCCTGAAAAACCCCGATAGCCTGCAACTAATGACGCAGGATTTACAGACGTTCGAAACCTTGCTGCTGAACATGGCACCACTTGTTGATGAAGTAGGAGCAACGGATCTTGCGGCCACATTGGGTGTGGAAGCGCACGACATAGTGCGGGAGTTGTCGGACTTGAGCGCGGACGACGCGACGCTGATCACAGCTATCGCGCGATTTGCGCCACTGCAACAGAATGTCGATCAATTAACCAGCGCTTTGACCGCCTATGTCGATACAAAGTTATCGGTACTCCAGGAAACTGCGCGTAACGCGCGACGAGTTTCCGCCTGGCAGGTCGCAGCCCTGGTACCAGGTACATTGATACTCATCCTGATTTTCACGTTGCTGGTCGCCCGCCCCATCCGCCAGATTGACCGTGCCATTGGGCAACTGGGTGAGAGTGGTTTTTCACGTCCTATCGAAATCAGGGGCCCGACCGATCTACAACGCCTTGGACGGCAGCTTGACTGGTTGCGGTTGCGGCTACTGGAACTTGCACAGGAAAAGAACAAATTCCTGCGCCACATGTCTCATGAACTGAAGACACCGCTGGCGAATATTCGCGAAGGTACGGAGCTGCTACTGGACGGGTCGGTTGGCGAACTTGAAGATCGGCAGCGCGAAGTAACGGATATTTTGCGCATGAACGGGCTAAAACTGCAGCAACTTATAGAAAACCTGTTGAGCTTCAGTGCCTGGCAAACCAAGAGTGAGATTTTGACGCTGTCCGACTTCGAACTGCGAAAACAGGTCATTTCGATTGCCCGGGCACAACGATTAGCCTTGAAATCGGCCAATATCCAGCTAAAACTGGAAGTGGATGACATTATTGTGAACGCGGATCAGGACAAAATCCGCACAGTGCTTGATAATCTCCTGTCGAATGCGGTCAAGTTCACGCCGCGCGGCGGTTTGATCACGATCCGGGCGCATCGATTGCCGAGTAGCTTGGTCTTGGAGTTCGGCGATACGGGACCCGGTATTCCGGACGACGAAAGCCCACGAATTTTCGAGGCCTTCTTTCAGGGAACCAGTGAACAAGGTGGACAGGTTGGCGGAACGGGTATCGGATTGTCGGTGGTGCTGGAATGTATCCAGGCGCACGATGGTTCGGTAGAACTGGTCGACTCGGATGAATTTTCGGGCGCGCATTTCAGGATTCACATTCCGCAACAGCAGGATGCGGG
>CAYWBZ010000394.1:0-1744 GCA_964456535.1 uncultured Woeseiaceae bacterium | reverse complement strand
GCTCGGCTTGCGAAATATTCCATTCCTTGACCGTAATCTCCGTGTGCTCGCCCATCGTCAGACCGGTTGACGGTTCAGCGATACCGTAAGACCAGGGTTTGAAGTGTCGTGGTCGGAGTCCGGCGAGTTGTTTAGTGCGATCCATCGTCGTCTTTGCGCGCGATGCCCGCAGGAATATTTGTCCTGCCTCTGGCGTAAACAGCACCGGTGGATTCGACATCGATTCAACGCCGCCGGCAATGCCAGCGTCGGCACGGCCGAGCGCTATTGAGTCGTACACGGCGCCGATAGCCGATGTACCAGTTATGCAATTGTCGGTCAGCGTCACCGCACGAACATTGGCGGGCAGGTCGCTGCGAAAATTAACCTCACGAGCGATTTGCGGCACGGCAGGATCGACGATTACTGTGCCGTAAGCGAGTTCGTCAACGTTTCCCGGGTCCAGATCCAACTTTTGCAACGCGCCGTTGACGGTATGGGTTGCAAGATCCAGAGCTGAATATTCACGTAACACGGTACCAATTTTGGCAAAGGGTGTGCGCGCACCGCCGACAATGGCTACTTTGCGTCCTGTGTCTATCATCTTCATGACTTCGCTCCGTTCTTGCTTGCTTCAATTTGTGTCCATTCAGACGCGGTGTAACGTTGTGCAATGTGTTGCGGGCAGTTCCAGTCGAAGGCGGCGACGTCGATATAAACAACGCGTTCGACTTGTGCGGCATATCCGGGTAATTCCAGTGTCGCCAGGTCTTCTTCGGGGACGGCGTAAGCATTCTCAATCCGCATGTGCCCGAGGACCTTCAGGCGACGACGATTCGGGTAATCCATCAGGATCAGCGATACCCGGTCGTTGCCTGATACATTGCCGACGCTGACCAGCTGCGTGTTGCCACGAAAGTCGGCGTAGGCAACGCGTTGCGGTCCAAGCACGCGCAAGAAACCGGGCGGCCCGCCACGATGCTGCACATAGGGCCAGCCGTCCTCATTCACCGTTGCCATATAAAAAGAGTCACGCTGCGCGATGAAGGCGGCCTCTCTTTCACTGAGCGCATCGTTCGGTCCGGCCATGGACGTGAAGCGCTCCAGACGTGCTCTGGATCCGTATTCTTCCTGTGCAGACTTGACGCCTTCGGTGAACATGATTTCAGCAAACTGGTGTGACATTGTTCTGTCCTTAAAAAAGCGGCCGCATCGCTGCGGCCGCGAGGGAGCGGCCTTAGTTGGCCGCCAGGGGGGACTGAATCTGGCGTTGCAGGAAATCACGCATCAGGTCTGCGATCTCCTGACCGTGTGTTTCGAGAGCGAAGTGACCCGTGTCAATCAGGTGGTACTCGAGATTCTTCAGGTCACGCTTGTACGGTTCTGCACCAGCGGCCGGGAAGATCTCGTCATGCTCGCCCCAGACGATCAACGTCGGCGGCTGATAGTCGCGCAGGTACTGTTGCCATGCCGGGTACAACGGCGGATTTGTTCCGTAGCTGTAGAACATCTGCAACTGTATGTCCGCATTGCCTTCACGATCGAGTAGCGGCTGTACGTGGCCCCAGGTATCGGGACTGACCGCTTCCGGATTTGTCACACCGTTGGTGTACTGCCACTTGGTCGCACCGAGTGTGACGAGGAACCGTAGTGCATCGTCGTTAGTCATCTCAGGTTGCTTGTAGGCTGCCTTGACGTTCTTCCACCAGTCGTTATCGAGACCTTTGTTGACCGCATCACGATCTTTCCAGTACTCGCGGATCGG
>CAYWBZ010000393.1:0-1744 GCA_964456535.1 uncultured Woeseiaceae bacterium | reverse complement strand
CCGGGCTCGCGCTCGCGGCTGTTGCAGCGCTGCTGTACCGCTCAGTAGGTGATGTACGAATGCTCGTCATCCTGATCGGCGGGATCATCGTGATTGCCGGTCTGCTCTACCTGGTAGGCCGGGGCCTGGTAGCGCTCCTCGGCAGCGCACGTTCGGGTGTCGGTGTGGCGTGGCGCTACGGTCTTGCGAACGTCGCGCGCCGTGGCCGCGACAGTGCGATACAAGTGGTCGCCTTCGGTCTTGGCATTACGGTGCTCCTGTTGCTGACCCTGGTCAGAACAGACTTGCTGGAGGGTTGGCGGCAAACACTCGGCGACGATGCGCCAAATCACTTCCTTATTAATATTCAGCCGCACGAGACCGAGTCGGTTGCAGCACTATTCGAGAAAAATGGCATCGCAGCGCCCGTTTTTACACCGCTGGTGCGAGCGCGCATGACGGCGATCAACGATGAGTCCGTCAAAGACAGGGAGTATCCGAACGAAGACGGGAAGTGGCTCGCAAACCGTGAAGCGAACCTCTCCTGGGCAGCGGAAATGAGCGCGTCGAATGAGTTGATAGAGGGTGAATGGTGGCCAAAGGACTACAGCGGGCCACCACTCATTTCAATAGAAGAAGAGTCTGCGGCCAACGCAGGGCTCCGCATCGGTGATCATTTGAAGTTCTTTATCGCCGGTCGCGAAGTTGAAGCCGAAATCACGAGCACCCGAAAAATAAACTGGGATTCGTTTCAGCCCAACTTTTTTATCGTTCTTTCACCGGGCGCACTGGACGGGATGCCGACAACGTTTATTTCAAGCATGCGCATCGCAGACGAGAGCCGGACAATGCTCATTGATCTGGTGCGCGCACATCCGAGTATCTCGGTAATCGATCTGGGTGCTATTCTGGAGCAGGTTCGGGGCATTATCGATAAGGCCAGTCTCGCGGTTCAGGCTATTTTCATGTTCACGCTGGCTGCTGGCATAGCGGTACTGTTTGCCGCGGTGCAGTCGACCATTGATGAGCGACGCTTTGAAAGCGCAATACTACGAGCGTTAGGCGCAAAACGTCGCACGGTGTTCTCGGGAGTAATGGCCGAGTTTGCAGCGCTGGGTACAGCGGCCGGTGTGCTGGCTTCTGCCGGTGCTTCAGTACTGGCGTACCTGGTGGCCACGCGCTTGTTTGAACTGCCGTATGAATTCAGCCCGACTATCTGGCTGGTGGGCGTAACGGCTGGCGTACTCGTTGTGTGTATCAGCGGCTATTTCGCTGCACGCGGCGCGGTAAACGCACGACCAGCCGATGTCCTCAGAGGGGTAAACACCTGATGGAACACAAGTTATCCTGCGGCGTCGTCGTCGTTCGTAAAACAGACGTGGGCTGGGTGACAATCTTGCTGCGGGCATTTCATCATTGGGATTTTCCAAAGGGTATCCGTGAGCCCGGCGAAGAGCCTGTGCAGGCGGCTCTCCGGGAAGTCTGCGAAGAAACCGGAATCGATGACTTGTCGTTTGACTGGGGCGACCGATTTTTCGAGACAGGTCCCTACAGCAAGGGCAAAGTTGCACGCTACTACTTGGCAAGCACGGAACAGACAGACGTCGTTATGGGAGATTCACCGGAGACCGGTGAGCCCGAACATCACGAATGGCGCTGGGTGAGTTTCGATGAGGCTTACGATTTGGGTTCGCCACGGGTTCGCGGCATTGTGCAGTGGGCAAGGCAGGTCGTCGGCGCCTAAATACAATCAGGAGAGCGGTTG
>CAYWBZ010000392.1:0-1766 GCA_964456535.1 uncultured Woeseiaceae bacterium | reverse complement strand
CAATAGCCACGCGGCATCGACCCCAAAAACAAAGGTACATGTACTTATATGATCATCACTTAAATTAGGTAATCCTAATATACAGATGACATGGCTTTGTAACGTGCATAGCCAACCGGGAGAAAAAGATGAAGTTCGCTGACCGCTGGCCACCCGTACCAGCTGGAATACTAATTGGAATCAGTATGTTACTGGCTTTCGTCGTTGCCGGCAGGGGCATCGGCGCCAGCGGGGCCATGACTCGGCTCGTCGCCTGGGTGCAGCACGGTCTTTTCCCGGTCGCGACTGAGCAAAGCGTCTACTTCGGCAAATATTTCGCCGACGGTGCCCATCCTCTCAACGACTACGTTTCGTTTCTCGTTGCCGGATTGCTCGTTGGGAGCTTTGTCGCCGCCTGGCTGGCTGGCGAACTCCGCGTAGAAGTTCTTCGTGGACCACGAAGCTCGGTTGCGTACCGCCTTGTACTCGCCCTGGGAGGCGGTGTACTCGCCGGATTTTCTGCACGTTTGGCACGCGGTTGCACAAGCGGGCAGGGACTCGTCGGTGGCGCTGAACTGTCGGTCGGTGCGTGGGTATTCTTGATGTGCATTTTTGCCGGTGGCTGGATGGGCGCCTGGTTTGTGAGAAAACAATGGATATGATCCTGCCGCTCGCGAAGACAGGCGCTATCTCGTCTTCAATGAACCTCTGGTTGGCCCTGCCGATCGGATTCATTTTTGGTTTCGCACTGTTTCATGCCGGTTTTACAGACAGTCGCCGCATCGCATGGGCATTCTATTTCAAAGATGTCGGCGTACCCATTGTCATGTTCTCGGCCATCGTAACCGGCATGCTCGGTTTGTGGGGTATGAGCCTCATCGGTGTTATCGATATTTCACTGGTCTACATGCTGCCAACGTATTTGCTACCAATGGCGATCGGCGGTTTGATCTTTGGTCTTGGCATGGTCATAGGCGGTTATTGCCCCGGAACAGCAGCGGCATCAATCGCGACCGGCAAAATCGATGCCGTGGTCTTTATCGTTGGTTTTCTTATCGGCAGCATGGTCTTCGCGGACTTCTTCCCGGTCTGGGGCGATTTCTACAATAGCGATTACATGGGTGCTTTCCGCCTTGATCAATGGCTGGGAATCGGGCTTGGTCCCACGGTTCTGATCATTGTTCTGATTGCAGTGGGTGGCACTTTGACCATGCGTTTCGTACAGAACAAGGTTTGGCCATCGACCGAGGAAGATCCGCAGAAGGACAGAATTACGAAAATGCAGGGTGCTTTGATCGCTGTGGCTGTTGTGATCGGATTTGTATTCGCGTTCTTCCCCACCGAATCATTCATCGACGATAGTGTTGAGGTGCCTCACTACATCATCGAAAAAACAACCGTTAGCCAGACAGTTTCAGATACGCTGCCTCTGGAAACAGTTGCTGCATCAGGAAACGGCGCATGAAACGACGCGAATTTATCAAAGTATCCAGCCTGCTTGGCACCAGTGCCGTAGTAACGCCGACGTTTATGCTCGGCGGATGCACGACGAAACCTCTGCCAGGTACAGGCGTAGTCAGCAAAACGCCGACTATCTGCGACATGTGTTTCTGGAAGTGTGCGGGCGACGTTTATAAAGAAGATGACGAACTCTGGAAAATCACGGGCAATGCGGACGACCTGCACAGCGGCGGACGTCTTTGCACGCGCGGCACCGGTGGTCCCGGTGCCTACCTCGATCCTGATCGGCTGAAAAAGCCGCTGATGCGGGTTACGAAAGAGGATGG
>CAYWBZ010000391.1:0-1771 GCA_964456535.1 uncultured Woeseiaceae bacterium | reverse complement strand
TTTCGAAACATAGTGGATCATTCGCGATTAACAGGGTCGCGCAGTATCCGCATTTATCCGTGCAATGTCACCATCGCTATATCTATGTCAGAAAAGTCGCCATGCGGCACGATTGACAATGCCCGTTAAATCGACGCGCTTGCCGCCACGCAATACCTCGATGATGAATGGGTCACCATCCTTGAGCTGCTCCAGGTCCTGCTTGATACGAGTAAAGTCGTGCGGTTCGTTGCAAGTGGCACCGTGGATCGACAGTATTACGTCACCGCCGAGAATAACGTCACGGTTGAACATCCGCGTTACGGTATTGCCAGCCCTCACGCCAGCGATACTCGCCATGGAGCCTTTGGCAACGTGCTGTACCAGCAATCCACCGCCAGTCGGGACATTGAGGATGTCGGCAAATTCAGGCCCAAGAAAGATGGCGTCAAAACCCGTCCAAAAAGAAGCACCACCCAGCAGAGCTTTCTTCGCTGCGTTGATTGCGACGGCAAACCCGATACCGTCGAATCCTCCACTCTTACTAAGAATAGAGCTGACTATTCCAATGACCTTGCCCTCGTTGTCGAACATTGGTCCGCCGGAATTGCCCTGATTGACCGCCGCATCAGTTTGCAATAGCTGCAAAAGCTCACCGCCGGACAGTCGGTCCTTGTCAATTCGGCCACTAATGTACCCGGCCGACAGTGAATGATTCAGTCCGTACGGCGCGCCGATAACAAAGACGCGTTTGCCAACAATCGCCGTATCCGAGTCACCCAGCTGTGCCGCAATCAGGCCAGGCGGAACGCGAGATAGCTTCAAAAGGGCGAGGTCGGCGCTGGCGACCGATACGACGGTCTGTGCGGGGACGATTTGTCCGTTCGCGAGCCGGACTCTGATGTCGCTGGCGGTATGCACGACGTGCGCCGCGGTCATGATGTGACCTTCTTTATCAACGACAACGCCAGAGCCGATGCTGCCACGACCCGTGTCAACGTCTATCGTCATGATCGTTACGACGCTGGGCTTGAGGCTGCGATAAAGCTCGGTTAAGTCTTCCTGGGCGAATGCAGATCCGGAAAGCAGGACAATGAACAGCGCGGCAATCTTGCGCATATGCTATCTCTTAAGGGTTATCGTGGGTGGTTCACCGACGAGCGCCAGGACAGCATGTGCCGTCAACGGGGAGTACGACTGGCGCCCGCCGGAGAAGCGATTTGCGATATTCGGTAATCGAAATATCTGCTCTGCTTGTTTAGTTGTATCTCGCGGCGGAAAGGTTACGCTAGTGTCGAAACTGTTTTGAATGGGTCTGGCACTTACTGGCTAATTATCGCAATCACCGCCGGATGGTCTGCCGGGTAGCGATTCGCGCGAAAAAGCATATGCGGGCCTTCTGCCCCGTCGTCAAAGGCATACTCCCAGATAATCTCACCTGCAGGTGTGACCTCGCGGACACGCGCTTTCGCACCGTGGTTCACCAGCGTATTGCCGTTGGCCAGACGTTGCGCGCCTGAGACAAACCAGGAAAAGAAAATATTCTCATCCGTCGGAGCATATTCCCAGGCGAGCTCGACAGGTCCGTATGCGTTTTCACCATCGAGCGCGTAGCTGTCGTCTTCAGAAAGTGGTGCCGAAAACTCAACTACGCTGGAGTGTGGGCGTAATTTTCCGTCGCCGTTATTGAAAACCATTACATTTCCCGCTCCGGGAAGACCGGGCCTGATCCACTGCACATCATGCTGATTGAAAAGCTGACGGTCTTCAGGTGTGCCGCGATCGTAGTTTT
>CAYWBZ010000390.1:0-1773 GCA_964456535.1 uncultured Woeseiaceae bacterium | reverse complement strand
CTGCCGGTATTCCCGAAGAAGATGTCGAGGTGTTGCCGGTTGGCGAAACAGCGGCACTAATCGCCAGATACCGCGGCGACGGATCTTCAGGCAAGGCTCCCATTCTGTTATTGGGACACATGGACGTAGTCGAGGCACACCCTGAAGATTGGGAGCGACCGCCATTCGAATTGACGAAAGACGATAACTATTTCTTCGCTCGAGGCACGATCGACAACAAGTTCGGTGTCGCTCAGCTCACATCAACGTTTATTCGTCTGAAGAAAGAGGGCTTTGTTCCGAATCGCGACCTGATCATTGTTTTCTCCGGCGATGAAGAAAGCTCAATGATCAGTACTCGCAAGCTGGCCTATGAGCGAGAAGATCTTGCTGAAGCCGAGTATGCGCTGAATTCCGATGCCGGCGGCGGCACGCTGAGCAAAGACGGAAAAGCGATCGTGTTTCGCATTCAGGCTGCCGAGAAAACCTACGTAACCTGGGAACTGACGGTCACCAATCCCGGTGGGCACAGTTCCAGACCCCGCCTGGACAATGCCATCTACGAGCTGGCCGATGCGATCGGCAAGATTCAGGCACTTCGGTTTCCTGTTCGCTGGAGCGACATGACGCTGGAATACTTCGCGGAGACGGGCAAGCAACTCGGAGGCGAGGTCGGCGACGCGATGCTACGATTCGTTGAGAATCCTGAGGACACTGCTGCGTCCGATCGACTGGCGATCGAACCCTCTTACGTCGGCACGACGCGAACCACTTGTGTGGTCACGATGTTGCGAGCCGGCCATGCTGAAAACGCGTTGCCACAATCGGCCACGGCCACCGTCAACTGCCGCGTATTCCCCGGCGTTCCGACAGCTGAGGTCCAGGCGGCTCTGCAAAAGGCAATTGGCAACGATGCGGTTCAGTTCGAAGAGACTTACCCTCCGACTGAAAGCCCGATATCAGAACTGCGGGAGGAGATTCGTGCGGCGATTAGTGAAGCAGTTCATGTTCGTTATCCAGGCGTAAAGCTGATGGCTTACATGGAGTCTGGCGGCACCGACGGCATGCATTTTCGTAAAGCGGGAATTCCAACATGGGCGATGAGCGGTATCTTCATGAATCCCGATGAAATGTTTGCTCATGGGCTTAACGAAAGAGTGCCCATCAAGGCCTTCTATGACGCGTTGGATCACTGGAGCATTATTATCAAGGATCTGGCGAGCAACTGAGTGGTGTGAGAATCCTGACCCGCGGCAGCACTCACACGCTCATGAAAGCAATGCTCCTCAAGAGAACGGCCTCCCTGCAGGACAATCCTGAACCACTGACGCTAGCGGATATTCCGGTTCCGAATCCTGCGGCCGACGAGGTCTTGATTCAGGTAAGTGCCTGCGGTGTCTGCCACACGGAGCTGGACGAGATTGAAGGACGGACGCCACCACCGATCCTGCCAATAGTTCCGGGCCATGAAGTGATAGGGCGGGTAGCTGAAACAGGTGATCGTGTCACGAAACTCGAGGTCGGTGACCGCGTCGGCGTGGGGTGGATTTTCAAGTCGAGCGGTGAGAATGACGAGAACATCAGTGATGAGTTCGTTGCGACCGGCCGCGATGCGAATGGTGGCTACGCCGAGTACATGACGGTGCACGAGCGATACGCATATCGCATTCCCGACAGTTTCAATGACTACGAGGCAGCCCCGTTGTTATGTGCAGGCAGTGTTGGCTATCGCGCACTCAATCTCACCAGAATACAGAACGGTGACGTTCTGGGCCTGACAGGCTTCGGTGGATC
>CAYWBZ010000389.1:0-1774 GCA_964456535.1 uncultured Woeseiaceae bacterium | reverse complement strand
TGTACATGATCACCGACACCGTCATCGCAGCGACGAATGGCAGCCCTTCTGCAAAGTAGAGACTCGGTATCCAGATCCATCGATTGGTTTTTTTCGCTTCCGTTGCCACTTAGGTACTCCTGTCAGCAAGCAGGCGATCGCGCGCCATCAGCAGGCACCCCTCAACAGGCTGGTCAACAATTACGATTGATGTCGGCGTTTCACCGAGCTTGCGAATACTCTCAAGCATCGCTTCACGGTACATGGCATTCGAACACACGATGCCGCCGGCGACGGCTAGTGGTGTGGCGGGATCGAGGTCGAGTTTCTTGGCAGTGGCATGTACCAGAAGTGCGGTAGCATCCGCCGCCTCCTGCACAATCGCCAGCGCGACCTCATCACCGTCGGACGCCGCATGTAGCAATGTCGGCGCGAGCGATGCAATTTCCCGACGCACATCTGCGGCCATGCCGAGCTTCTGCAGGATTTCTCGTGGATTCTCAGTGCGGAGCCGTCGCAAAATCTCGCTCACGAGGCATGTTTCGGGACCAACACCATCAACCGCATCAGCAACTGCGGCAAGCGCCCGCCGGCCCAGGTCGAAACCACTTCCGGTATCTCCGAACCAGTGCCCCCAGCCACCCGTGACGGAACGTTCGCCAGATCCGTCTGCACCAATCGCCACCGAACCGGTACCAACGATCAAAGCAATACCACGGCCTTCCGGCGCAGCAACGGCCAACACGGGATCAGCGTCGTGCACGACGTCCACCTGCTTCGCAAGTCCGCGCCGATCAGCCCAGTTCTTGATGAATGACTGCACGTCCGGCAACGAACTGCCCGCGAGTCCGAGCACGGCATAGTCGATCGCAGTATCCGTTGTGCCCGCTTCCCGGTGTGCGGCATCGATAGCGACATCCAGATTGATTTCCGCGTGGGCCTCCCCGACAGCACGTACGTTTGAGGGGCCGCCGAAGCCCTGACCGAGTTCGTTTATGTTTCCATCGTCATCGATCTCGGCAATGCGTGCGGCGGTCTTCGAACCGCCACCATCCACTCCGAGGATTAACAGGCGACTACCCATGCGTGTCTTCATCCAGTGCCAGTCGTAATCGGCCATTTGCCGCATCGAGCTTCGCCCTCGCCGCTTCCGGCAACAGATCGAGCTTATTGCAAACGATCGCCGTCTTGAGTTCGCCGTTGCAGCTCTGTAGCAACGCCTCAGCATCAGTCGCCGTAAGTCCGCTCAGTTTCTGCAAAATGCGCACAGTGCGTTTGATGAGTTTTGCGTTGGTTGCCTGCAGGTCAACCATGAGGTTGCCGTAGGTCTTACCCAGTCGAACCATCGCGCCGGTCGTCAACATATTGAGCACCATTTTGGTTGCAGTGCCCGCTTTCATACGTGTCGAACCAGCGAGCACTTCCGGGCCCGCGACAACCGTGATCATGATATCGGCGTGTTTCTCGATTGCTGCACCTTGATTGCAGGCGAAGCCGATCGCCGCCGCTCCGACCGACCTGGCGTGATCCAGTGCCGCCAGCACATAGGGTGTTTGCCCGCTCGCTGCGATGCCGACGACAGCGTCTTTTTCTGATAAATCGATAACTTGTAGATCTTCTATTGCGAGCTCGGGTGAATCCTCCGCACCTTCGACCGGGTTCGTAAGCGCGGTTGGACCGCCCGCGATCAGCCCGATGACTTGCTCGGGGTCCGCGTTAAATGTCGGTGGGCACTCAGCAGCATCGAGTACACCGAGTCGCCCCGATGTTCCTGCACCGACATAAACCAGGCGAC
>CAYWBZ010000388.1:0-1782 GCA_964456535.1 uncultured Woeseiaceae bacterium | reverse complement strand
TGTGCCAGCGGCACTTGCGGTAATTGCAAAAACGCCGATTGGCGAAAAGTACACGACAATGCGCGAGATTCTGAGTAATGCCTCACCCAATTTGTCCAGCGGGTCAAGCAATGCGTCTTTACCTGGAACACCCATTAGCGCGGCGCCTACAGCGACACTAAACAGAACGATGGCCGGCACGATGCCTTCTGCGAACGAGTTGAAGGGATTTGACGGGATGTAAATGCGGAGGAAGTCGACGGGTTCGCGGGCTTCTATCAAGGAAGCGCTAAAGAACGAGGCGGAAGCCCAGTCCGGGTAGCCCAGCGGGACGAGCACCGTTGACAGGATGATCAGAAGCCAAAGTGCTGCCACGCCGAGGACAGCGCGCGACAGGATTTTAGCGGCCATTCCTGGACTCAAGCGTCCCAGCCCGGTAACGAGGGACACGAAGACGTACGGAATGACCGACATCTGCAACAATCCGATGTAGGCATCACCAATAGACTTCAGTGAACCTGCCGGCTCACCAAAGAAAAGGCCAGTGACTATGCCGAGCAGGAGTCCGGCCAGCACTAACACAAATAGACTCGGTTTTCTTGAGGACACTACGACATACTTCCCGGTTGTGGACCAACTTCGAATCGGAACGTGGAGCTGCTAGCGGTAGAGTATCCGGACATGACTTGCTCCTAAGAAGACGTGCTTGAATATCATTTGTTCAAAGAGTCGATCTTCGGCTCGAGCAGGCGTCGCGTCATCGCAAACAGGAACGCAGTGCTTGTACCGAATAGAATCAGCCCGCCCATGGCTTCAAAGCTGGCCAGGCTTCGATCGTATGAATGGCAACTCGGAGAGCTCGGTTGTCGGTTCGTGGTAGCCTTCATTCGCCATTTATCGCTTCCTCATTTGAACCTTGCTCGCAGTTTTGCAGGGCCGCACCGTCCGGCCCACGAAGGTCTTTGACCACGCGAACCACTGAACCGCCCTCTTGGTGGCGCGAACGTCGGAATCCCAACTGTATCGCTAGATTGAGCATTGCGATGTTTTCTTTTAGTACGACTCCCTCCAGTCGCCGAATGCCTGCGATAGCGGCAGCGGTTGTGATGCCACGCAGGAGCAGCGTGGCTACACCCTGACCTTGCCATTCGTCGGCGATAACCACCGCGAATTCTGCAACGCCGTCTTCCGCAGTCGGCGCGTAGCGAGCGACACCGATCTGCGTCTCTCGGTTGTCCTCTGCAACAGTCGCGATCAGCGCGAATGTGTCCGGGTAGTGGGTGTGGGTAAATTCCTCCAACATCTTCGCTGTGAGCTGCTTGAGGCCATAGAAAAACCTCAGGTACCTCGACCTCAGCGAAAGACCTCGCACGAACGCCTGCTCGATCTCGGCGTCTTCGGGTCGCATGGCACGAATCGTAACGTGTGTACCATTACCCAGCTTGACACTATCGGCCGCGACATCGGGACGAACAAATTCAATGGGTAGCAACTGAGGCAGGCGCTTAAGCAAGAAATCATTCATCAAGGGTTTCTCAACAACCTCAGTCGCGCCAAGCCGTAACGCTTGCCGACGGAGGTCCGTTTTGGCATCGCTTGAGAGCACGATCACCGGAAAATCGGCGTTCTGCTCGCGCAGTTGCCGTAGCAATGACAGTCCGCTTCGGCCTGGGAGATCAGCCTCAACAAGCAAGCAACCCGGTCTGCGCGCGAATTCTATATCTTTGGTCAGGTATTCCTCCGCATCCCGAAAACACCGGACCGCAATGTCATAGGTGCCCAATAGCGCCGTCAGCGCCTCGC
>CAYWBZ010000387.1:0-1787 GCA_964456535.1 uncultured Woeseiaceae bacterium | reverse complement strand
CGTTGCTGGTTCTGGTGGTCGCCCCCGGGTTTGTGGGCGAGGGCGGCGATCTTGAGCTCGCCGCCTTGATGTTGCGGTTCACCTTCCCGTATTTGTTCTTTGTGTCTTTGACGGCATTTGCCGGCAGTATTTTGAATACCTACGGTCGATTCGGCGTACCGGCGTTCACGCCTGTAATACTCAATGTCGTCTTGATTGCGGCGGCGATCTGGTTATCACCGCGACTGGAGCAGCCGATCATGGCGCTTGCCTACGCGGTACTGATCGCCGGCGTATTTCAGTTGCTGTTTCAGTTGCCGTTTCTTGCGAAGATCCATGTGTTGCCAAAACCGAAATGGACGCCCCGGCACGAAGGCGTCAAGAGGGCGGCTAAGCTCATGGTGCCGGCAATTTTTGGTTCCTCAGCGGCACAGATCAATGTGCTTCTCGGCGGCATCATCGCGTCCTTGCTGCCAGTCGGCAGTATCAGCTATCTGTATTTTTCAGATCGACTGATGGAGTTTCCACTCGGTATCTTCGGTATTGCACTCGGTACCGTAACTTTGCCCTATCTTTCAAGACTCTGGGCGAAAGGCGATAAGAAGACGTTTACCCAGACGCTGGACTGGTCGCTAAAGCTCGCTTTGCTAATAGCATTGCCGGCGGCGATTGGCCTGTTCGTGCTTGCGGAGTCCCTGGTTACGACGCTCTTCTTCGGTGGCGTTTTCGATGAGCATGCTGTGCGGATGACAGCGATGGCGTTGCAGGCCTATGCCGTCGGTCTCATCGGATTTTCGTTCGTCAAGATTCTCGCTCCGGCTTATTTCGCTCGTGAAAATACGAAGACGCCTGTGCGTATCGCGCTGACCGCTCTTTTTGTCAATTTCGTACTGAGCGTTGGCCTCGCCTGGTATATGTCGACAAACGGATTTGCGGGTCCGCACGCGGCACTCGCAGGGGCAACATCAGTTGCGGCTATCCTTAACGCTGCACTGCTGTACCGAGGCCTCAGAAAGGACCAGGTGCTGATGCACTCTAGTGGTTGGCCGATGCTGATTTCAAGAGTCGTACTCGCTTGTGCAGGGATGTATGCGACGTTGTATCAATTGGATCGTCCGCTGGAATGGTGGATCGCAGCGTCATTCACCGGACGAGTGGGCTGGTTAACCGTTACTATCATTGCCGGTGTTGGGACGTATTTCGTAGCGTTGTTACTCATGGGAACCAGGCTATCCCAGTTTCGGCTAAAGGCAGATTGAGTTGCGCTAACGAGCGAGGACACCGAAAATGCACAATTTATTCTTGCCGCAACCGCGGTGTGACAGGACGAAGTCTTGACCAATACTACTAATGCGCGATTTGTAATGTGGATAATTATTGCGGCAGTTATCGCGATCGCGGACCAGCTTACGAAGTGGGCGATCATCGAGTGGATACCTTTGTACGACAAGGTCCCGCTGAACTCCTTCATCAATCTCACGCATCAGAAAAACCCGGGTGCTGCGTTTAGTTTTCTGGCTGATGCGGGTGGCTGGCAGCGCTGGTTTTTCGTTGCCTTGTCCAGCATCGTTAGTGTTGTAATAGCGGTGTGGTTGTGGCGTATTCGAAAAGACGGTCAAACAGTATTGTCTGCCGGATTAGCCTTCGTGCTCGGGGGGGCTATCGGCAATCTTATCGACCGCATCCTGCTTGGTCATGTCACGGATTTCATTCAGGTGTGGTTTGGCAGCTGGGCGTTCCCGTCATTCAACGTTGCGGACGCCGGCATTTCTGTCGGCGCCGCATTGTTGATTATTGATGCGCTGTTT
>CAYWBZ010000386.1:0-1793 GCA_964456535.1 uncultured Woeseiaceae bacterium | reverse complement strand
GTTTCGGGGCTGTATGCGATCGGCGTGAATCTGCACTTCATCCCTGGCAGCGAAGCGCTCGCGGAGAAGGTTCTCTACGGTTCGATCGTCATGATCGTCGGTTTTGTTGTGTACGGTTTTATGACGCATAACTCTCCCGAGTTCGGGCGAACCGTCGTGTTGATGATTCTGATTCTCTCGACAGTGGTTTTCTGGGCGCTGTTCGAGCAATCAGCCGGCTCCATGACTCTGTTTGCGGATCGCGTTGTTGATCGTACTGTTGGCGGTACAACATTCACCGCCGCTCAGTTTGGCTCCTTGAATGCCGGTTTCATTATGTTGCTCGCGATTCCGTTTGCGGCGCTTTGGACCTGGCTGGCGAAAGTCAATTTCGAACCGAACACACCGGTTAAGTTTGGCCTCGGCATTTTGCAGGCGGGTCTCGGATTCGGCGCGCTGGTATTCGGTGCGCAGTTCCCTGATCAGACAGGACACATTGGGATGGTCTGGCTGGTATTGGCCTACCTGCTGCACACGACCGGCGAGTTGTGTCTGTCGCCAGTTGGATTGTCGGCCGTCACCAAGCTGTCTATCGGTAACGTTGTCGGCGTCAGCATGGGTACCTGGTTCCTGGCCACCGCTTTGTCGGAAACCGTTGCGACACGCATCGGCAAGATGGCGGCGATCGATGTGTCTGAGGGCGAGACGATGGATATCGCGACGGCGGTAGCCACGTATACGGAGCTATTCTCATTCCTGATGTGGTTCGGAATTATTGCTGGTGTGATCGTGATACTGATCTCGCCAATACTCAAACGCTGGATGCACGGCATTCACTAAATGCAGGAAACGGACGTACTGGAAAAGTTATGAAGAAACTCGCTGGATTTTTCGCGGGCGCTTTGCTCGTGGTCGTAATGGGTGCCTGCTCGCAACAGGCCTCTGAAGATAGCGCCGTTAGCGCGCCCACCGAAACTGCCGAGGAGTTTATCGCTCGAGCGAATGCCGAACTCGAAGAGCTCAGTAGAGAAATTGGGGCCGCGGAGTGGGTGCGTTCGACGTACATCACGCAGGACACAGCGGTCGTCGCCGCTGCCGCCAGCGAAAAGTACGCGAAGTGGCACAGCGGGATGGTGCAGCAGGCTTTAGCCTACGACGGTCAGGAACTCAGCGCTGAAACAACACGTGCAATAAATCTTCTTAAGCTCGGCACGTCCTTGCCAACGCCGAACGACCCGGCGAAACGCAAAGAGCTAACATTGATAGCAACTGAACTCGAAGGCCTGTACGGCGCGGGTCAGTACTGCAGGAGCGACGACGACTGTATTTCTGGTTCAGAGCTTGAAGGTCTCATGCAGAGCACGCGCGACTACGATCTGCTCGAAGAGTACTGGACGGGGTGGCGTACAATCGCGCCGCCAATGCGTGACAAGTATCAGCGCTACGTAGAACTGGTTAACGAAGGTGCTGGCGAGCTCGGCTATGGCGACCTCGGCGAAATGTGGCGCGCTGGATTCGACATGGATCCGGCTGAATTCCAGGGTGAAGCCGAACGTCTTTGGGACCAGGTTAAGCCCCTTTACAATGAACTGCATTGCGCCGTGCGTGCGAAGCTCGGCGAACATTACGGCGAGGACAAGGTTCCGCAAGATGGTCCTATCCCGGCACATCTCCTGGGCAATATGTGGGCGCAGGAGTGGGGCTTCATTTACGACATCATGGAACCGTACCCCGGCGTCTCGGACCTCGATGTTGATAGCACGCTGAAGACTAAAGATTATTCTCCGCAGGAAATGGTCCGCTCCGCTGAAAGC
>CAYWBZ010000385.1:0-1832 GCA_964456535.1 uncultured Woeseiaceae bacterium | reverse complement strand
TCCTGACCGCGCGAATGAAACCAGCCCAGATAGGTGAAGCCGCGGATCATGAGAAACGCCGGAAAGGCTTCGAGGTCGGCGTCGGTCATATCACGTTCGCTGCGGTAGCCCTCGGTGTAAGCGACCACGAGATCGTCGAAGAAGGGCTGGTTGATTTGCGGAAATAGCGACGTGGCCATCTCGAACAAATACCAGCCAAAGCCGCAATCGTCGAAATCGATCAGGCTCAGCTCACCGTCGTGCACCAGGATGTTTTCCGGCAGAAAGTCCGCGTGAATCAAGCCGTAGTTCTCTGGCGTCTTGCCGAACTTCTTCAGGAATTCGCCCAGCACCAGGCGTGCTTTCATTATTTCCCGACTTTGTCCGGGTGTGATCGCCGGATGTTCCCAGAAGCGCCCCATGACCGGGTTCTCGCCCAGCAGGCCAGCTTCATCCCAGGAGCGCCGCTCGAACTCCGCCGGTTTCTGCCAGCTCTCCGACTGATTGTGCACTCGCGCGGCCAGGGCACCGAGACGCGTGAAACGATCACAAAACTCGTCCCGCATGCCTTTCTCAACCCGGCCCAGGTCGTTAAACAGATTGCCCGGTAGCCATTCGAGCAGATCGCACTGCCGAGAATCCGATGCCTCCCCGACGTGTACGAACAAGTCGCCATTCTCTGCCGGCACAACTGCCGGCGTAGCGATGCCGGCGTCTCTCAGCGCACCCATCCAGACGAGCTCCGACTGCACGGCCGCGTCACTGTTGTTACCGGGCCGGTGTACGCGCAGCACAAAACATCGACCGTCTGCAGCGGTGACCTTAAACACGGTATTTTCCCGATGCTTGATGACATCAAGATCTGCATCATCAAGTCCCCAATGAGACAGGGCCTGCCGCGCCAGCTGGATGATAGGTTGCAGGTGGGCTTCATCGGGCGAATTACTACCGCCCCCCATAATTTCGTTCATCGCCTGCAGGAACCAGACACAGGCATTTTCCACTCGCCGCAGTAGCTCGTCACAGTATGCACGGTCAATCAACAATCCCGGTTTGAATTGAATCACCGATTGGTCGAACCCTGCGACGAACGCCCACACGCCGTTTTCATACAGTGCTCGCATCATGCCAAGGCCGGTGCTCTCGTCCGCGAACCTCAGCCCCATAACGAGACCCTTGTGGCGAATCTCCTCAAGAAACGGGAAGCGCTCCGCAAGCGTCTGCAGTCCGACCAACAAATAGTCCGCCTGATTGTTTACGTTCGCGAGGGTTTCGGGATCACTGCAAATCTTCAGTGCGTGCAGGGCAACCACACATCCAATATCGGATCCGCCAAATGTTGATACGTGGCCCCATCCGTTTTCGTGCAGCCAACGCCCGGCGGGCTCGCTGAGAACGGTTGCCGCGATCGGGTAAAGGCCGCCCGACAGCCCCTTGCCAGTCACGAGAATATCCGGCTCCACACCCCAGTGTTCAACACCCCACAGGCGACCTGTTCTACCCAGGCCGGTCTGCACTTCGTCAGCGACATACAGGGTTCCGAATTCCTCACACAGTGCATTCACCCCCGACAGATATGCGTCGTCCGGCAGCGGGAAGCCGGATGTCGCCGGTATCGTCTCCATCAACACTGCCGCGACATCGCCCCCGCTCAACGCATGCCGCATGGCATCAAGATCGTTGAACGGCACCTTGATGAACTCTCCGGGTTTGTCGCTCAAAAAGAAGCGCGCGGTTTCATCATCGCCGGCGGCGCCGGAAAGCCCGGTGCGGCCATGGAAGCCGGATTCCAATGCGACGATTCGTTTTCGACCGGTAGCCCAGCGCGCAGACTTGATGGCAACGTCAATGGC
>CAYWBZ010000384.1:0-1851 GCA_964456535.1 uncultured Woeseiaceae bacterium | reverse complement strand
TCACGCCCCCCAGGCGTTACCTGGCGCCCTGTCCGAAGGAGCCCGGACTTTCCTCTATAGCGAACTACAGCGATTGTCTGGCCAACTCCGGCTTTCTCGGCCGCGAGTTTACTTCATTTCGCCCGATACGATGCACCAATTACTTGACAACTTACTTGTCATTGATGATAATGACAATCTAGTTGTCAATATAGGAAGAAGCAATGACAAATGCAGATGCGCGCTACGAGGTGGTATGGCTGCTACGGCGATTATTCCGTGCCCTGGCCGACATGGCGGACCATTACTTGAAAGATGATGACATGACGGCAGCCGACCGTGCCGTCATGGAGTTTCTCTATCCTGAGGAGCAACTCTCTGTGCCGGCCATAGCCGGTAAGTACCGCGTGTCACGACAGCACGTTCAAGTCACCGTCAATCAGCTGATCAGCAAAGGCCTTCTCCGAGCCCTGCCCAACCCTCAACACAAGCGATCTCCACTCATGCGTTTGAGTGAATTGGGTCGCGAGACTTTCGCCGAGATTCGGCGAAATGAGTCCGCAATAATCGAAAAGATGTTTGTTGACCTTCGCAGTGAGGACGTCGATGTCACGCGGCAATTGTTGCGGTCACTTCTGGTCCGTTGTGAGTCCGGAGAATTGATATGAGACACTTGCAAAACACCTGCCTGAGAATGCTCGCTTATCGGCCACCGCGAATCGCTGCGACAATGCTTTTAGTTGCGACTCTGACGCAAATCGCTTTGCCGATTGCGTCGTTACGTCTTCCTTCGTTCTTTCTGGCAGGTACTGCTTTTGCTTCGCTGGGTTTTGGCACCATGATTCGGGCCTGGTGGTTGTTCCGACAACATGACACTGCGATTTGTCCCACCGCTGAAACCACGTCCTTTATCACCGGCGACATCTATGCGTTAACGCGCAACCCAATGTACCTGGGAATGGTATTGATAATGCTGGGGATCGCGTTACTCGTCGGCAGCTGGCTATTCTATGTCGCGGCCTTCGTCTACGCGCTAATCCTGAATCACGTTTTTTGTCGCTACGAAGAGCAAGAATTGCTGAGTCAATACGGTGACCATTATTCTGAATATGCCGCCCGGGTCAGGCGCTGGTTGTAATCAGTCTTTCAGCTCCAGCAATCTTTCGTACAGTGCATTTCGCTTGAGGCCGGTGGCCTCGGCCGCGACTTTGGCCGCATCCTTCGCTGCAAGATGTTGCGACAACGCCGTTAATAGCCGATCGACTTCCAGCGGAGATTCGTGCTGGGCGGTTGACCCTGCAACGACAACTACGAACTCGCCTTTGCCGACTATCACTTCACTACCTATCTGCCGTTGCAATTCTCCGAGCGTTTCCTGAACGCATTGTTCATGCATTTTGGTCAGCTCGCGGCCGATGAACGCTTGCCGATCAGTGCCGAAAGCCGCAACCATATCGTCGATACAATCTGAAATTCGATGTACAGATTCATAAAAAACCATGGTCCGCATTTCTGCGGCTAGTTTTGACAGCGCTTCTCTTCGCGCGGCTTGTTTGGACGGCAAAAACCCCTCAAAGCAGAAGCGGTCAGTTGCGATACCAGCACAGGAAAGCGCGGCTGTTACGGCACTTGCGCCAGGTATCGGCGAAACAGCGACGTTGTTGTTGCGCGCTTCTCTTACCAGTCGAAATCCGGGATCACTGACCAGCGGTGTGCCCGCGTCACTGACCAGCGCGACGGAATCGCCATCCAGAAGCATCTTGATTATGCTGCCAACGACTTTTTCTTCGTTGTGATCGTGTAAGGCTAAAAGTCGCGTTTTACAGCCGATATGCATTAGCAATCGCCCGGTGTGGCGGGTATCCTCGGCTG
>CAYWBZ010000383.1:0-1879 GCA_964456535.1 uncultured Woeseiaceae bacterium | reverse complement strand
ACCCGATTTCTGATTCAGAAATTTCCGTAATTCGTCCGTCATTTTGTCCCATGTAGTTGCCGGGAATGACGCGGTGAATCAGACCGTCCGAAGTTTGTACCAATCCATACATCGTTTCATCGATATGCAGCGTGCCGACCATGCCAAGCGTGTCGAGCGGAAAGCTCTCGAGATACTCACGGCTACGCTCCACGTCCGGTCGGGGGCCAGAGCCTCCTCCGGCTGCCTGTGGCGTATCCGGTCGAAATGGCGATCGAATTCCCTGCCTGTCGGCGATGTAGCTGAACGTTTCATAAGGCGTGATTTCAGGCAATGGCTCAATGCGACCACCTGGACGTGCCTTGATCTGGTTAATGTAAACGTCGAGGTCATCCGAACCGCCACCACAAGCGGACAGGCTGAATGCCACCAACACCATAAGCAAAGTATTTTTGAGTGTGAGAGAAGTGCGCATATTATTCTGCCTCCTCGTCAAGATAGCGGTAGGTCTGAGCCGTAACTTCCATGCTCAACTTGTCGTATTCACCCGACTTTTCAGGCGTGATCGTAATGTTGTGAAGCGTCACGATACGAGGCAGTGCCGCAATACCGCTGACGAAATTACCGATCTCGTGATAACCACCCGACAGGCGAATTTGGATCGGTTTTTCAGCGTAAAAATCGCGTGGGTTTTCCGACTGCGGAACAAACAGCTTCTCCTGCAAGCCCGCCGCGAGACCCGTCTGTGATATGTCGACGATCAAGCTCGGAATTTCAGTCTTGCCTGGCAACTGCCGGAGCATGGTGCCAAACGACTGTTCGATCTGGGCAAGCTGCGCTTTGTAGGCATCGTAGTTCGCTGCCTTGCGCTGCTTGTTCTCAAATGTAAGACGATACTCCTGCTCTTCAGCCTCAGCGCGCTGCAACTGCGGGCGCTTGTCCTTAATGATGGTGAACCAGACACCAAGGCCAACCACGCCCAGGAAAACGATGACAATTACGGCCCCGCGAAACGCGGCTGGCCAGCGACCAACGTCATTGACGTCAAGGCTCTGGAGTTCTTCGACGATATTCATACGTCGTCCTCCTCATCGGAACCCGATTGCTTCTGTTTCAGGTAGACGACGAACTCGGACTTCCTTGAATTGCCAGCCTGTTTTGTTTCTACCCTTTCAACTTCCGGGTCAGCCAACCATTCGGATGCGTCTATCTGGCGCATCAGCGCAGAAACACGCGTGCTTGATTGCGCGACACCGCGAATCTCAACCCGTGAACCCGTTTGCTTCATGCCCGTCAGATAAACACCCTCGGGAAGCTGGCGTGTCAGTTCGTCAAACAAATGAACGATCTCGGGACGGCTTTTCTGCAGTTCCTCAATAATTTCCATGCGAGCAAGCAGACGTTCTTTCTGCCGTTCCAGGCCGTCGATCTCCTGAATGCTTTTCTCAAGCTCGGCGATTTCGGAAATCAACCTGTCGTTGCGCGATTCCTGGCTGGAAATCATTGACGAGAAAGCCAACATTGTGATCATTATTACGGCGATGCCAGCGACGATAGAGCCGCCCATTGCGACACCGAAATCTCGTTGGCGTTTCTTGCGCTCTGCCTCGCGCCATGGGAGTAGATTAATAGCTGGCATTAGTCAAAACTCCTGAGTGCCAGACCGCAGGCCGTGAGTAATGCTGTCGCATCCTTGTTCACGCCTTGTGATTTGGCTTTTGATGAAATTTTCATTTGGCCGAGCGGATCGCCAACTTCTGTCGGTATACCTACTCGGCTGGAGATGACGTCGGCGATTCCCGGAATGTTTGCGCAACCGCCACAAACCAGAATCATGTCGGGTTGCTCGCGCCCGCCGCCTGATGCCAGGTAGAACTGCAGCGAACGACTGACCTGTTGC
>CAYWBZ010000382.1:0-1890 GCA_964456535.1 uncultured Woeseiaceae bacterium | reverse complement strand
CGCGATTCGCTGCGGGCTTACTTCAAATGTGCCTACGAAGCGACCAAGGACGACGGCGTTTTCTTTTGCGATATGTTTGGTGGGCCGGAGGCGCAGGAAGAGACCAAGGAAAAGACCAAGCACAAGAAGCACGGTTTTACCTATATCTGGCATCAAGCGAAGTTTCATCCAGTCACGAATTTCATTCGCTGCCATATCCACTTCAAGTTCAAGGACGGCTCGAAAATCAAGAAAGCGTTTACCTACGAATGGCGCCTTTGGTCGGCACCTGAGCTGCGTGAATTGTTACTTGAGGCGGGCTTCCGCAAGGCGACCGTTTACTGGGAAGGGGAAGACGAGGACGGCGAGGGTAATGGTGAATTCACACCGGATGAGAAAGGTGAAGCCGATCTTGCGTGGATCGCGTACATCATTGCCGAAAAGTAGTAGTATTATTAATCGCTTGGCGCGTTAAGTTGTGGGTCGTCTTATGGCAAAAGATCTTGAAGTAGCAATTGTGTTTGCTGACGTTGTCGGCAGTACACAGCTGTACGACAAGTTCGGCGATACCAAGGCCAGCGAGACTGTCGCGGCCTGTCTCGACATCATGAAAGATGCGACATATCAGTTTAACGGCACCGTTATCAAGACTATTGGCGACGAGGTTATGTCGACATTCGAGACGGTGGATGAGGCTATGGGTGCATCGGTCATGATGCAGACGCGCATTTCGGCCGTCGGCAAGAAAGAAGATGGCATTCCCGTGTCGATTCGTATCGGTTGCCATTACGGGCCGGTCGTACAGGAGCAGAACGATATATTTGGTGCTGCTGTGCATACCGCGAACCGCATGACCTCGCAGGCGAAATCCAAACAGATTGTTATTTCCGGGTTTACAGTCGAAAACATGAGCCCGGAACTGCGGAATCAATCTCGTCAGATTGATGTGGCGACGGTTCGCGGACGAATTGATGAAGTTGCTTTGTTCGAACTTGTCTGGCAGCCGGAAGAAGCGACCAGCATGTTGCCGACCATCGAATGGGAGAGCAAAGGCCGCAGAGCGTCAAAACTTTTGCTGAATTTTAAGGACTCGACTGTCGAGGTTTCGGATCAGCGCAAGAGCATCAATCTCGGCCGTGCTGACGACAATGACCTTGTAGTCAAAGGGAACCTGATTTCACGCATTCATGCCAAGATCGAAATGCGGCGTGGCAAGTTCGTGCTCGTTGATCAAAGTACCAATGGTACGTTTCTGCAGGATGTGCAGGGGCAGGCTGTGATGATTCGGCGTGATTCTACTGAGTTAGGTGCTGAGGGCACTATCGGGTTGGGACGGGCGGAAGAGCCTGGGTCTTCTTTGGCTATCTATTACAAGACAATAGAGTAACCACCGTAGGAGCGGTCTAAGGCACCCGAAGGGCATGACAACCGCTCCTACGGTCAGGATTTGTACGAAACTTTAGATAGTTCTGCAGCGATAGTTTGTTGTTGTTGGCGTAGGGTTTCCGGGAGGCGATCGCCGTAGCTTTCCAGGTATTCGCCGATAGAATCCATTTCTTCGCGCCATTGCTCACGATCGACCGATGTCAGTGCCTCAAGAACTTCCGGGCTGATGTCGAGATCTGTCGTATTGATATCTTCAGGGTTGGGCAGGAAACCAATCGGGGTTTCATGGGCACCGGCGCGACCTTCGCAGCGTTCGATGATCCACTCGAGCACGCGCAGGTTCTCACCGAAACCGGGCCAAAGGAATTCGCCTTCGTCATTTTGGCGAAACCAGTTGACGTGGAATATCTTCGGCAAATGCTCGAGGCGCTCGCCGAATGTCAGCCAGTGCGACCAGTAGTCCGCGAAGTTGTAACCGCAGAAAGGCTTCATTGCCATTGGGTCGCGGCGTATGACACCGACTTC
>CAYWBZ010000381.1:0-1891 GCA_964456535.1 uncultured Woeseiaceae bacterium | reverse complement strand
CTGTTCTGCATGTCACTCATACCTCGGCAAGATTGCCTTTGGATTCCAGCCAGCTACGACGGTCTTTAGACCGCTTTTTCGCCAGCAGCATGTCCATCATCTGGTCCGTCTTGTCCCGCGCATTGATCGTCAGTTGTACAAGTCGTCGTGTATCTCGGTGCATTGTTGTTTCACGTAGTTGTTCGGGGTCCATTTCGCCAAGACCTTTAAAGCGAGTCACAGTTACTTTGCCTTTCTTTTTCTCCGCTTCGATGCGATCAAGGATGCCTTTTCGTTCGCCCTCATCCAGCGCGTAATACACTTCCTTGCCAACGTCGACGCGATACAGCGGTGGCATCGCGACATAAATATGCCCGGCCATAACCAATTCGCGGAAATGTCTGAGGAACAGTGCGCACAACAGTGTCGCGATATGCAGGCCGTCTGAATCTGCGTCGGCCAGAATGCATACCTTGTGGTAACGCAGGCCGCTGATGTCGTCGCTGCCCGGATCGACACCGATGGCAACCGCGATATCGTGGACTTCGGCTGATGCCAGAATTTCTGCTGTCTCGACTTCCCAGGTATTCAGGATCTTGCCTCGAAGCGGCATGATCGCTTGCGTGAATCGGTCACGCGCCTGTTTCGCTGAACCGCCGGCAGAATCTCCCTCCACCAGGAACAGCTCGCAAAGCTCCGGTTCCTGCGATCGGCAATCGGCCAGCTTTCCAGGCAACGCTGGCCCGGACACGATTTTCTTGCGGACGACTTTTTTTGCCGCCTTAAGACGCCTCTGGGCCTTGCTAATCGCCAGTTGTGCGATCAGGTCACCCGTTTCCGGGTACTGATTGAGCCACACCGAGAAACTGTCCTTGATGATGCCGGCGACAAATGCCGCAGATTCTCGCGATGACAGGCGTTCTTTTGTCTGGCCGGAGAATTGCGGGTCTTCGAGCTTGGTGCTAAGCACAAAATTCAGTCCGTCCCAGACGTCCTCAGGCGCAATCGCCACACCTCGTGGTAGCAGGCTGCGAAACTCGCAAAATTCGCGCAACGAGTTTGTCAGCCCGGTACGCAAACCGTTGACGTGCGTACCACCCTGCGGTGTCGGGATCAGGTTGACGTAACTTTCCGTGACGCTCTGGCCGCCGTCCGTCGCCCAGACCAGCGCCCAGTCGACGGTTTCGTTATTGCCGCTGATGCTGCCGGCGAACGGTTCTACCGGCAATGTCTCGCCGCCACCGATCTCTTCAAGCAGGTATTCCTCCAAACCGCCGGAATAACACCACTCGATCTTTTCCTTGGGCTGCTCAACTTTCAAGCGCACGGTAACGCCAGGGCAAAGTACCGCCTTGGCTCGTAATACGTGTTTCAGTTTATTGACAGAGAATTTCGCAGAATCGAAATATTGCTCATCAGGCCAGAAACGAATTGTGGTACCTGTATTCGCCTTGCCAACCGTGCCAACAACCTCAAGCTTGCCGCGTTTCTTACCGCCGACAAAGCTCATGTTGTATTCCTTGCCACCACGACGAATCCAGACCTCGAGATTCTTCGACAAAGCGTTTACAACCGATACACCGACGCCGTGCAGACCACCAGAGTACTGGTAGTTATCGTGATTAAATTTACCGCCGGCGTGCAGGCGCGTAAGGATTAACTCAACACCCGGAATCTTCTCTTTTGGATGTTTGTCGACGGGCATACCACGGCCATCGTCCGAAACTTCAAACGAGCCGTCTTTGTAAATTGTAACGTCGAGCTTCTTACAGTGACCCGCAAGTGCTTCATCGATGCTGTTATCGATGACCTCATGGGCCAGATGATTTGGCCGCGAGGTGTCGGTGTACATACCTGGCCGGCGCCGTACAGGCTCCAGCCCGCTAAGGACTTCGATGTCCGCAGCGTCGTA
>CAYWBZ010000380.1:0-1901 GCA_964456535.1 uncultured Woeseiaceae bacterium | reverse complement strand
GGTCGTATATCTGGGCCAGATGCTGGAAATCAAGGTGCGTATAGACCTGTGTTGTCGAGATGTTCGCGTGACCCAAAAGCTCCTGTACACCGCGCAAATCATGGCTCGACTCGAGCAGGTGTGTTGCGAAGGAGTGCCGGAACAGATGTGGATAGACCTTGGTGTCGATGCCCTGGTGACGGGCCCAGTGAGTTACACGGGCCTGTACGGAGCGAGGGCTGATACGGGTGCCCCTGTTGCTGACGAATATGGCCTTCTCATCGGCCGCGGCGAGTTGCACACGAGATTGATCCCACTGCCGCAACGCCTGTAGCGCTTTGCGACCGACGGGAACGATGCGGTCCTTGTTACCCTTGCCCGTCACGTGGACTGTTGCACCCTGCATATCCACGTCCCCGCAATTCAGGCCAGTCAGTTCGGACAATCGCAGGCCGGATGAGTACAGGAGTTCGAGAATCGCGCGGTCGCGATCGACCAGCGGGCCCTTGCCCGGAATATTTAGCAGGTGCGCCATACGATCGGCATCGAGATTCCCCGGCAGTCGCTTCTTGCCTTTGGGCGCAGACACATCCGTGATCGGATTCTTGCTGATGTGTTTTTCGCGCAGCAGGTAACGAAAGAATGTGCGGCAGGCAGACAGGCGGCGTTGAATGCTTCTCGCGCTCAGCCCCTTACGGTAGCAGGACGCGGAAAATGCGCGAAAATGTTCGCTATCCATCCCGTCCCAGCTATCCACACCAGAGTATTCCCGAAATGCGAGCAGCGACTTGAGGTCGTGGCGATAGCTTTTGCAGGTTTGCAGAGATAAGCGGCGTTCGAATTCGAGGTGCCGAATAAACTTGTCAATCCAGCCCACATTGTCCACAGCGCCGTCGCCCTTGTTGAACCACTAATAACGTTTCAAAGCACCTACGATCAGATCGCCCAGGCGCGTGAGGAAATCGACACTCATGCCGGGGTGGAAGCGGTTGGCATCGATGCTGCCAATGGCGAGAAACCCGATCTCGGTACCGTCGTTCAACGGCACTAATGCTGCCGAACCAATCTCATCGGCGTCATGTTGAAACAGAAAATCACGTTGTGTATCGCGAATCTGCCCGCAACGCGCGGAGTTGCCGCTCAGGAAGGTTTTGAACGGATCAAGAGCGCCTGACTTTCTTTCGATGACGTGGAAGAAACGCCCGATATCGATATCGTCGAACGCGCCTGGATCACCGAAAATAACCAGAACAGCCTGATCGGCACCGAACCCGCTGCGCATACCCTCTTCAAGAGCAATAATCGTTGTTTTCAGGTCGGTCGTAGAGAGCAGCTGCAGCGTCAATTCGTGAATCTTGGCCGCCAACAGGTCATTGGCTCGAGCAACCTCGATCAATTCTTTGAGCTGCTTCTCGAGTTTGAGGTCTTTTTGCCGCAATACTGATACCTGGCGCTCGACCAGCGACACTGCGCCGCCGGTGGCATGTGGCAAGTGGAGGGTGTTCAGAAGGTTCGCATGAGCCTCGAAAAAGTCCGGATGTGTGGCCAGGTAGTCATGGATGGCCTGCTCTGATAATTCTTCGTCAACGTAGTCGACTTCCGGTTGCGTGCTCATAGTTCGCCCATTCCTATAGATCCATCATTCCTTCGTTGATCAACTCGGCGTTGCCCTTGAGCCAGACAGGTGCTGCGCCGCCGCGCCAGCTTACCACGACTTGGCCGCCGGGCAGATGAACACGAACCTCCTCATCCAGTAACCCGAGACGCTGGCCGGATACCACGGCTGCGCATGCGCCTGTCCCGCAGGCTACCGTTTCTCCGATGCCCCGTTCATGCACTCTGAGGTCGATGTTCTGCCGGTCTTTGATGTGTACGAAACCGACATTGGTCAATTCCGGAAAACGCTCATGGTGCTCGATTCC
>CAYWBZ010000379.1:0-1925 GCA_964456535.1 uncultured Woeseiaceae bacterium | reverse complement strand
TATTCGAAAAATCGGCTAGGCTATTGTTACTGTGAGAACCCAGTTTTGCCATGTGACCCGCAAATAGTGGTTAGGAGCACATACAGTTCCGGTGTTCGACAAACCTCCAATTGCATCGATCGAAGCACACGTGACATTTGCGGTAGTTCGCCAGCAGCGATTGCTGATAAAGCTAAACGTTGTACATCAAACGAAATCAACAGAGTTTATCAATGATTGAATCATATGCGTTCACAAGATCAATTCTTGATACAACTACAGATCATATCGTCGTGATTGATAATGCAGGGAATATCATATTTGCCAATCGCGCTTGGATTTCATTTGGCCAAAATAATAACTGCCTGATTAATAATGACTGGAAAGGAGTTAATTATCTCAAAGAATGCGACGCTGCTGGAGCTAGGGGTGATGAGCTTGCACTAAAGGCAGCAAATGGTATTAGAAAACTAATAGATACTGAACAAGCTTCTTTTTACCTTGAATATCCTTGCGATAGCCTAGATGAAAGACGTTGGTTTATGATGCGGGTTACGTCGTTCACATTGCAGGGTACTTCCTATTTCGTCATATCGCATCAGAATATGACCGAGAGAAAAGTGGCAGAAATTGCACTCGCTGAGCAATCCAAGCAGCTTGAGTACCTGGCTCTGTATGACCAGCTAACCGGACTCGGCAATCGGAACCTCTTTCTAAAGCAGCTGGAGCATCGGATCGCCATCGCAGGACGCCGTAAAGAAGAGGTCGCTCTGCTTGCAATGGATCTCAACGGATTCAAAGAAATCAACGACCGACTGGGCCATGCTGCAGGTGATGCGGTGTTGCGAGAATTCGGCGCGCGCCTGAGCCAAGCGCTCGGGCAGGCTGATCAGAAGTATCGTATTGGCGGAGACGAGTTTGCCGTGCTGCTTGAGCCACGGCGCGTGAGCCTAGACGGTGCCCTGGCCGTAGCCGAGAAGATTGCGCGAGACCTAGCAGTCCCCATGAAAATCAAAGATCACGACTACCCTATCGGTGTCAGCATCGGGGTCGCTGTTTTCCCTCAACATGGCGAAGACCCAAATACGCTTGTTCGAAAAGCCGATGCCGCGATGTATGAAGCAAAAATGACCCGCCAAGTTGTTGCTGGGGCTTCTGAGCTGGACGCCACCACTGTTCTGGATAGGCTGCACTCAGAAACTTGACGCCGTAATCGTGGTGTTTCCCTATTGCGAATGGCCGCTTTTGGCCGGAAGCAGCCGTACGGATGCTAAGATATTGAACGACTGCTACTGACCCAAAGCGGCAATCAAAACCACAATGAGAAACTCACTCAATTCATGTTTGGAAGCAAAGATGTTGGTCGTGATTGCCTTCTTGCTAGTGGCGGTCAGCAGTGTCGAGGCAAGCGAGACAAACCTTCCCAAATGCCGGCCAGACATCGAGCCGACCAAGCGCGTTGCACCCATCACCCCGGCTGACATGCGAGTAGCAACAAGCGCCGAAGAAGCCCGGTTCGTGGGCTGGGTTGTTGTCGAGTTTACGATCCTCGAGACGGGTCGTACTTATGACAGAGTGGTTGTTGAGTCAAACGCGACGATATTTCATAGATCCGCGAAACGAGCAATTTCGGAGTACCGGTATGGTCCACAAGAACACGCCTGCATCCATCGCGAACGAGTGACGTACCGAATCAAATAGCATTTCGAGGCCCTCGGGCCTGGAGGTAGTTTGACGGCAAGTGCGTATATCCATGGGGTGTACAGCAGCGGTTCAATTGATGTAGGTGCGTCACGGAGTCCATTGATAATGTCTGACTTGTTCCAACCGATTACTGCGGAACAATTATTCGCGTGGGTGTTCTCTGAACTGGATGCCCGTGATTCTTCTTTTGGTATTCCCCGCCAGCACTTCTTCACCCCCCGTGAAGACGACCGGTTTCGCAC
>CAYWBZ010000378.1:0-1927 GCA_964456535.1 uncultured Woeseiaceae bacterium | reverse complement strand
CAGCTGCTGCGAAACCGTCTGTTTAAGGTTCGACGACGAGCTTCTTGGCGAGTACCGCGGCGTCTTCGCGGCCTTCATCGGCCTGATAGTAGGCCGGGCGTGCCGCGATCTGATGAAAACCCTTCTTGCGATACAGGGCCAACGCGGTTTCATTTGATGGCCGAACCTCAAGGAATATCTCTCGTACTGAGGCTGACCGTGCCCGATACAGCAGTTCATCAAGCAGTCGTTCGCCGTAACCGAGCGATCGAAAATCGGGATCTGTACACAGATTCAGGATATGCGCCTCTCCCGCCGCTACGGACAAAACGGCGTAACCTGCAACGCGGTCTTCACGAATCAGCGCAAGGCACTGGTATCCGGCAAGCAGGCAGTCACGAAACACACCATGACTCCACGGAAACTCGTAACTGCGACGCTCAATATCAGACACCATTCCGAGATCATCGTGGTTCATCTCGCGAATCACCGCGGGCGGCTGCGCCATCGGGATAATCACGCCGTTGCCTCCTTCGCCAGGCGAGTGGCCAGGCAAAGGTCGCTCCACGACTTACTCTTCTGCGAGGGACTTCTGAGCAAATACGCCGGGTGATAAGTGACTACCAGCGGAATCCCGTTGAGGTCGTGCGGACGCCCGCGCATTCGCGCCACCGGATCGTCACTACCCAAGAGATTTTGCGCAGCGATTTTCCCGACCGCCAGGATAATCTTTGGTTGTATCAATGCGATCTGGCGCTCCAGATAGTCACGACAGGCACTAGCCTCAGCCGGCTTCGGGTCACGATTATTGGGAGGGCGGCATTTTAGAGTATTAGCGATGAACACTGAGCTCCGGCTCTGGCCGATCGCTCTCAACATTTCATCCAGCATTTTACCGGCGCGGCCAACAAACGGTTCACCACGACGATCTTCTTCTGCGCCCGGCGCTTCGCCGATGATCATCCAGTCGGCGTCCTGATTGCCAACGCCAAAAACGGTCTGGATGCGGCTTTGCGCCAACTCACAGCGGGTACACTCGGCAACGCACTGTCGTAGCTCTGCCCAGCCCAGACCGTCTGTAGCCACAACATCGCTCGCAATCGTCTCTGCTTCATCAGGCTCAGGCGCTCCACGCGGCAACCAGACATCAATACCCATTGCCTGCAGGTAAGCACGTCTCTGATGTTCAGGATGTATCATTCTTGAGAAGCCGCATTTGGAGTCAAAGTAGATTTTGCCACGACGTACGCCGCATTTCACGGCCTGCGGTTCGCGGACTCAACTACCTCGGTCCGCGAACATTTCCGATGACGTCGGTGCCAGCCACTACAGTCTGACCAGGTTCGACCAGCACCTTGCCGTCAATCGGAAACTGTACTTCGGCCGTGCGGATCAATCGCAGGTAGGCAAATCGCTGCCCCTGACCCAGCCGCTCGCCAAACTTGGCAAACGAGCGCGGCGCCAGACCAAGGCGATAGCCACTGAACTTTAGCACGACATCTTCACCTTCATCGGTCTGTAGCCAAAGCGCCTTCTTGCCCAGATCCTTGATGCTGCCTTCAACCGGGGCACGCGCTGTATAGGTTCCCAGGCTGTCGACACTGATCACAATCCGCAGCGCCGGTGCGCCCGCATCACCGACCTCGGTACGACTGACATCAATCACTGTGCCATCGACCGGACTAAATACGCCAAGCGCCACCGAGGGCACCGACCGCAGGGGATCTCGGAAAACCATGTACAGCAATACGAACAGGGCCGCCGGTACCAGGGCGTACCACGGCTCGTAATAACGAAAAAGCAAAATTGCCGCCGCAAGTACGATCGCGAGCAGCGGCAGCCCTTCCTGAGCAACAAACGGATTTCGACGACCGTGCAACCTGGCATCCCTGCGGTAAAAAGATTTCGGACCTTCCCCTGCTTTGGCTTATCTGTCAATACGGTTAGA
>CAYWBZ010000377.1:0-1927 GCA_964456535.1 uncultured Woeseiaceae bacterium | reverse complement strand
TTGCCTGCCTTGAGTTTGAGGAACACACGGATTCGACCCGGTTCGGTCAGACGTACTGCGTAATGCAGTGTCGATGTCTCAGCAACCCGAAGGGTGTCATCCTCAAGTGCGAGGCCGGCAGCACGTTTAAATGCCAGTGCTCCGCCGCAGGAGCTGGGGCTGACGATGACCGTCTGTCCGGGGCGAAGTTTACCGGATACCGCTTCGCCAAAAGGCTCCGTGCTGTAGGCAGGCCCAACGACATAAATAAGTTCGGCACCTTCCAGCGTTGCGTCGATATCGTGACTTGATTTGACGATGCTGCCGAATCCCGATAAATCGCCTCCGGCATGTATTCCGCCTTGCTCGGCGATGGCCCGGATATTCTCGGCAAACTGCGGGAAATCGAAAAGCCTGACATCGTGTCCGTGCACGGCACAATCAAATGCCACCGATGTGCCACCTGCGCCTGCCCCCAATACCGCGATTCTCATTGTTAGCGACCTCTCACGTTTTTACTCTGTCTTACTATACGCGCGGCAGTACGGGATTCGCTACGTAGAACCTCGTATCGGTGTCAGAGGCGGCGGCCTGTAGGATCGGCCACCTGTCAGTTTTGCGGTGAGATGGTCATGGGTCGCAAGATTATTATCATGGGAGCTGCAGGACGCGACTTCCATTTATTCAATTGCTGTTACCGGGACAACCCGGATTTCGATGTGGTTGCCTTTACAGCGACGCAGATTCCTCACATTGATGATCGACGATACCCGTCATCGCTTGCCGGTCCTTTATACCCGGACGGCGTTCCGATTTACCCGGAAGAAGAACTCGATGATTTGCTGAGTGGCAATGATATCGACGAAGTCGTGTTCGCGTACTCCGATGTACACCTCGACTACGTCGACGAACGTCGCAGGAGAGTCGAAGCTCAAAACGTTGCGTTCTCCACATTCGACGTAGAAGCGTCGATGCTGCCGTCGAGAAAACCGGTAATCGCGATCACCGCCGTCAGGACGGGCTGTGGCAAGAGTCAGGTTGCACGTCGTATTGTCGACATCTTGAAGGAACTCGGCAAGAAGACCGTGGCCATCCGGCATCCGATGCCCTACGGCGATCTTGCGAAACAGGCCGTGCAGCGCTTTGCAACCTACGAAGATCTCGAACGGCATGAATGTACGATCGAGGAAAGAGAGGAATACGAGCCGCATATCGACAATGGCGCCATCGTGTATGCGGGCGTCGACTATGCGGCGATCCTGGCGCAGGCGGAAGAGGAGGCAGACGTCATCGTCTGGGATGGCGGCAACAACGACACGCCGTTTTACAAGCCCGACCTCTGGATAGTGGTTGCCGACCCACACCGCGCTGGTCACGAACTCGAGTACTTCCCGGGCACCGTTAACTTTGAGCGCGCCGATCTCATTCTGATCGGCAAAATCGGTTACGCGGATGCAGCGAATATCAAAGCAATCGAGGAAAATGCAAAGAAGATCAATCCCGGCGCCAGGATCGTTCTACGCAAGTCACCGTTGCACGTTCCCGATCCTGATTCGATCAGGGACAAGCGTGTGTTGGTCATCGAAGACGGCCCCACTACCACGCACGGTGGTATGCCGTTTGGTGCGGGCATATTGGCGGCGACGGATAACCACGCCGGAGAAATCGTCGATCCCCGGCCCTGGGCTGTTGGCGAAATTGCAGCAACCTTCGAGCAATATCCCAACATCGGGGACTTATTGCCGGCCATGGGATATGGCGACGCGCAGATTCGGGATCTGGAAGCGACGGTCAATGCCGTCGAGTGTGATTTGGTCCTTGTGGCAACACCGATCGATCTCACGCGACTCATTGATATCGATAAGCCGTACATGCGAATCGGTTACAGTTTGCCCGCCGAAGATGGTGCATTGACCGAAGCTGTGTCGCGCGCGATAGGCTGATGCCA
>CAYWBZ010000376.1:0-1953 GCA_964456535.1 uncultured Woeseiaceae bacterium | reverse complement strand
GCTGGCGATCTGACGCTGCAAATGCAGATCAAGGGTCGGAATCCGGAGCTGGATGAGGGCCGACCAGTCATTTTGAACCTTGGTGTGGAGAATAATGTCCCACAGATGTTGAAAAGCCTGCAGGCGGCACGCGCCGTCGAGGAGATACTGGAGAAACGGCTTGCCGACTGAGCGGTCGGTCGCTACCAGCTCGCGGGTACATAAGGTAAGCTCAAATTGAACATTTCGCTAAACGCGGTGCATTTATGAAATTTATAACGCTAGTGATCGTACTGATTCCCTTTATCGCCGGCTGCAATCCGACGGTAAAGATTGAGGCACCCGATAAGCCGATTGAGATCAATCTCAACGTCAAAATCGAGCATGAGATTCGTTTGCAGGTCGACAAGGATCTCGAGGGTCTGTTTGAAGAAGAAAGTGAGGTATTTTGAGGATGATGACTTTAAATAAGACTTTTCTAGCCATTGGTCTGATGATGCTTTTGCAGAACGCCTGGGCTATTGATATTCGTAGCGCTAAAGCAGAGGGACTTGTTGGAGAAGCCAACACCGGTTTTCTTGCTGCAGTGCAGACACCTGCCAGCGCCGAAGTTCGCGCGCTGATCGCGGATGTCAATAAAAAGCGCAAGGCACAGTTCACCGATACGGCGCAGAAAACAGGCACGACCGTCGCACAAGTCGCCAATCGCTTCTATGAACTGGCGGTACAGAAAACCGCGCCGGGGAATTACTACCAGGACTCCGGCGGGCGCTGGAAGAAGAAATAGGCCTATCTGGTATCGTGTTTCAGTAGCTCGGTACGACGTATTCCTTTTCACCAAACTTCGCATGCGCTGCAGCGAGCCTCGCGACAGGGACGCGAGGACCCGAGCAAGACACGTAGTTCAGGCCGATGTGGTGGCAGAATCGTATTGATTCCGGATGACCACCCTGCTCGCCGCAGATACCGATTCTGAGATTCTCGCGCACCTCCCGGCCATGTGTAACTGCCATTTCCACGAGCTGGCCGAGGCCCTGCGTGTCCAGAATTTCGAATGGGTTATCCTGCAAAATTCCCGAGTCGTTGTACATCGGCAAGAATTTGTTTTCGGCATCCTCGCGTGAAAACGAGAACGTCGCCTGGGTAAGGTCATTGGTACCGAAGGAGAAGAACTCGGCGGTCTCGGCCAGTTGCCGTGCCCTGGTGCAGGCTCTCACAGTTTCGATCATCGTCCCAAACTTGAACTGCGGTATGTCTTTGAACTTTTCAGTTAATTGATCGACCGTTCGTTTTACGTGCAATAGCTCCTGCGACGTAATCACCTGCGGCACCATGATCTCCGGACGGACATCGATACCCTTGCTGACACATTCCATCGCCGCTTCGAGTATCGCCTGAATTTGCATCGCGTAAATTTCAGGATAGGTGATGCCCAGGCGCACCCCGCGATGCCCCAACATCGGATTGGTTTCCTGGAGTTCGCGCACCTTGCCAAGCATCTCCAGTTTCTTGTTTAGCACACTACTAACCAGCTCCTCACTGAGCTCCTCGAATGGCTCCGGCAGAGGCGGTGGCGAGGCTAGTCCCGCTAGTGCTGTTTGCCTGCCTCTGACGACATCACGGTAGGTACGCAGACTCTCGATCTGATCGATCAGCTGCTGTTCTGTGGGCAGGAATTCATGCATTGGCGGATCCAGCAAGCGTACTGTCACAGGGTCCGGCGCCATCACGGAAAATAAGTCAATGAAGTCTGCACGCTGAATAGGGAGCAGTTTATCCAGTGCTGCTTGCCGGTCCTCGTCAGAATTCGCGAGGATCATATCGATCACAATGGGTAGTCGATCGCTGGCATTGAACATGCGCTCTGTACGGCACAGCCCTATCCCCATGGCGCCATATTCATGCGCCTTCCGTGCGGCCTCGGGTGTATCAGCGTTCGCCATCACTTTCAAATCTGCGGCCTCATCGGCCCAA
>CAYWBZ010000375.1:0-1957 GCA_964456535.1 uncultured Woeseiaceae bacterium | reverse complement strand
CCTGGGCTTCGATGGCGCCGCGAGGGTTCACGATGTAGCTGGAACCGTAGAACTCGCCCATTTTTTCGGCCCAGGGCTCTTCTTTGCCAATGCGGTTAATCGCACCGATGAAGACACCGTTGGCAGCGGCTGATGCGGGTTGCTCAAGCTCCCAGAGATACTTACTCAAACCAGCAACGGTAGCCGATGGATTCACAATGTACTCGGCACCATTGAGTGCGAGTGCGCGCCAGCCCTCAGGGAAATGACGGTCGTAGCAAATGTAGACGCCGAGCTTTAGATAGGCAGTTTCAAAGACCGGCCATCCGGAGTCACCGGGTTTAAAGAAGAACTTTTCATAAAAGCCGGGATCAACCTGGGGAATATGCGTTTTGCGGTATTTGCCGAGATACTTTCCATCCGCATCGATAACCGCCGCCGTGTTGTAGTAAACGCCGGTCATGTGTTCCTCGTAGATAGGCACAACGATGACCATGTTGTACTTCTTTGCATACTCCTGCATCAGTTTGGTGGTGTAGCCGTCCGGAATTTTCTCAGCAGCGGCATACCATTTTCGATCCTGGCTCGGACAGAAATAAGGCTGCGTAAAAACCTCTTGGAAGCACAGGATCTGAACGCCCTGTTTCCCGGCATCTTCGATGTAGGGAATGTGTGCTTCGATCATGCGATCCCGAATTTCGTCGGGCTCCATCGAACCGTCGCCCTTGAGCGCCATCTGTATTAAACCGCACTTAACTTTAGCCATGTTTATTTCCTGCAGATTCGTTTCTTTTCAATGCGTTACGGCATTTCTTGTGGTTTACAGCATACGCCTTTTACTCGACAGAAGTCCATGATCCGTACATGGGATTCGGCAGGATATACCAGCCGTTACCCCAGTAATCTTTGTAGGTATCGAGTGCTTCGGCGCGACTGGCCTTCGTAGCAGGGCTGGTGCACGGTGCGCGAGGTTTCGCGCGCGAACAGGCAACGAAGTCGCCGTAGTCGTCGCCGAACAACATGATGACACGATGTGACTCAGCGACGAATTCACGCCGGGACAGTTTTTCCCTGTTCCACTCGAGTCTCTCTCCAACCAACATGACGTGATCGGCATCTGTCTCAATGCCAACTTCAAAAATATCATCGATCGTGGATTTTTCCTGCGCGCAGGTGTCGGGGTTGCCTTCCAGTAATTCACAGGGTCGATTGGTGACAAAAAAGACATCGACACCTTGCTCTCTGGCTGCTTTGACAAATTCGGCGACACCGCGAATCGGAATGGCCTTGTGACTGATGCTCCACTCGTATTGCCTTAGATGAGTAAACGGCAAAAGCGTCAACTCCATATCGACGCCACTGAGAACCGTCTCGTCGACATCGAGAATGACCGCCAGCGGTTTTTCGGCACTACCTTCACTACCAGGCAGCGCACTCCATGATTCATCGGCAATAAGTCTTGGCAGATCACGTGTGGCTTGCGCGTAAACTTGCATTGAGACCGCCTGATACTCGGCGGCGTGTGCAGCCCAGAGGCTCGCTAATTGAGGCTCGGGTTGGGACTCGACGGATCGCGACGCACAAGCCATCAATGTGAGCAGGGACGCGACGATAATTGATGTTCTAAACAAGGCCATGGTTTCTCCTGATGCCACCGGACAGCCTTTCAGGTTAGCATGTTGGCCAATATTCAGGGACCAAACCATGAAAAGAATATCGTCACTTCTCATTTGTACTCTTCTCGCCGCTTGTGCCGCCTCCGGGACGATCGACCCAGAATCCTCAGGAATAACTTTCGTGCATCTCAACGACACCTACCGCGTCGGAGATGTTGAAGATGGAAAAGCAGGCGGATTCAGTCGGGTGGTGACCGTCGTTAGAGAGTTACAGGCAGAAGGTAAAGACGTTCGCATCCTGCATGGTGGTGATTTCCTGTATCCGTCGCTCGAGAGCAGCCTTTGGCACGGCGAGCAAATGG
>CAYWBZ010000374.1:0-1965 GCA_964456535.1 uncultured Woeseiaceae bacterium | reverse complement strand
AACCCGCTCCGGACTTTTGTCCGAGCCGGCCCGCCTCGACCAGCAAATCGGGCACCCGGTAGCTCTTGGGATCGCCCTTTTGCTCATCACTCAGTGCTTTGCGTGCGGTGTAACCGATATCGAGACCCGCGAGATCGAAAACCCGCATTGGCCCCATCGCCATGCCCCAGGTTTCCATCGCAGCATCAACCTGTTGAGGCGATGCGCCTTCGAGTAACAACAACTGCGCCGTCTTTCCGTACGGCCGCAACATTCGATTACCGATAAATCCATAGCAAACCCCGGAGACCACAGCGACTTTCCTGATTTTCCTGGCGAGTGCTATTACCGTCGCAAGTACGTCGTCCGCGGTCTTTTCGCCTCTCACTACCTCAAGCAGCTTCATGATGTGAGCGGGGCTAAAGAAATGCATACCGATAACATCTTCAGGGCGACTCGTCGCTGCGGCGATCGCATCGACGTCCTGATACGACGTATTCGTTGCGAGGATCGCACCTGGCTTGCAAACGGCATCCAGCTGCGTGAATATTTTCTTCTTGAGGTCAGGATCTTCGAATACAGCCTCGACGACCATATCGACATCAGCCAGCGCGGCGTAATCTGTGGACCCCGATATCAAAGCCCGACACCCGGCCGCTTTTTCCTCACTTAACTTGCCGCGCTTGACGCTGCCAGCGTAATTACGCTCGATAATTGACAGACCACGCTGCAGCGCCTCATCACTGATTTCAATCATCGTGACGGGAATGCCCGCATTGGCGAAGCTCATTGCGATGCCGCCGCCCATGGTTCCACCACCGATAATGCCAACGCTGGCTACCGGTCGCTTGGGCGTATCTTTCGCCAGCCCATCGATTTTCGATGCTTGCCGCTCGGCAAAAAACAGGTGTCGCATGCCGGCTGACTGCGAGCTTCCCATGCATTCCATGAATAAATCACGCTCTACCGCCAGGCCTTCTTCAAATGTTGAGGTTGCCGCAGCCTCAACGGCAGAAACAATGCGCGCAGGCGCAATCTGCCCTCGAGCTCGCTTTTCAATAGCCACCCGATAGTCATCAAAAATCGAGGCCTCATAGTCGGGAACAGCCTGTTCGCTGCTGCGACGGATTGGCACACCATCCGCAATCAATTCCTTCGCCCAGTTGATAGCGCCTTCCTGCAGCTCACCATCAATGATCTTGTCGATCAGGCCAATTTGTTCGGCTTGCCCGGCTGCAATCGGGGCGCCTGTTGTGATCAGGTCCAGTGACGCCTTGACACCCGCGAGCCGCGGTGCACGCTGTGTGCCGCCGGCGCCCGGAAGAAGTCCGAGCTTCACTTCAGGAAAGCCGACTTTGGCGGATGGGACCGCGCATCGATAATGCGCCGCAAGCGCCGTTTCGAACCCGCCGCCCAGTGCTGTGCCATGAATTGCCGCGACCACCAGTTTGGATGACGCTTCTATCGTATCGAGCAGCTCCGGTAGCCACGGAGACTGCAACGGCTTGCCAAATTCAGTGATATCGGCGCCTGCTATAAAGGTCCGACCTTCGCAAACAATAACAACCGCCTCGGATGCGTCACTCTGGGCCGTAGTGATCGCGTCAAGCAAGCCCTGACGAACGGCATGGGAAAGCGCGTTAACGGGCGGGTTATTGACGCTGATGACGCCGATACTGTCTTGCAGCGAATAGCTCACGGTTGATGACATCTTGATTCCTTATTAACGTACCTGGGTTATAATGCACGGATGTACCGCCAACTCACAGACCAGGCCGAGAAGTATCTCAGGTCTCTCTATAAACAGGACGATATCGCAGGCGAGCTGAAACGCAAGCTTGCCGACCTGATGGCCTGTGGTGAGGCCAATGCAGATGCCGCCTGCCGAGCGTTGAAACTTAGCCGCCGTACCCTGCAGCGGCGCCTCAAAGCCGAGAAAACCAGCTTCCAGAAAGTACTTCAGGAAGTTCGGGCAGTACTGGCGGT
>CAYWBZ010000373.1:0-1978 GCA_964456535.1 uncultured Woeseiaceae bacterium | reverse complement strand
CCTCGGCGTCAATCAGCGACTGCTCAAAGCGACTTTCAAGCGTGATGACATCGGTTAGAAAATCATTGACCAGCTTCTCGCCCAGATCATCAACGCTCGATTGTGCCTCTGCACCGCTTGTCACAAGTGCCAATAAAATAAACGCTTTTCTAATCATCTTTCGCCGTTGTGGGGACCAATATTTCTCGTGAACCGTTTGACTGCAATGGACCAACCATCCCGGCAGTCTCCATCGCTTCTACCATTCTTGCCGCACGGTTGTAGCCGATCTTCAAGCGACGTTGCACGCCGGAAATCGATGCTTTTCGTGTTTCGAGCACAACCTGTACCGCCTGATCGTACAGCGCATCCTGTTCGGAATCCTCGTAATCACCCGGTTTGTCGATTCCAATCAGTCCTGGGGTTGGACCCGCCGGGCCCTCCAAAATTTCATCGATATATCGCGGCGCACCGCTTTTCTTCAGGTGCCTGACAACCGCATGCACCTCGTCGTCATCAACAAACGCACCGTGCACCCGGACCGGCAGTGATGTGCCGGGTGGCAAATACAACATGTCACCATGACCGAGCAGGTTTTCAGCGCCCATTTGATCAAGAATCGTGCGCGAATCCACTTTGGCCGAAACCTGAAATGCGATTCGCGTCGGAACATTGGCTTTGATCAGGCCGGTGATTACATCAACCGATGGCCGTTGCGTTGCAAGAATCATGTGGATGCCGGATGCGCGTGCTTTTTGCGCAAGTCTGGCAATCAACTCTTCCACTTTCTTACCGACGATCATCATCATATCGGCAAGCTCATCGATAATGACAACGATGAATGGCAATGGCAGTAATGTCGGATGCTCGATGGGCTTGTCTTCGTCAAACAGATCGGGCGGCTTGAAGATAGGGTCTTTAATGGGCTCGCCGGCATCGAGCGCATCGCGCACTTTGCGGTTATAGCCACCGATATTGCGTACACCGAGCGCTGACATCAATCGATAGCGCCTATCCATTTCGGCGACACACCAGCGCAGTGAATTGGCCGCATCCTTCATGTCTGTAACAACTGGCGCCAGCAAGTGTGGAATGCCCTCGTACACGGATAGCTCAAGCATCTTCGGGTCAATCATGATCAGTCGGACGTGCTCGGGCTGCGTCTTGTAGAGAATGCTAAGCACCATCGCATTGATACCGACCGACTTACCCGACCCCGTGGTACCCGCGATCAACAAGTGTGGCATTCGTGCAAGATCAGCGACGACCGAGTGCCCGCCGATGTCCTTGCCCAACGCCAGCGTCAGTGGCGAAGCGAGGTCATCGTATGCGCGCGACTTCAGGATCTCGCCCAATGTTACGAGCTGGCGATTTTCATTCGGTATTTCCAGCCCAACGAAAGACTTGCCCGGTATGACTTCTACAATTCTCACGCTGACAACTGACAGTGACCGCGCAAGATCCTTCGAGAGACTCGCAATTTGACTGACTTTTACACCGGGTGCTGGATCCAGTTCGAATCGCGTAATTACAGGACCTGGAGAAACCGACTTCACTTCGACGTCGATTCCGAAATCTTTGAGTTTCAACTCGACGAGACGGGACATCGCCTCCAGCGACTCCTTCGAGTAACCTGCTTTTTGTGGTGGCGGGTCATCCAGTAGCGACAACGGCGGCAACTCACCCGCTGCCGGCGGATCGAACAAAGGCACTTGCCGTTCTTTTTCCGCACGTTCGCTGGGCTCCAGCGTTGGCAGGATTGGCTCGATTCTCGGCTTGGCGCGATTCGCTTTGAGCTTCTTCTCGACTTTCACAATATCCTGTCGAGCTGCTGCGCTGCGACGACCTTCCGCCTTATCGCGCATTTCGCCAAGCTTGAAACGTGCCTTTTCGATGCCGATCAGCGATAAATGGCCGACACGATCCATCACCTTTATCCAGGAAATACCGAGAAACAGCGATACGGACGCTACCCACAGGCAAAACAGCAACGCACTCG
>CAYWBZ010000372.1:0-1981 GCA_964456535.1 uncultured Woeseiaceae bacterium | reverse complement strand
GTACGGTTTATGCTTTCACTGGTTCTAAGATGGCGTCGAGGTTCAAACGGTCGCAGATTTCCATAAATTCTTCCCGAAGTTGCGCTATATGAACCGTTGACGGAACGCTGATCGCCATCTGTACTGAGAACATGGGTGAGCCCGTGTGTGCAGCGGCATAGCTTCGCGTCGCTACATCGGCGATCTCAATGTCATGGGTAGCAAAGAAATTGGCGAGGTTGAATACGATTCCCTGCTGATCAAGGCTTACGATATCGACGGCGTAGGGCATGCGATCGCCGGTCGCTATCTTGGCGTCGGTCTGGCGTATTGAAACCGCCAGGTCCTTGCCGTCGCCCAGTTTGTTCAGGCCTTGCTCAAGCTTGTTCAGTGTTGCCCAATTACCGGACACCAACAGCAACATGGCGAACTCGGAGCCCAATGTTGTCATGCGGCTTTCCTCGATGTTGCCACCGCAGGAGAGGATTACTTTACTCAGATCCTGAACGACACCCGTTCGATCTGTACCAACTGCTGAAATAACAATAAGTTGTGACATATATCTCGAGACTCTCTAGTTATCGAAACTGAGGCCCTTTAAGGCCTTGCCAGCACCGGACATGAACAGTAACATCGCCGCCTTATTTGTGGCGAGGACAACATGTGTTTACGGGTAGCCTGATCGCCCTGGTGACGCCGTTTGATGGCAATAATCGGGTCGATTACTCAAGTCTCAAGCGTCTGATCGATTTGCATGTCGAGCAGGGCAGTGACGCACTCGTTATCGCAGGAACCACCGGCGAGGCAGCGACGCTGACGCGATCGGAACACATAGAACTGATAGGTCGGGCGGTCGAAATTGCGGATGGGCGCTTGCCGATTATTGCTGGCACGGGCTCCAATTCCACGGCGCAGACAGTCGAGTTGTCATGCGCGGTCGCAGATACTGGAATCGATGCTTACCTGATTGTGGTGCCTTACTATAATAAACCGCTTCAGGAAGGTATATATCGGCACTTCATGGCTGTCGCTGATGCTGTCGAGAAGCCGGTGATGATGTATAACGTGCCGGGCCGGACTGTTGCCGACATGCTGCCTGAAACGGTCGCTCGCCTGGCCAAGCATGAGAACATTTTCGGCATCAAGGAAGCAACGGGTGACATTGATCGCTTGCGTGCGATTCAGGATCTCGTCGCCGATGATTTTAAGTTTTACAGTGGCGATGATTTCACTTTGTTGCCATTTATCGAGGCGGGTGGCCACGGTGTGGTCACCGTAAGCGGTAACGTCGCAGCGGCGCAGGTCGCTTCGCTTTGCCGTTTGGCTCTTGAGGGCCGTTCGGACGAGGCCAGGGAACTGGACGATACGCTGCAGGCACTGAACGAGATGTTATTCGTTGAGTCAAATCCGATACCTGTAAAATGGGCAGTGAGCCAGATGGGACTTATTGAAGAACATATTCGGCTACCACTGACGCCGTTTTCGGCGCAGTATCACGAAGCAATGCGTGCCGCGATGAGTGCAGCGGGCGTAGTTTGGGAGAAAAATGCATGACCCCTATCAGGGTATTAAGTGTCAAAATGGTAACAGCCGTCTTCGGTCTGGTATTGCTGGGCAGTATCGGCGCCTGTGGCAGCGACGAAATTCGCGTGACCTGCGATGAGCCGCAGCCGTACCAATCTGTCGTTGCGGGCAAGCGTATCGAGGTCCCTGATGACCTCACGGCACTTGATGAATACAAGGAAATGCCGGTTCCAAAGTCGGATTCACCGCCACGCCCGGCAGGATCGGTATGTGTTGAGAATCCACCGTCCATTCTCACAGGTGGGACAAATAACGAGTAAAAATTTCGGAGAAGTGGCTGAGCGGCTTAAGGCGCTCGCTTGGACAAATCGGGTTACCGATTTGGACGCACGAAGTGCGCCCCGAAGGCGTGAATCAATCCCGCCTCGGCGGGGACATGACAATTTGAGTTTGGAGAGGTGGCTGAGCGGCTTAAGGC
>CAYWBZ010000371.1:0-1982 GCA_964456535.1 uncultured Woeseiaceae bacterium | reverse complement strand
CGTGCTGCCCGCCACATTGCAGAGCCGTATTTTCCAGATCGACTATCTCAACCTGCAGCGTTCGGGCGTATCGAGAACCCGCGTAAGCTCCGGACAGGTCAGCGAATCGTCCTCGCGCGATAACCGTAATAGCGGATTTCAATCGGGCCAGGACGTCATTGGCGAATCATCGCAGCGACAGTCGCAGGAACTTAGCGGTTCCCGCATCGAGACCACCTATAAGGCGGATTTCTGGACGGAACTGCAGTCGACGCTCGAACAGCTCGTTGGCCATCAACAAGACCATCAGGTTGTCGTCAACGCGCAGACCGGTGTCGTTATCGTTCGTGCAATGCCTGAACAACTGCGCAACGTCGAAGAGTATCTGAAGACGGTGCAGTCGATAGCTCAGCGCCAGGTCATCATTGAAGCCAAGATTATCGAAGTCCAGTTGAGCGACAGCTTCCAGGCCGGCATCAACTGGGTCGCCGTCGCGCAAAACAGCAGCGGCGACACGTATACCTTCGGTCAGCAGGCGCCCCCGTCGGGTTTCACGGGTGAACTCGGCACAATTGGCGGTGCTCCTATTACGATCGAACCCGGAACGGTAACCACCGGTTTCGTAAATTCAACGCTCGGCGGCGCATTCTCAATGGCGTTTGATATCGGCGATTTCAATTCGTTCATCGAGTTGCTCGAGTCGCAAGGTGAAACACGCGTATTGTCCAGCCCGAGAGTCTCGACACTAAATAATCAAAAGGCGGTCATCAAGGCGGGAACCGACGAATTCTTTGTCACCGACATCGCCAGTAACACCGTAACCGGAACATCGTCGGCAACCAGTCGCGATGTCCAGTTGACGCCGTTTTTCTCAGGTATCGCGCTTGATGTCACGCCGCAGATCAGTGCATCCGGCGAGATCATATTGCACATACACCCAACGGTTAGTGAAGTCACCGATCAGAATAAAGTGGTCACCGTTTCCGGTGAGTCAGACGCGTTACCGCTCGCATTCAGTGAAATTCGTGAATCCGACAGTATCGTCAAGGCGCAGAGCGGCCAAATCATTGTGATTGGCGGCCTGATGCGCAGCTCGAGCCGAACGGAGAACTTTGGTACTCCGGTACTCAGTAAGGTTCCCGGCCTCGGCAAGCTGTTTCAATCAAAACGCGAAGTCGAAACAAAAACCGAACTGGTCATCCTCCTGAAACCGATCGTCGCGGACAGCGACGACGTATGGGCGACGATGGCCGACGAATCATTGCAGCGCATTCAAAGCCAGACAGACCGCTAGGGGGACGACGCATGTACCGCGAATATTTCAAACTGCGCGAATACCCATTTTCGCTGACGCCCGATACGGATTTCTGGTTCGATACGGCGACGCATCTTGATGCGATAAACGTATTGCGTGCAACACTGCGGTCCGGTGATGGCTTCGTCAAGATCACGGCAGAAGTCGGCCTGGGCAAAACATTGCTGTGCCGCAAACTGCTGCGAGAACTCGACGGCCAGTTTCATACGGCCTACATTCCGGACCCACAACTATCGTCACTCGGACTGCGACGCAGCCTGGCCGAAGAACTCGGCATAGCCGCGCCAATGAACCGCCCCGGCGACGAATTGCTGCGCAACATCAGGACGCGTCTGTTGAGTCTTGCCGAAGAAGGCACCCGTGTCGTGCTCATTATCGACGAAGCACACCAGCTTCCGGATGCAGCCCTCGAGGGCTTACGTCTCCTTACCAATCTTGAAACCGAGAAATTCAAATTATTGCAGGTCGTTATCGTCGGCCAGCCGGAGCTGGACCGTCGCCTCAACCAGCCGCGGATGCGGCAGTTGAAACAACGCATTAGTTTTGCATGCACCTTGTCTTCAATGTCCGAAGCCGTAGCGGCCGAGTACATTGCACATCGCCTGCGTGTTGCCGAATGCGGCTCCGATCTCCGCTTCTCCGAATCGGCTGTGCGACAACTCTGCACGGCCAGTCGCGGAGCGCCTCG
>CAYWBZ010000370.1:0-1989 GCA_964456535.1 uncultured Woeseiaceae bacterium | reverse complement strand
TGTTTCTCCGAACCTCAGGAGTGGATGTTCGACGCCTGCACACAGGAACAGATCGATAATTACATCTTGCCGATGATGCGGGGTGAGAAAAAAGACTGTTATGCAATTACGGAATCCGGCCCCGGGTCCGATGTCGCCGGGCTTGAGGCGACTGCCGTTCGGGACGGCAACGATTACATCCTGAACGGCGAGAAGTGGTATGTCACCAGCGGCAATCTGGCTGACTTCTTCTGGTTTCAGGGACGCATCCCCGGCGAAGATGAAGACGCATTATTTCTTGTCGATATGGGTACGCCTGGCATCGAGATCACCGCGACACCAAAATTCAGCCATACCTACGCCGCACACCATCCAACGTATCAATTCACCGATGTCCGGGTTTCAGCCGCGCAACGCGTCGGCCAGTCGGGTGACGGCATGTCCTATACACGTAGCTGGTTTCGCCACGAACGACTCATGATAGGCGCACGCAGTTGTGGTGCGGCGGCGCGATTGATTGAAGAGGCGATGGCCTTTGCTAATGCGCGAATTGTTGACGGCGCGCCGCTCAGCGAGAAGCAAATCATCCAGGTCATGCTGGCGGACAGCACTACAGAACTCTATGCATCGCAGTTAATGACTTACGACGCTGCACGATCATGGGATCGCGGCGACGACCTGAAAGCGCAGCACGCTCGCTGCTCCATGGTGAAACTGTATGTATCGGAAATGGCGAACCGCGTGGCGGATCGCGCCGTGCAGATATTTGGCGGTCGCGGCTATATGCGCGAGAACGTCGCCGAAAGATTCTTCAGAGAACTACGCGTCGATCGCATTTGGGAGGGTACAAGCGAGATCCAACGTCTTATAATCGCTCGATCGCTACTGAAGCGCGGTCTGGACGGAATGTGACGAAGTCGTATCGAATCATCGCAAGCACAATGCTGCTATCGCTTGCTGGCTGTGGAGGTGATTCGAATACCGGCTCGGATTCCAACAATGTGGTCAATGTGTATAACTGGGCAGACTACGTCGGGCCCAACACGTTGGAACAGTTCACGGCAGAGACCGGCATCAAGGTGAATTACGACACCTATGCCGCAGCAGCGACGGTTGACGTGAAATTGCTAACCGGCAACAGTGGTTACGACGTCATTGTTCACAGCAATCAGTTTTCCTCCCGCCTGATCGATATCGGCGTCTACCAGAAGCTTGATCAGACTTTGTTGCCGAACCTGAAGAACCTTGACCCGGTGACGATGCGAAGAATTAACGTTTATGACAAGGTCCAGGACTACAGTGTGCCCTACCACTGGGGCTCAACAGGCTTCGCATGGAATGTCGAAATGGTTCGTGAACGATTGCCGAATCAGTCGATGGACACATCGGCCGTCTTGTTCGATCCGGAACTAATATCAAAACTCGCCGACTGTGGCGTCAGCTTCCTGGACGGTACCACCAGCACTATTCCGCTCGCGCTCGCCTATCTGGGTCTCGACCCGAACGCCACAGATGACCAGAGCCTGCGGCAGGTCCAGGAACTGCTACATGAAGTCCGGCCGTATGTGCGATATTTCAGCAACGACAAATACATTTCCGATATTCCGAACAAGGAACTTTGCGTAGCAATGAGCTGGTCCGGTGAATACTCCACTGCAGCACGAGCGGCGGCAGATGCCGGCATCGATATCGAGTTGCAGTACACGGTACCGATCGAGGGCGGTGCCTTGTGGATAGACGGTATATACATTCCCACCGATGCTCCACACGTCGAGAACGCCCATAAATTTATTAACTTCTTGCTGCGCGCAGACATCGCAGCGGACATTGCCAAGGCTGTTGACTACGCCAACGCCAACGCAGCGTCTTGGGAATTCCTCAGTGAAGAAGCGCTCAATAATCCCGCAATCTATCCCGATGAAGAAATATGGAACCGAATGTTCGCTGTTGATGTGGCCGACCCGGTACGAGAACGAGTGCGGACGCGAACTCTGGCGCGCGCAAAGAGTG
>CAYWBZ010000369.1:0-1989 GCA_964456535.1 uncultured Woeseiaceae bacterium | reverse complement strand
CGACCTCAACCTTGGCAAGGTTGCGCTCTACCAGCTGAGCTATTCCCGCGAAGGATCGAGATTCTAGCGTCTGACAGGTTTAAGTCAAGGCACAATTTCGGCTTTCTCTAATTTGCGCCGTCCTGATCGTTAACAATAAACGGCCAGGCTGCCCGCAAATAAATCAACATCGACCAGATTGTCATGATCGCTGCCAGTACCAGCAACACGAAGCCAACCTTGTATACATGGATTCCGAGAAAGTCGTTCTTGTAGACCATGAACGCGATGCCGAACATCTGCAGAGTCGTCTTGATCTTCCCGGCCATCGAAACTTTCACGTTGGCGCGTTCACCAATCGTTGCCATCCACTCGCGTAATGCAGAAATGGTGATTTCCCGGCCGATAATGATCATCGCGATCACGTCTTCGAACCATCTGGCCTCAGCCTGCACCAGCATCACCAGCACGATGGCGACCATGAGTTTGTCCGCTACCGGATCCAGAAACTCGCCGAACCGTGAGGTCTGACCATAGCGTCTCGCGACCCATCCATCGATAAAGTCAGTGACTGCAGCGATGCCAAACAGGATCGCCGCAATCGGCCGCGCATTGGGCATTTGACTGTAGAAACAAATAACTACGACCGGAATCGCAGCGATTCGGAACAACGTCAGCATATTCGCAAGGTTAAACTTCAATTTTCGACTCGTCTTCTTGTTCTTAGTGGTCCAAGTGCAGCGTATTGTATATCGTTTCCGCCAGTTTTCGGCTAATACCGTGCACTTGTATTAAATCGTCAATCCCGGCACCTGTAACGCCCTGCAAGCCGCCAAACTGGCGCAATAGCTCCCTGCGCTTCTTGGGCCCCAAACCAGGGATTTCCTCGAGCCTGGAGGTGCGGCGGGCTTTTGCTCGTCTTTGCCGGTGACCCGTAATCGCAAAACGGTGCGCCTCGTCACGTATTTGCTGGATCAGGAGCAACGCTGGCGAATCCGGTGGGAGGGTCATAGCTCTTGGCTCACCGGGCCGAAATAGTTGTTCTGCTCCAGGACGCCGTGATCGCCCTTTCGCAACACCAACGACATTGAGCCAATCGAGTTCCAGTTCGCCCAGCACTTTCATGGCCGCCGACAACTGACCTTTGCCGCCATCAATGAACAAGATATCGGGGGTCGGCACCTCACCCTTTTTCACGCGCGCGTAACGGCGCTGCAAGGCCTCCGACATCGCACCATAGTCATCACCGGCCACTGGCGGACTTAGATTAAATCGCCGGTAATCACTCTTGAGAGCTCCTGCCGTATTGAAGACTACGCAGGACGCCACCGTCGCCTCACCGGAAGTATGACTCACGTCGAAGCATTCCAGCCGCTGCGGAGGCTCTTCCAGCTGCAGCGCCTCGCCCAGTGCTTTGAACTGCCGCTTGATGGTCGCATTGCTAGCCACCTTGAGATTGAGGCCCTGCTCCGCGTTTGTCCTGGCCATCTGCAACCAGCGCAAACGGTCGCCTCTTACCCTGGAGCGAATCTGTACTTTGTGACCGACGCGCGCGCTCAGCTCCTGCTCCAGTAACGTACCGTCTGCGATGTCAGTCTCGATGATGATCTCGGCAGGAGCATCGCGACCAAGGTAGTACTGCGCGACGAACGCGTTGATGATTTTTTGTTTGTCCGTTTCACCCTGCAGACGAGGAAAATGGTCCCGGCTGCCAATGACCGAACCGTTACGGATGAACATGACAGTTACACAATGAATCGCGCTATTCGAGGCGAAACCAAGTATGTCGAGATCCAGTTTACCCGCACGCTTTACGAGCTGGCGCGCCTCGATTTTCTTCAGCTTCGATATCTGGTCGCGAAAGCGTGCCGCATGCTCGTAATCCTGCACAGCGGCTGCCTGCTCCATACGCTTAACGAACGTGTTGACGACGCTCTTGTTCTTACCGTCAAGAAACAAGATTGCAGCATCGATATCTTTCGCATACTGCTCTTTCGAAATCAGGTTTAC
>CAYWBZ010000368.1:0-2036 GCA_964456535.1 uncultured Woeseiaceae bacterium | reverse complement strand
GGCCGCTCGGGATCGAGGGCGGAGTAGGGGTCGTCCCGCTCACCGAGAAAGTCGCGAACAGCATCCGGGTCGTCAAACAGGTCGATGCGACGTTTCTGGTGACTGGTCACGAAACCATCGTAGGCAACTATGACAGGCAGGCGAACGTCCGGATGCTCGCCGATCCTGATGGCTGCGAAATTCATGTCGTAAACCGCTTGCGGATCGCGCGCGAGCAGAATGATCCAGCCGGCGTTCAGCACGAAATAGATGTCGGAGTGGTCACAGCGAATGTCGAGCGGCCCCGATACCGTGCGGGTTGAGACATTCAACACCATCGGAACACGGGTGCCGGCTTGTACGGGCAACTGTTCCAGTGAATACAACAGGCCCTGCGAAGACGTTGCGTTCAGAACACGGCCACCGCCCAGTGCGGCGCCGTAGCAAATACCGGCGGCGCCGTGTTCGCCGTCGGCTGGGATCATCACGATGTCGTGTTCGCCATTTGCCTGCATTTGCGACAGGCTTTCCGCAACTTCTGTCGACGGCGTAATGGGGAAGTAACCCATGACGTGGAAACCAATGTCACGTGCTGCCAATGCGGCTGCTTCGTTGCCACTCTTGAAATCGTGCACCTGGCGAACCGGGTCACTGCGAGTCAGTGGTACTTCTACCTCATGTAGCATGTTTGCCTCCGGTTGCTGGGAACAAGTCCGGGAATAGCGGCACACGCAAGCGGTTTGCCATGCCGTGAGTCTCGGGCTCGCGAGTCATCGCGAGAGTTGAACAGGTCTCGACGCAACGCATGCAGCCTTTGCAATAGCGGTAGTCAATGCCGTCCAGTTTCACGGCCGGCTGCCCGTCGTCGCCGGTTATTGTCGACCAGACCAGGCACAGATCCGGACAGACCATGTCACACATGCCGCAGTCGATGCACTTGTCGGCATCCAGCACCGGCATCCAGCCGTTACGTGAGGTATGCAGGTCATTGTGAGCCGTGTTGCCGGGCAGCGGCAGCACCCCGCCGAGCGGTGCGGTTCGATAACCCCAGAGAGGATTGGACGTCATCGCAGGGAGGTCGCCCTCGCCGCGGCCGACGTTCTCAATCAATTCAAATTCCTTGGCACCACGCGTAAACGCACGTTCATTAGCGGCCACGGCTTCCGGATGCTTCCCGGCGAAAGTCATTTCGAGTGTGTCGAGTATCGCCTGCCGGTCAAGGAAGGGTAATGCGGCCGTCAATGTGCCGATTAGTACGGCATTCGGTCGCGATCGTTCTTCACGCGCGATCGTCTGAGCGTCGATCCGGATAATTTTTGTCGTCGCGGGCAAACGGGCTAGACCGTAGGGTTCCTCATTCTCGTATCCGGCGTATATCAACGTGCCGCCAGCGCGCATGCCGGCCAGTGTCGCAGGGTGCGCGAGCAGGCCGCCGTGCAAAACGACAATGACGTCAGGCGATTCGATCGGTGCGCTGTTGCGAATGGCCCGGTCAGCCGGTGCGAGACGCACAAAGGAGCGCACCACCGAGCCTTTCTTTTCTGATCCGTAGGAAGAAAAATGGGAGCCATTCAGGCCCATGCGCAATACGGCGGCGCTGGCGACGATTTGCCCGGCTGCATGCGCCCCTAATCCGCCTATAGATTCGAAGCGGATTTCAAAGAACCGCCTGCTATCCGGTAACGATATTTCCCGGGTCATGAACGCTGTCCACTTGGTGACGGGTGCTGTGTCCTGCTAATGCCAGAGTACGTGGGTCACGTCATTAATGAATACGCAAATGCCGAACTGGCATGCGGAAAGCGAACTACTGCGCGCAGGGCGCGGCTCGTGAATTTCAAGAATCTCTGTAGACTTCCTGGATGTGGTGAATCGAAAGGAGTACGCATGAGTTTGCATGGGTTTTTGAAATTGATTGGCTTTAGCCGTCACACCGCCAATTACCCCGAGAAAATGATTTCTGCAGTGGGTGGCTTTCTCGGCATATTCGGCATCCTGTTGACCAGCCAATGGCTACTCGGTCCTGAGCTTGCCGTGATGATAGTTCCCTCAATGGG
>CAYWBZ010000367.1:0-2036 GCA_964456535.1 uncultured Woeseiaceae bacterium | reverse complement strand
TCGGATATGGCTCCCACTGCTTCCCAGTTCATACCTGTTCCCCTGTAGCTGGACCGATTGATTAACCGGGTTGGCCTAAACAACCCGGTTGCGTTCGCTCCCCTCAAGAAATGCAGCAATGTTCGCGACGAGTTCGCCGATAGCGGCTTGTCTGGCTTCGCCAGACCCCCACGCAACATGGGGTGTGATCATCAGATTGGGCCCATCGTAATCAAGTAATGGGTCGCCATTTACTGGTGGCTCCTGCGGCAATACATCAACAGCGGCAGCACCAATCTCACCGCTCATCAAGGCCGCAACCAGGGCGGCCGAATTGATCAGCCCGCCCCTCGCCGTATTGATGAGAATGGCATCTGATTTCATTTGCTTGAATTCAGCTTCGCCGAAGAGCCCGGCTGTAGCATCTGTGAGCGGGCAGTGCAGGGAGATGACGTCAGAGCGCTGCAGCAGTTCATCGAATGCGACCCGTCCATCGTCAACACTGTCAGTGCCTGGCCGTGCAGAAATGAGGATCTCCATTCCGAAGGCTCTGGCAATGTTGGCAACGCCCTTGCCAAGTTCGCCGTAGCCGATAATGCCAAGCGTTTTTGCTGACAACTCGCGTATCGGGAACGATAACAGGCAGAAATCTTCAGACTTCTGCCACTGGCCAGAGCGAACGGCGGTGTTGTATTGCTCCAGGCTGCGCGTGAGGTTGAGCAGGCAGCCAAAGACATGTTCGGCAATGGACTGCGTACAGTACGCTCGAATATTGCAAACCGCGATGTCGTTGCGTTTTGCGGCCTCGAGATCAATATTGTCGGTACCGGTTGCCGTCAACCCTATGAAACGCATAGCCGGATGGGCCCGCATCAGCTCATCGTTAATTCGGACCTTATTGCCCAGTACAATTTCCGCATCCTGAATACGTTCCGAGAGCTGCTCGTCCGTCGTAACATCGAATATCTCAAGCTGCGGAAGCAGTGCTTGCATGGCGCTAACATCAAGGCCAGGACCCATCGTGGCGAAATCAAGAAATACTGCTTTCATATGGCTATTAGACGTGTGTTAGCGCAGAGTACCGGACGATGAACGATCGCTTTTGGAAACGCAAATCACTGTCGCAAATGTCACGCGAAGAGTGGGAGTCTTTATGCGATGGCTGTGCGCTGTGTTGTATGCACAAGGTCGAGGACGAGGACACGGGAGAGGTCTTCTACACGGATGTTGCATGCCGTCTGCTTGACCTCAATACCTGTCGTTGTTCCGATTACGCGAACCGTGCAGCAAAGGTTGCCGAGTGCCTCACGTTGTCGCTGAATGAGCCGGAGGCCTTTCACTGGTTACCGACAACTTGCGCGTACAGGCTGGTGGCGGACGGTGAGGATTTGCCGTCGTGGCATCCACTGGTTTCGGGTCGCGGCGAAACCGTTCACGAAGCGGGTATCTCGGTACTCGGACGGGTGGTCTCGGAGAAGGACACAGACGAATGGAGCGTCCTGCAAAAAAGGAGTTGATGTGACGGGTTACCCAACCATACCGCTTGAGAAGTATCGCGAATATCCGCTTGATGAGATGCGGCAGCGACTAAATGATTTCTACGAGGACATCGACAAGCGCAGAACCGTTCGCGATTTTTCGGACAGGCCGGTCCCGCGAGACATCATTGAAACAGCGTTGAAGGCGGCTAACACGGCACCCAGCGGCGCGAACTTGCAGCCCTGGCATTTCGCTGTAGTCAGTGGCCCCGAAACCAAGAAAAAGATTCGTGTCGCTGCCGAAGCAGAGGAGCGGGAGTTTTACGAACACCGTGCATCCGAAGAGTGGTTGGTCGCGCTTGAGCCGCTGGGCACCGATGATCAAAAGCCATTTCTGGAAACGGCACCGTATTTGATCGCCGTATTCCTGCAAAAATTCGGGGAGCTACCGGATGGCCGCAAGGTAAAGCATTACTACCCGGCAGAATCGACAGGCCTCGCGACCGGCATACTGATCACAGCACTACACCAGGCCGGCCTGGCAACCCTGACACACACCCCAAGCCCAATGAAATTCCT
>CAYWBZ010000366.1:0-2043 GCA_964456535.1 uncultured Woeseiaceae bacterium | reverse complement strand
TGCGGAACGTCAGATTCTCTCTTCACTCAAGCATCCGAATATTGCGCAGCTGTTGGACGGCGGTACGACTGGCGACGGCCTGCCGTACCTTGTCATGGAGTATGTGTCGGGCCAGACCATCACCGACTACTGCGATGCACTGCGATTGGGTATCAAGTCTAGGTTGAAGTTGTTCTTGCGAGTCGCCAAGGCCGTGCAGTATGCGCAGCAGCATCTCGTGGTGCATCGGGATTTGAAGCCGTCGAACATTCTGGTCGACTCGGATGGCAGAGTGAAGCTTCTGGATTTCGGTATTGCCAAAATACTTGAGCCCGATGCACTGCCCGGCACCATGCTGCATACGCAAACCGGGTATCGGCCGTTAACTCCACGATACGCCAGCCCGGAACAAGTTTGCGGGGAGACCATCACCACGGCGTCCGATGTGTATCAACTTGGGTTGTTGCTTGTGGAGTTACTTACCGGGGAGCTGCCGTTACCACCAAAAAATGACGAGGGACTTGGGGACACCCATGAAAACCGGCTTCGACCGAGCACCCTGGTTGATGAAGCCGATGCAGAACCAAAATCGCGCCGTCGAAGTCTGAGTCGGGCCGCATTAATCCGCGCCCTTCGCGGCGATCTGGATACGATCGTCTTGGTCGCGACACGGCGCGATCCGGAACGTCGTTACACGTCCGCGTCTTCTCTTATTGCCGACATCGAGCGCTACCTGGCCAACGAACCGATCTCCGCGCGACGGGATTCAGCAACATACCGCGCGGGCCGATTTGTGCGGCGTCATCCGTTTTTTGTGCCTGCATCGCTGGTGATTATCATGATTGCCGGTACCTATGGCTGGACGCTGAACCGTCATGCCGCGGAACTGGAAATCGAGCGAAATGCCGCGCACGCGCAGGCCGAAAGGGCAACGCTCGTAAAATCGTTATTGCTCGACGTTTTTCGAAGCCCGGATCCCTATGACCCAGCCAGTGAGACCAGCGGCAAAGACATCACCGTGCGTGAGGCTCTCGGTCTGGGTATGCAGCGCATTCAAGCGGACCTGGCCGGGCAACCGGCGGTGGCTGCCGAGCTGCAGGGGGCAGTATCCGATGTCTTGAGTAGTCTCGACGAAATTCAGCAAGCGTACGAGCTTCGGGCGGCAACGTTGGCGATCGAAACAGATCTGTATGGCCAGTATTCGTACGAGGCGCTGGAGAGTATGCGCAAACTCGGAGACCTGACGCTGGCGCTCGGGCGAACTGATGAAGCGACCGAGCTGCTTGAGCAGCAACTGTCGATGGTTACCGAAGTTTATGCTGCCGATCACGAGCAAGTGGCCGAGACTCACAGCTCGCTCGGCTTTTTGACCCGCGCCGTTGGTTCTCTCGACAGCGCCAAGGTCCACTATGAACAGGCGATCGAGATCTATCGCTCGCTGACGCCTATACCGAAAGACAAACTGGCCACGTCACTGACTGCGCTCGCCGGCACGATTACGGCACGCGGAGATTCGGTTGCCGCAATTCCTCTGCAGGAGGAGGCGCTGACTTTGGTCCGCCAGATTGCCGGGCCGGGGAGCCTGATGGTTGCGGAGAACCAGGAAGTTCTTGCCCGAATTCTCTCCAACGCGCGCGAGTATACGAGGGCCTTGGCTTTGTTTGAGGATAGCCTGGCCGTCATGGAAGAAAAGCTTGGCCCAGACCACACGAGCGCACTTTCCACGCGAAACAACATGGCCGTGGTGCTGATCGGCATGGAACGATACGAAGCCGCCGAACAACAGCTACTGACGGTGCTGGAAATTCGATCACAACGAGATGGAACCTGGCATCAGGAAACTGCTGCAGCTGCCCAGAACCTGGCGGCAACGCTGGCTAAACGGGGCAAATACGCCGAAGCCAGCGAATACTTGGGCCGGGCTTACGATATCTATCAGCGAATTCTCGAGCCAGACCACCACCTGATCGCCTTTCCACTGCTGACCCGTGCATTCGTACAATTGCAGCTGGACGATGCCACCGGCGCAGAGGAGTCGGCTGCCGAGGCCACCCGGATATTACG
>CAYWBZ010000365.1:0-2048 GCA_964456535.1 uncultured Woeseiaceae bacterium | reverse complement strand
CTGGGGGCGTGCTGCCTGCCCCGGACGGTATGCCTGGATTCCCGATATAGTGATACAACGCTGCGGATAGTCCGATGGTCACCACTATAACCGCCGCCAGCACCGACGTGAGTCGGCCTGAACTTCGGTATAACGGCCAAACCAGGAACGCCAAAGCCAGGAAGCACAGCAGGACAAATACAAGCCACAACGTCATTGTGTTGGGCCGTCGTCTGTTGCCTCATCTTCCATTGGTAATGCCATGCGGTGACGCAATACGCGGATGAATGCAAAGATCGCGAAAAGAACGAAAGCAAAAGGAGCAATCCACAGCAGCATGGTCTTGCCCGCCATTCGCGGTCGATATAGAACGAAATCGCCGTAGCGAGTAACGAGAAACTCAGCAATCTCTTCGTCTGATTTACCCTCGCTCATCAGGCGCTGTATTTCACGTCGTAAATCTGCCGCGATGAAAGCGTTCGAATCCTTGATGCTCTGGTTCTGACAAGTCACGCATCGAGTTTCGGCGATGAGCCGTTCGTATCGTGCCTGCATCTCCGGGTCATCAAATGCCTTGCCGGTATCGATCGCGAAGGCCGACACGGTGAACAATAAAGAGGCAAAAACTACGATTAGTCGATGGGTCATTGTTTTAGCTCCGCAATTCGCGGCACGAATTCCCGATCCCAAACTGTACGATTCAAAGGTCCGGGGTATCGAAACAGAACGTGACCTTCTGCATTCACCAGAAACGTTTCCGGTGCGCCGTAGACGCCCCAATCAATCCCTACCCGACCTTCCTCATCAAATCCTGACGCAACATAGGGATCACCCAACTGCGCCAGCCAGTCGCGGGCACCTGGTCGATTATCGCGCCAGTTAATCGCGTAAATTGGAATGACTTGTTCCCGGTAAAGCTGCATCAGGAAGTTGTGCTCCGCGCGACAACCCGCACACCATGTTGCCCAAATATTGACGAGTGAGACTTGCCCCCTCAAGTCAGCAGTACTAACTCGTTTTTGGGGGTCCTTCACAGTAGGCAGATCAAATTCCGGCGCCGGTTTGCCGATGTACTGTGACGGCAATTCCCTGGGGTCACTTTGCAACCCCAATATAAGAATCGGAATGAGAATGACAACGGCAATGAGTGGCAGCAGGTATTTATTCATGACGCAGATTTCCGGTGACGACGATCAGTAACGGATACCAACCCCCCGAGCGCCATAATGAAAGCACCAAGCCAGATGAACCGAATCATCGGTTTGTACTGTATGCGTACGCTCCAGGCGCCGTCACCCAGTTGATCACCCAGCGCAACGAACAGGTCCTTGTTCCAGGTGGGATGAATGCCGGCTTCGGTCATCCAGCCTTTCTGCACCAGATACTGTCGTTTCTGCGGTCGTACTGTCGCCACGAAGTCACCATCACGACGAACGTCGACCACACCTTCGATCGCTGTGTAGTTCGGTCCCTGCACTTCGCGTACTTCACGAAGCTCAAATTCAAAGCCGGCTACGTCGAGAGTCTCACCTTGTCGCATCGCTCGATCAGACTCGACACCAAAAGCAGAAACAATTGTTACCCCGATAACGAACAGACCCACACCCAGGTGTGCAATCGACATACCGAGCGCCGACCGTGTGATAGCGGAAGCACCCTTCTTGCGCCGCCACGACCGAACCGGCTGTATCAGGGATGAGATAACAATCCAGGCAGCAGCGGCGCAGCCAACGACCAGCAACAGGCTAACGCGACCGTAGAAAAATAGTGGCAATACAATGCCGATGAGAACGGCGACAATTGCAGGGATTCGCAATAACCGAATCCAGGGACCTGTGCTTTGTTTTCTCCAGGCCGTATGCATTCCCAGGCCCAACAGCAGCAGCAGCGGAATCATCGGCACCATGAATGCTATTTCAAACCACGGTGGACCTACGGATATCTTGCCGCCATTCAGCATTTCGACGATCAGCGGCGCCAATGTCCCCATCAACACCAGCGTGGTGGCGACGACAAGCAACACGTTATTCAACAGCAAGAAAGTCTCTCGTGAAAGCGGGCTGAAACCA
>CAYWBZ010000364.1:0-2080 GCA_964456535.1 uncultured Woeseiaceae bacterium | reverse complement strand
AAAAACCAAGAGTTTTCGCTGCAAAATTATAGAGATACCGAGCTTAGTTAATCTTTTGAATCAACGCAGAGCCGCGTGCGCTAAGTCCCCGGATCTTGGCCTTACGGGAATTCCCGGCATACTCAAGCTCCAGCGCGAGATCCGCTTCGTTCACGAGATCTGGCGCTCTGTCAGGCCATTCGACCAGGCGAAAGCCATCGTCAAGTTCGCTCCAGCCCAGATACCTGAGCTCCTCCGGATCCGAAACCCTATATAAATCAATATGATAGATATTTCCCGCAGCTAGCTTGTAGGGCTCTACCAGCGTATACGTCGGACTCGGAACGGCACCTTGATGGCCTGCCGCTTTAATGAGGGCACGAGCAAACGTGGATTTTCCAGCACCGAGCTCGCCGGTCAGCAATGCTGTCCAACCGGCCCAGTCATCGGGTAGTGCCGCGAAGATCTCACCGGCGAGTGATTTCGTGGCCTCCTCGTCAGCCAGAAAGCGATTCACGGATTTGCCACTGCCCGCAGCGCGCCAACAAGGTCAGATGCCAACATTCCGCGCTCGCCGTCTCTTGCAGCAAGGTCACCAGCCCGGGCATGCAATTCCACCCCGACTGCCGCAGCGCTCGCCAATGGCAGCCCTTGTGCCAGCATCGCCGCAACGACCCCGGTTAATACATCCCCCATGCCGGGTGCAGCCATACCGGGATTACCCGCTGTGCAGATGAAAGGCACGTCCGAACTGGCGGAAATCAGGGTCCCGGCCCCTTTCAGTACAGCGGTTCCGCCGTACCTGGACGCCAGCGCCTCCAATGCAGCCGGGCGATCTGCCTGTATTTCAGCGATATTGCCACCCAGCAACGTTGCCGCCTCGCCGGGGTGCGGCGTGATGATACGTTTTTCAGCACTATCTGGCGTCGCAGCGAGCAAATTCAGCGCATCGGCGTCCCACACCGCTGGCAAATCAGACTTCGCGACCACCTCGTATAACTCGTGTGCCCACTCTGACTGCCCTAACCCGGGCCCGAACGCCACAACGCCAACATTCTCCAACAAAGGGGTCAGAGCCCTTTCGCCGCTGATGCCGTACGACATGAGTTCAGGACGGGTGGCTGTTATCAGTGCCGCGTGGTCAGGGTGGGTAGCTACGCTGACCCGGCCAGCACCGGCTCTGAGTGCTGCTTCACCACAAAGTCGAACCGCACCGGGCATGCCGGGTCCACCACCAATGACCAACACGTGGCCGAAGTCACCTTTATGGGCACCGCGCGGTCGTGGTGGCAACGCTGCAGCCAATACACGGTCATCCAGCCTGTTGTAGGTCACCGGGATGTCAGATCGACATTCTGCGTCGATGTCCAGATCGTCGAACGTGAGCTCACCGCAGTGATTTGGGCCGTCACCCAGGAAAAGCCCGGCTTTAAGGCCTACAAAGGTCGTTGTCAGGTCTGCGATAACCGCAGAGCCCATTACTCTGCCAGTGTCACCATTGATACCTGTTGCGATATCCATCGCGTGGACCGGTGCTGGATGCGCATTAATAGCCGCTACCGCTGCCTCAAATTCGCCAGCGACATCGCGCTCAAGCCCACTGCCCAGAATCGCATCGACCAGCAAGCCGGCTTCCACATCGAGCTCACCGGTCCAGACCATGACAATACCGCCCTCGGCTGCGAAATCCCCGTATGCAGTCGCCGCATCGCCTGTCAGTGTCGCGGGATCAACGAGTGTCAGGACTGAAACGACGATGCCATCTTGCGCTGCGAGCCGCGCGACAACATATCCATCGCCGCCATTGTTGCCAGCACCGCAAATGACTTGCCAGCGCTTCGCGTTTGGAAATCGTTCGCGCGCGGCGCGGACAGCCGCTTTGCCTGCGCGCTTCATTAGCGTATAGCCTGGAATGCCTTTGTCTTCGATCGCCGTGCGGTCAATCTCGCGAATCGACGCCACTGAGTAAATGTTTGCGGGTAAGGTTTGCATAGTCATGATTATACTGTGCCTTTCGAAGGATCAAACAGTGACGAAACCCGCATACCCATACGGCGATACCGATATGACCGAGCTGAAGAGCAAGGTTATCGCCTGGTGT
>CAYWBZ010000363.1:0-2090 GCA_964456535.1 uncultured Woeseiaceae bacterium | reverse complement strand
CGTACCCGTCACGGCCGTCGCTGGTACCCAGCGGTCGAATGTCGACGACCTTTCGATCCGGCAATACTTCAGTCCCGAGTTGTTCCGCAAACCAGAGGTAATTCTTGAGCAAGGTATTTTTTGCGCCAACACGGCAGCCAATCATGCAGGCTCCGCAGCGTGTGCAACCTGTTCGCTCCGGGCCCTCTCCGTCGAAGAACGGATCCGCGACGGTCTTTCCAGGCTCGCCGAAAAACACGGCAACCGGTGTCCGGCAAAATGTGTTTCCAGTGCCGATGCTGGCGGCGTAATCCTGCAGCAGTTCGTCGCCGGGGCTTTCGAATGGGACCGTGTTAACGCCGAGCATTCGTTCAGCCATTTCGTAGGGCTGTTCGAGTTCCTGTTCCCAATTGGCAAGTTCAGCCCATTGAGGGTTTTTAAAGAACTCTTGCTTGGCACGATACAGCGTATTGGCGTAGACGATACTGCCGCCGCCAACACCCACACCGCTCGCAATGAAGACGTCCTTAAAGGGTGTGAGGTTCATGATGCCGCGTAAACCCAGCATCGGCGCCCAAAGGTATCGATTCAGCTGCCAGCTGGACTCGGCGAAGTCATCATCCTCAAAGCGTCGGCCAGCCTCGATGACGCCCACTTTGTAACCTTTCTCGGACAGGCGCAGTGCCGACACACTGCCGCCGAATCCAGAGCCGATGATGAGCCAGTCGTAATCCATGAAGTGCACATGGTACGCCGGAATCGATTCACCAACACGTGGATTTTCAGCGTCAGGTCAGCTCATAGTGCGGCATCGAAAACATCGGTCAGCGTCTTGAGCAAAGCCTTGTCCGAATGCGCTACCGGGTCATCGGTCGCATCTGCAACCCCGAGCATCGTTACCAGGCCAAGTGCCGATGTCCAGGCCGTGAAGGCCAGTTGCCGTGCGAGTTGTCTCTTCGTTTTCGTCGCAGCTTTGCCTGCAATACGCTCCTCCAGAACATCGAAAAGCAGTCGCGTACGTGGATGTATCTCTTCTCGCAATGTTAGTTCGTCGAGCGCTGCACTGGATGACGAATACAACTGCGACTGGCAATAGACGATTCTGAATGCGTCCAGGTTATCGGCGTAGTGCGCATAAAATGACTGAATTAAAGCACCGAGTATTTTTCTATCCGACTTCCGTGAATTGATCGCCTTCAGCAGGGCCTCAATTTCAGCGTCGAGCAAAGTCGCTACCAGGCCTCGAATCAACGCTTCCTTCGAAGCAAAATAGTGATACAGCGACTGCTTGGTCATACCCAGCCGCCCTGCCACTGATGCGAGTGTGACCGACTCCGGGCCCGACTCGCTCAAGATAGCCTGAGCATACTCAAGGATTTCACGCCTGACCTGCTGCCGCTTCCGGGTAACACGTGCCGACGGCGGCTTGTTCGTTTTTTCGACCATTGTTCGATTATTTTAACTATGTTAAACTTTTTTGCAAGCACTCAATGAGAACCCAACAATGCCAAGCCTCGACAATCCCGTTTTTCATATCTACCTGATCGCGGCAGCTATCATGATTCTGAAACTCATGATCCAGCCCTGGATCACTGTGCTGCGAATGATGAAGGTCTCAGCCGGATACCGTAGTCCTGAGGACTGCAAGAAAAGTCCACTGAATCCGAACCCGGTAGAAGGCCAGACGGATCCCAATGAGTATGTCGATCGCTCACGGCGCATGAACTTGAATGACCTTGAGAGCATTCCGGGTTTTCTGGCCGCTGGTTTTCTATTCGTATTGGTCGAACCACCGTTATTACTGGCCCAAGTCCTGATCTGGACTTACGTTGCAGCACGCGCGGCCCACTTTGTCGCGTACTCCACTGCGCAACTACATGACGTACGTGCTACCTGCTGGACATTCAGCTCCCTGCCAGTGATCGTCATGGCAGGATATGTTCTGGCGAAAGTCATATCGTAATCAGTTGAGTTGCCAAACGTAAGTCACGTAGGGTGCCTGCCATTGCCGATCTTGACGCTTGGACCGACTACGACCTTTGTCCGCCAATTGCCAAACAGCGGCGAGTTTAACGTCGTTCTGGTCACGAACTTCAAGGACTCGAGTTCTC
>CAYWBZ010000362.1:0-2136 GCA_964456535.1 uncultured Woeseiaceae bacterium | reverse complement strand
TGCAATCGTTTGCACATGATGCCATAGCCGCGTATTGTCGAGCAAAATCCCAAGCGCGAAAGGCAGCCAAAAATGTCGGATATATCTGAACATAACGAATCAGAACAACAACTTAGCGCTCACGGATTATTTGTAATTCTGGCCGCAACAGCGATCGCTTTGCTGGCAACACCGCTAGCCTCGCCAGCAATGCCGCAAATCGCCAAAGTATTCGCCGACAACGCCCAGAACGAGCCGTTTGCCCGGGCGATTCTTTCAGCCATCAGCATTCTGCCGGGCGACCCAAGCGTAATCTTCCTGGTGAAGTTCATCCTCCTCTCGATTCCGGCATTGTTCATTATTCTCGGCGCGCCGCTGGTTGGCTGGCTCAGCGATAACGTCGGCCGCAAGTCCCTGCTGAACGTATCGCTGATCATCTTCGGCATCGCAGGTACATCCGGGTACTTTGCCGACAGTTTTCTGTTCATGTTCGCGGGGCGCGCCGTTCTGGGATTGTCAATTGCGGGTATAAAGACAGCGACCGTCGCGATGGTTGGGGACTATTACCGGGGTGCGGAACGAAATCGCGTCATTGGGTGGCAAGGCTCAGCAATGAAATTCGGCGGCGTCATTTTCATGTTGCTGGGCGGTTTCCTTGCGAACACTGGCTGGCAAGCGCCATTCCTGGGTTATCTGCTGGCCTTCGTCATTGTTCCCAGCAGCTTTATTGCCCTTAGCGAAAGCTTGCCTAACGTGACACAAGAAACACTGCAGGCCGATGACAGCACTCCCTCAATTCCATTGCTCGCCGCGTCTTACGTTTTCGTATCCGCATTCCTCGCATCAGCGTTTTTCTTTATCACGCCGGTACAACTACCGTTTTATCTTATCAATGTTTTTTCGGCCACACCGTTTGAGATGGGCGCCGCTATCGCACTTGGCAATACGATCGGTGCCCTGTCCTCGCTGGTCTACTACAAATTCAAGGCACGGCTGAATTTCGTCGGTGTTTATGCAGTGATCTATCTGTCCATGGCAGTCGGTTATTTTGTTGTGGCTTCTGCGAACAGTTACTCAATGGCGTTGCTGGGCATGGTAATTGCCGGTATCGGCTTTGGACTGTACATGCCCAATCAGAGCAGCTGGATACTCACTATCGTCGCGCCGAAGCGCCGCGGTTTTGGCGTTGGTCTGGTGACAACAGCGATGTTTGTCGGCCAGTTCTCCGCACCCATTCTTGTACAACCGATTATCAATCCAGAGGATCCAACGGCCGTCTGGAGAAGCGTCAGCATCGCATTGCTCGGCCTGGCGATACTCTATGGCTTGTTGGCGCGCGTCTCCGGCACTCTGGCCGCCACCAGTTCAACCTCCACCAGGTAGTCCGGGTTCGCAAGCGCTGCGACACCGACTGCCGTACTGGCCGGCCGGAAGTCTTTGCCAAAGTGTCGATTACGAGCAGCCACAATAATCGGTAAGTGGGACGGATCGAGGTAATAGATCGTCATCTTGATCACATCATCACTCGACATACCTGCTTCGACAACGATGTTAAACAGACTACGCATCGCTAAATCGGCCTGTTCCTCAATGCCAACTCCGATACTGCCATCCACATCGCGTCCGGTTTGCCCGGCGGTGTAAAGCCATTCAGCTTCGGAGGGTACGAGCTTGCCGTGACTGAAACGATTCTTGAAGGGTGCGGGCACAGAGTCAGGATTCAGTGTCTGCACCTCACCCGCGAAAGCCATGATCGGCATTAGAATCAGTGCGACAACAGTGAGCGTTTTTATCATGACAATATCCTTTGCCCGGAACACAAAAAAGAACGGCAGCCAATCGGCTGCCGTTCTTTGCTATTGCATATCGAATATCGCGATTAACGACTTGATATTAGCTACCGAAGTCGTAACTCGCGGTTACACCGTAGCTGATCTTGCCGCGAAATCCTGCTGCGAATGAGGCACAGCACGGGCTGGGCGGACCAAAATTCTCAATATCGATGTCTTCATTGAGATTCTTACCCCACGCAGAAATACGGAGGTTCTGATTGGGCGCAACCCAGGTAACGCGCGCGCCCCAGTTGCCAACTTCAGGACGCAGTCTCAGCGGTGGCGTCGTAAAGCGGTTAGATGTCTGGTTGAACACATCACTGCG
>CAYWBZ010000361.1:0-2152 GCA_964456535.1 uncultured Woeseiaceae bacterium | reverse complement strand
ATGTCGACAACATCATGCTGGCACACAGTCTTCGACCGCATACGATGCAGGGGCACATGACGCTTTACAAATACGTCCTGCACCATCCACGCAATAGTTTACCGAAAGCCTATCTCGAAGCGATCGGCGTATATGTGAGCTCACTGAACAAATGCGTGTATTGCGTTGAGCACCATTTTGCAGGTATGGCGCGATTGCTAAATGACACGGTACGGTCCGATTCAGTCCGGCTGGCGTTACAAAGCGGCCGGCCAGAGGACGCATTTGAAGGCGCCGAGCTGGCCGGTCTGAAATATGCGGGAAAACTTACGCTCGCAGCCGAGGCATTGACGAAGAACGATATTGAATCACTGCGAAAAGCGGGCCTGGACGACGGTCAGATTCTGGAGATCAATCAGGTTACCGCCTATTTCTCATACGCTAACAGAACTGTGTTGGGTCTTGGAGTGAGTACCGCGGGCGATATCGTCGGATTATCGCCGGGGGACTCTCAGGATCCCGACAACTGGTCACATGCCTGAGCGATTATTACTCTACGCGTAATGCGGATACACCGGGTGATACATATGCGCGCGAATATCAGCAAGTACGTCGTCCGGTTCTTCTTTGTCGGTAAGTTGATTGTCGTACACTATTTGCGCGACATCTCTGGCGATCAGTGCTGATACTTCCCGGATTCGGGCGAGCGATGGATAGATACGCCCTCGTTCGATATCCGAGTCCGACACCTGGCCGGCCAGCGAATGTGCTGCGGCGAGGAACATCTCATCGGTCACAGTTCGCGATCGACTGGCAATGATACCCAGACCTACTCCGGGGAAGATGTAAGCATTATTGCCCTGTCCGGGAACAAAGGTCTGGTTATCAACAGTGACTGGATCGAAGGGACTGCCGCTGGCAAAAACAGCGCGGCCTTCGCTGAAGGCGTAGGCTTGTTCGGCTGTGCACTCTGCCATTGAGGTCGGATTCGATAGTGCAAAGATAATGGGCCGATCATTAATGCTCGCCATGGCTTCAATGATGTCCTGGGTAAACGTCTGCGGTTGACCAGAGAACCCAAGAATAGCGGTCGGCTTAAGCGTATTTACGGCCGCAAGGAAATCTTCGCAGCCCTCATGCTCATGAGCGTACGGTAGTTTATGCACGGCCAGATTCTGGCGACTTTTCACGACCAGCCCTGTGCTGTCCACAAACCAGCAGCGTTGGCGAGCCTGCTCTATGGTTAGTCCTTCCTCGATCAGTGCTGCGACAAACACATCGGCAACACCAATGCCGGCTTCTCCGGCACCGAGAAACAGTAGCTTCTGGTCTGACAGTTTGCCACCAGTAATTCTGAGCGAAGCGATCAGTCCGGCCACGGCGACGGCACCTGTACCCTGTATGTCGTCGTTGAACAGGCAGGTGCGATCACGATACTTTTGCAGAAATCTAAATGCGTTGGAGTTACCGAAATCTTCGAGCTGGATCAGAACACCCGGAAACACTTCGCCTGCCGCCGTGATGAATTCTTCAACCAGTTCGTCGTACACGGCACCACGCTCCCGGTGGCGCTCAATGCCGTTATACAGGGGGTCGTTTAACAGCCGCTCGTTGTCTGTTCCGACGTCCAGCATTACTGGCAGACATTGAGTAGGGTGGATGCCGGCGCAGGCGGTATACAGCGCCAGCTTGCCGATGGGTATCCCCATACCGTCGGCACCCAGATCGCCAAGGCCGAGGATTCGTTCGCCGTCGGTAACAACTATGATTCGAGCGTCTTTGTGTGGCCAGTTTTGAAGTATTTCGCGTACCCGGCCGCGATCGTCCAGGGAAACATAGAAGCCGCGCGGTTTGCGGTAGATATGCTGAAATTCCTGACACGCCTTGCCGACAGTCGGCGTATACAGAATGGGCATCATCTCTTCGATATTGTTCATTACGACACGATAGAAGAGGTTCTCGTTGCGATCCTGGAGCGCAATTAAGTAAAGGTAGCGCTCAAGATCCGTTGGTTTCGCCCTGACATTGCCCAGCACCCTCAATTCCTGCTCAGCCATGCTGTGTATGCGTGGCGGCAGCAGGCCGGTTAATTTCAGAGCCTCTCGTTCCGCTTCGGTGAACGCAGTGCCCTTATTGCGTATCGGATCATGGAGAATTTTAACGCCATGGTGCA
>CAYWBZ010000360.1:0-2152 GCA_964456535.1 uncultured Woeseiaceae bacterium | reverse complement strand
ATTCCATTGATGTGCGGCTCACGCGACATGGTGTTCCCGTTCTTGAATATGCTCAGCTACTGGGTGTATTTACTGTCCGTTATCATCCTCATCGCCAGTTTCTTTGTGCCAGGAGGTTCCACTGGCGCCGGTTGGACGTTGTATCCACCGCAAGCGATCAGTCCGGGCACGCCGGGCATGGATCTCGGCATTTTGATGATGCTCGCATCACTGGCCGTATTTATCGTTGCATTCACGATGGGCGGTCTAAACTACGTGACCACCGTGCTGCAGGCGCGCTGCAAGGGCATGACGTTGATGCGTTTGCCGCTATCGGTCTGGGGCATTTTCATCGCAACCATTCTCGGCTTGCTGGCGTTCCCGGCATTGCTGGTAAGCGCGATCATGATGCTGTTCGATAAGACGCTGCACACGAGCTTCTTCATGCCTGCGATCAGTTCGATGGGTATCGATCCCGGCTACACGGGTGGTAGTCCCATTCTGTTTCAGCATCTGTTCTGGTTCTTCGGTCATCCCGAGGTTTATATCGTTGCGCTGCCGGCATTCGGTATCGTTTCGGATCTTATCAGCACCCACGCACGTAAGAATATTTTCGGTTATCGCATGATGGTCTGGGCCATCATCATGATCGGCGGTTTGAGCTTCATCGTATGGGCTCACCACATGTATGTCAGCGGCATGAACCCGTACTTCGGTTTCTTCTTTGCTACGACGACATTGATCATCGCGGTGCCTACGGCGATAAAGGTCTATAACTGGGTCCTCACCCTGTGGGAGGGCAACATTCATCTCCGGGTGCCGATGTTGTTCTCGATAGGCTTCATTTTCACCTTTATTCATGGCGGCTTGACCGGCTTGTTCCTGGGTAATGTGACAATCGATTTACCATTATCGGACACCTACTTCGTGGTCGCGCATTTCCATATGGTGATGGGCGTGTCGCCAGTGCTTGTAGTGTTTGGTGCTATCTATCACTGGTGGCCGAAGATCACTGGCAGGATGTACAACGAAACGCTCGGCAAATGGCACTTCTGGATGACGTTCCTCGGTACCTACGCTATTTACCTGCCGATGCATTACCTCGGTTTCGCCGGCGTGCCGCGTCGTTACTTTGCGATGGGTAATACGGACTTCCTGCCGGATTCGGCGCAAGACCTGAATGCGGCCATCACGATATCCGCATTGTTTGTCGCAGCGACGCAAATCTTATTCTTTGTGAACATGATCTGGAGCCTGAAGAAGGGACCGAAGTCTGACCCGAACCCGTGGGATGCAACAACACTCGAGTGGCAGACGCCGGATCATCCGCCGAAGCATGGCAACTGGGGTCATGCACTTCCCGAAGTGCACCGCTGGGCCTACGACTACAGCGTACCGGGCTACGAGGATGATTTTATTCCGCAGAACGTTCCGGCGGACAAAGCACCTGCTGGCAGAGAACACGAGGGAGATCACTAAGTGACAATCGCTCTTGGTTTTCTCGCCATCATATTGGTTACCCTGCTGGGCTGGTTGCTGAAGCAGACGTTCAATGCGGCACCATGGGAAATGGAGGTCGTCAGTGATACGGCTCACTACGGTCCGTTGGGCGGGCCCGACAAGAGCAAGCTAATAGCGCTACTTACGTTGCTGGCGGTTGTGTCGTCATTTTTTGCCTTGATCCTGAGCGCCTACGCGCTGCGCATGGATCTTGGTGACTGGGTGCCGTTGACTGAGCCACAATTACTGTGGACGAACACGGTCATGTTGATCGTCGCCAGTGGTGTTTTTCAATGGACGCGGAACGCTGCAGTTAAAGGGCAGCAAGGCCGGCTGCAGCCGGGGCTGCTAATCACAGGCGTACTCACACTCGGATTTGTTCTTGGCCAGTTCATCGCGTGGCAGCAGCTGCAAAATTCCGGGCAGTTCATCACGAATAACCCGGCCAACGCATTCTTTTATTTTTTGACGGGCGCACATGCTGTTCACATTCTGGGCGGCTTATATGTGTGGGCCAGGGCAACACTTAAGGTTGTTCTGGGTACAGGTGACTCTACAATGATTCGTCGCAGCATCGAGCTGTGCACAATCTACTGGCATTTCCTGTTGCTCGTTTGGTTAGTTCTTTTTGGATTGCTGTTATCGACCTAAGGGGTCCTTACGTCAGAAGCGG
>CAYWBZ010000359.1:0-2153 GCA_964456535.1 uncultured Woeseiaceae bacterium | reverse complement strand
AAACAACCTGAATGACACCACCCACAGCCTGGCTACCGTATAGCGACGCCGGCGTCCCCCTGATGACTTCAATGCGTTCAACCGCAGTGGTTGGAACGAGCGCCAGGTACGGCGTCGGTGCACTTCGAAAAATGGCATTGCTGAGCGGCATGCCGTCGACAAGGTGCAGTATTGCCGACCCCTTCAGCCCTCGGATAATCGCGGCACCCTGTCCGGGTGTCGTCTGTTGGAGATAGATACCGACGTTTGACGACAGCGCATCGGTCGTCAGCTTTTGTGACAGGACTGCCTCACGATCGAGCAAACTCAGGCCGGCCGAAATTTCACCAGACGTGACGGGGCGGCGTGATGCCGTTACGACGACTTCATCGATTTCTGTGATTACTGTGGTCGCTTCAGCCGGTGCTGCTATGACTGACACAAGCGCGTACGCCAGCAATAAGTGTCGCAAGTTTTTCATCCTGAATTGATAGGCGCTAACCGTGGACCCGGATCGCGCTTTGAGATTTGTATTACAGTCGCAAGAATACCAAGAATCTTCTGTCATTGATCGTTGTTTTGTCGTGCTAGACTCGGCGCACGAGTCCTCGAGATGCCCCCAAAAACGAATAATGCATAGACTGATCAAAGAGCTACGAAGAAGGGAAGTCTTCCGGACTATCGGTCTGTATGTCGGCATCGGCTGGATCACTATCGAAGGCGCGAGCGTTATGTTGCCGGCTTTCGATGCGCCGGAATGGGTTTTACGCGCCGTTATCATTCTCGCGATTATCGGCTTGCCGGTAGCCATTGTTCTCGCCTGGATATACGACGTCACTGATTCTGGCGTCGAGGTTCAGGCAGACCCAACCGATACGGTTGTCGTTCCCTTTGGTGGTCGCAAAACAGATTTTGTCGTCATTGGCGTTCTGACGATGGCGCTTGGGTTTTCGCTCTACGTGAACCTGACCGGCACTAATGCGCTGGTTGAAGTGCCGCTGGAACCTGTATCGCTGCTCATCGCAGACTTTGACAATCAAACCGGAGACCCGCTGTTTGATGGCTCACTGGAGCAGGCACTTAATATCGGCCTCGAAGGCGCTCCATTCATTACGGCCTATAAGCGGCCGTCTGCGGCTAGGTTACTTGAGACCCTGAGGCCTGGAAGCCAACTCGATGAGGTTGGCGCACAATTGGTATCGATACGTGAAGGCATCAAGTTGGTAGTGTCCGGAAGTTTGCGATCTGACGGTGAGGGATATGAACTAACGGCGCGCATCATTAATTCGGAGGACGGTGAGGTGCTCGCCGAGGCGTCGGCAGAGGCGGACGGCAAGATAGATGTACTTGCTGCCATTGGCAGCTTGGCCGACAACATTCGTGAAGAATTGGGTGATCAATCGATTAACGACGCGGACCGGCCGCTTGGAGAGACATTTACCGCCGGCTCACTGGAAGCGGTGAAGAACTATACCCAGGCTCAGAATCTTGCAGCGAATGGGCGGTACGACGAAGCGTTGCCGTTCTATGAGCAAGCGATCGCATACGATGGCAACTTTGGTCGAGCCTATTCCGGTTGGGCTTTGAGTCTTTTCTATCTTGGCAGGGAAGATCAGGCAACGGCTTTGTGGGAGCGAGCGCTGACCGAAATGGACAGCATGACTGAACGCGAGCGCTTACGAACCCTTGGGCTGTATTACGTTGCAGTTGCTGGCGACTATCCGAAGGCGATCGAGAGCTATCAGGCCTTGGTCGATAAATACCCCGCGGACAATACCGGCCATAACAACATGGCGATCTCGTATTACTTCATGCTGGATTTCAAGAAAGCGATGGAATCGGCTGGTAAGGGTCTTGAGATTTATCCAACTAACAAGACTGTGATTTCCAACTACGCGCTGTTTGCCATGTTGGCCGGTGAGTTCGATGAGGGTGCTCAGCGTGCTGAGGATTTACTGGCGGTTGACGCTGGTATGTGGAAGGCCTGGCTTCCCATCGCAATGCAAAAGCTGGCAAATGGTGATATCGCCGGTGCGGAGCAGGCGTATGAGAGCATGGCAAAGTCCAGCGAACGTGGTGTGCCGTTTGCAAACCTGGGCCTCGCAGATATCGCTCTTTTTGAGGAGGATTTTGCTAAAGCTGCGGAACTACTTGAGGCCGGAGTTAGTGGCGAC
>CAYWBZ010000358.1:0-2163 GCA_964456535.1 uncultured Woeseiaceae bacterium | reverse complement strand
AGCATGGTCGAGGGCCTGGCCAGCCGACTCCGTGATAATCCGGACGACGGTGGTAGCTGGTTGTTGTTAGCCAAATCGTACAAGCATCTCAATCGTCTCGACGAAGCTGCCGACGCCTACGAGAGAGCCGCCGCACTCGGTCAATTTGATGCAGAGCTGGCGGAGCTTGGCGGAGCAGCCGATGCACAAGCAGCCGGCGCCGGAATATATGGCAATGTCAAACTGTCGCCCGATGCAATCGGTGTCGTTCAACCGACTGATACCGTATTTATTTTTGCCAAAGCGGTTGGCGGTCCACCGGCACCGATCGCGGTATTGCAGCGCGCTGCGTCAGAACTTCCCATCGACTTTCTTTTGAACGACAGCCAGTCGATGGTTGCCGGCGTGAAATTGTCGGATTTCGACGAGGTGGTAGTCACAGCAAGAATTACGCGCGGCGGTGACGCTACCGTCGCACTTCAAGGTCTGGAAGCGAAATCCGGCACGATACTGGTTGCTGAAAATCAGCACCTAAACCTCACAATAGAATAATAAGGTCAGATACTCATGTTGGAAACAACAACGCTGGCGACCCCAGCGACACCTAAACCAGAAACACGCGAAGCGTCACCTTCCCGGAGATCACGCAGCGCACTGTATGGCTATGCATTCCTGGTTGCCGCAGTAATCGCCGGCTGGCTGCTGAGTGACGCAAAACTTATCGACCCTAATGATGGTCTCGGCTACTGGCTGGGCATAACTGGCGGAAGCCTCATGCTGTTCTTGCTTCTCTATCCGGCTGGCAAGAAGTCAACTATCTTGCGGCAGCTTGGGGTGGTCAAACACTGGTTTCGAATCCATATGATTTTCGGTCTCGTTGGACCACTACTTATTCTCTACCACTGCAACTTCAGTGTTGATGCCATTAACAGTACGATCGCGCTTTACAGCATGATAGCGGTCACTGTTAGCGGAATTATTGGTCGATATTTCTATACGCGTATTCACCGTGGTCTGTATGGCAAACGGGCGAACATTGAGGAGTTACGCGCGGAGATTACGGATTCATTGGAGAACAGTCGTGGCCTTGCGGCTATCCTGCCAAATTTTATTAACGAATTACACAGAACTTCGGCGAAACTCACGGGCGAGCAATTCACTGGTTCAATAAGCATGCGACACTGCATGTCATGGACCTTCAAGTATTATTTTGTACGGGTGCGCCTCTATCTGTTGATTAAAGAAGAACTCCGCGAGCGAACCGCAAACTCGGAAGCGTTGCATAGCAACGCGAAGAATCTTCGAAAGACGGCAAATGCCTATGCCGCTCAACAGGTCGGAATGATGCGACAAGTGGCACAACTGGCTTTCTACGAGCGTCTGTTTTCACTTTGGCATGTGTTTCACATGCCGTTATTCCTCCTTCTGGTTGTTTCTGCACTGGTACATGTACTCGCAGTACATATGTACTAGGTGAGGCCACCGGGCAGATGCACTTGCAAAGGACTCTTTCTCTCGGATTAGTGATGATGATCGCACTACTAACATCACACAGCACATCGGCTCAGGACATCGAGACGCTTGTAATGCCCGGTGAAGTCATCGCGGGGCACGCTGACCTTGAGAGCGAGTGCTCTTCATGTCATAAGCTGTTCGACAAAGAAGGGCAGCGCGATCTCTGCCTTGATTGTCATGAAGATGTGGCAGGAGATGTCGAGCAGCAAAAAGGGTTTCACGGACTTCGTGCCGAAGTACAGGATGATCAATGTTCTTCGTGCCACACCGAACACGAAGGTCGCGACGCGGTCATTGTTATTCTGGATGAGAATACCTTTGATCACCGCTTTACCGACTTTGACCTTGAGGGCTCACATGCCGATGCAGAGTGTTCTGATTGCCATTCGCCAGATCTGAAGCATCGGGAAACTTCTGCCGAGTGTGTCGACTGTCACTTTGAAGATCAGCCCCACGAGGAAGTCATGGGTGCCGAGTGCGGCTCGTGCCATCAGCCGACCGAGTGGCTTGAAGCCGAGTTCGATCACAGTGGAACCGAGTACCCGCTGCTCGGCAAACATCGCGAGGCCATTTGCCTGGACTGTCACGAGGACCGAACATTCCCGAGTCCACCCACTACCTGCTTCGGTTGCCACGCATCTGACGACCACCACGAAGGTCGTAACGGGG
>CAYWBZ010000357.1:0-2169 GCA_964456535.1 uncultured Woeseiaceae bacterium | reverse complement strand
GGCGAAAGGCGCGAAATAATACTTTAGCCCCCGCCCCATTGCAAACAATCCTGAGCTTTATTTTTCTAGGTACCAATCAATAACTTACACGTGGCAATAAGGCCCTGAATTCGTCAGAACAAGTATTCGAGCGATAAAGCTGTGTAGGTATCGGTTTTTTCGGTCAACGGCGGCACGTCAGAGTTGTTCTTGATCGTATAGGAGGCTACCAGTGCGAGCTCACCCAGGAGCTTCGCCGAAATCGCCGTCACGGACTGCGTATAGGTGTTCTCGCCACCCGCCTCAACCGTCAAATCCTGACGAAATTCGGCCGTTTCGCTGAACTGCCACTTGTAGTAACCACCCGCTGTGAAGATCGTTTCATTTTCCTTCGAGCCAAGGAGCTGCAACTCTGACTGGCGCGCACCGACGCCGAGCTCCAGGTTCAGCTTGTGTTTGTCGTTATCTATCAGGCGACGCCCATAACCCAGTGTTTGAGAAAACTGGGTGTCGAAGGCACCGAAGTTATCTTTGCGCCATTGCAGGCGACCAAAGAGGAAGTCGCGATCGGTAATCTCGCGTTCGCTCTTCCAGCCCAGATCATAGGCCTCAGCTGTCGTCACCTCATTCTCTGAAGCAGAAATAGCCGCTGCCTCAAGCAAATGCGCCCATCGGCCCGATGTGTAGCCGACTTCAAATCCTGAATTCAGTGTGGAATTTTCTGTATTTCCCGATGTCGCCAGGTATCCCAGGGTGGCCTTGCCGGCCCACGGGCTTTGTTCCTCAGCCTCCTCTGCCAATAATGGCAGCGGCGCGATAGCCAGCACGGCTATCAAAATCACACGAAATAACATTAACGAACTCCTGGAATGGGCTCTCGCCCGAAAAAATTAGTCGCGGAGTATACCGCCTGCCGGACTTACGACGCTATAATTCGTCGCATGGAACACCGTCAACTGTCCCCACTCGATAAACTGCTCATCGGCGCAAATAATGCCTTGCGAACCGTTGCGACCCCGGCAGGCCGCCCCGCCCGCAGCAATCCCGCAGAAAACGTCGTGGACACCGGTCTGGACGCACGACAAAAAAGGCACGCGGCAGGACTGATGCGAGTTAATCACGCGGGTGAGGTAGCGGCCCAGGCCTTGTACCAGGGACATGCGACCGTAGCGCGTGACAAGAATGTCGAAGATCAGATGCAACGTGCTGCGGACGAAGAATTTGACCACCTCGCCTGGTGCGAACAACGCATTCACGAACTGGGCTATCAGCCCAGTCGTCTGAGCCCACTGTGGTACGCGGGCGCCTATGCTATCGGCGCAGCCAGTGGTGTGCTCGGCGACAAATGGAGCCTGGGTTTCATCGCCGAAACCGAAAAGCAGGTTTGTTCGCACCTCGATAGTCACCTCGAACAACTGCCTGAGGAAGACGCGAAGAGCCGTGCGATCGTCAAACAGATGCGCGATGAAGAGGAAGAACATGGTGAAAACGCCGTCGATGCCGGCGCAGCCGAATTGCCGCGGCCGATCATTCGACTGATGCGAGCAACGGCCAAAGTTATGACAAAAACGGCTTATTGGGTTTAGAAACTGTCCGAAACCCGAAAAACGACGAAAATCGAAGCCAAAACACGCACTTAGCTTGCCCTCATCGGCATTCTGTATTACAAGTAGTCCGCAATTGGGGCGAGGATTTATCAATGCAAACGACAGCCAAGAACCTGAGCGATGTACCGGCGATTAACCGATTCTTAAGTTACTGCCGTGTACGGACTGTTCCATCAAAGACTGTGATGATTCATGCAGGCGATTTGCCGGATGTTTTGTATTACATCGTCGATGGATCGGTTGAAGTCATGATCGAGGACGAAGACGGCAACGAAATGGTGCTGGCTTACCTGAACAAGGGGCAGTTCTTCGGTGAGATGGGACTTTTCTACGAACAACCGACGCGTAGTGCCTGGGTTCGAACTCGAACCGAGTGTGAAATTGCCGAGATGACCTACCCGCGTTTTCGCCAGATTGCGAGCGAAAGCCCTGGACTCGTGTTTGAACTGGCCACGCAGTTGGCTACTCGGCTTGACCGGACCAACCGCAAACTGGGTGACCTGGCATTCGTCGATGTCACCGGCCGTGTTGCTCACGCCATCATGGACCTTTGCAATGAGCCTGACGCGATGACACATCCGGA
>CAYWBZ010000356.1:0-2201 GCA_964456535.1 uncultured Woeseiaceae bacterium | reverse complement strand
ACCGATGTCATCACGCTTGAAAGTCGCTTTGAGCAGTCGCTGATTGACGCCGAGGGAGCGATCATTGAAAGAACGAGCGGCACGCTCGAGATTGCACGGCCAGCGCGTTTTCGCTGGTCGTATTCCGAGCCGTACGAGCAATGGCTGGTGGCCGATGGCACTAACGTCTGGAGTTACGACCTCGATCTCGAGCAGGTGACCGTAAAACCACAGTCAGAAGCACTTGCCAATACTCCGGCGCTGTTACTCGGTGGATCGGAAAACGCGCTCGAGCAGTTTGATTTCGGTGGTACTACTGTTGAGGAAATAACGACCTGGGTTCGCCTGGAACCCAAGGACAAGTTGAGTGGATTCAATCGCGTCGAGCTCGGCTTTATCGACAATGAACTGCGGCGCATGGTGTTTTTCGACAACCTTGAGCAGACAACACTCGTTGCGCTGTACGACGTGAAGGTGAATGAGCCAATCGATGACACCCGATTCGAATTCCGGGTTCCTGATGAGGTCGATCTGGTCGGTACGCCAGCTGTTGGCACACCAGCAATAGCCGAAACAGCGAATCCCTAGATGCTACCGCTACGCTACGCCAGACGCTGGCAGGTGGCCAGCCTGACCTTGCTGCTGCTGGTGCTTGTGGCGACGCTCATGCCAGCAGTTTGGTTTTGGGATGACAGGTTCAAGGCTCTGGCCCGGTTCGACGGCGTCGACAAATGGTTTCATGGGGTTACTTTTTTGGTGCTTTCGCTATGGTTTACGGGGCTGTACCGCAAACGTTCTTACTGGAAAATCGGTATTGGACTGTTGTTTTTCGGCCTTGTCATTGAGGCTTGCCAACGCATAGTGAGTTATCGAACCGCTGAGTGGCTGGACGTGGGGGCAGACGCGGCCGGTATAATTCTCGGTCTTGTTATTGGCTTGGCGGGCATCGGTGGTTGGTGTCTGCATGCCGAGGAACGACTTGCCAAGCGCCGACATTGACTGACCTATTTAGCAGCGAAACAGACATCGAACGTCCATTGGCCGACCGGATGCGGCCGGCGACGTTGCCTGAGTTTTATGGGCAGCGGCACTTGCTGGCCGATGGCAAGCCATTGCACCGGGCGATTACGCAGGGTCGAGCGCATTCGATGGTTTTTTGGGGGCCGCCCGGAACCGGGAAGACGACGCTGGCCCGGATGGTCGCTGCGACTACAGATTCGCACTTTATAGGACTGTCTGCCGTAATGGCCGGCGTGAAGGACGTCAGGACCGCAGTTGCCGAGGCGGAGCAGCACCGGCAAGTGCATAATCGCAGCACTGTCCTGTTCCTGGACGAAGTACACCGCTTCAACAAATCGCAGCAGGATGCGTTTCTGCCGTTCGTCGAGAACGGCACATTAACGTTTATCGGTGCTACGACTGAGAACCCGTCGTTCGAGCTGAATAATGCATTGTTGTCTCGTGCGCGTGTCTATGTTCTGAAGATGCTGGAGGTCGACGATCTTGTGGACATCGTTCAGCGGGCGCTGCAGGACGAGGAGCGCGGGCTTGGTGGCCGCTATTCGATGAGCGATGAATCACTGCAGCTAATCGCAACGGCGGCCGATGGCGATGCGAGACGGTCTCTCAATTTGCTGGAACTCGCGGCTGATCTTAGCGAAGACGGCGCAATTAGCGATGACGTCGTCAAGGAAGTAGCCTCCGGCAGCCGGCGTCGGTTCGACAAGAAAGGCGAGTATTTCTACGACCAGATATCGGCATTGCACAAATCAATTCGTGGAACAGATCCGGATGCCGCGCTGTATTGGCTGATGCGCATGCTGGACGGGGGCTGCGATCCGCTGTATATCGCGCGTCGACTGATCCGCGTTGCATCAGAGGATATCGGCAATGCCGATCCGCGTAGTTTGCAGATGACGCTGAATGCGTGGGAAGCGCAGGAACGTCTCGGTAGTCCCGAGGGTGAGCTGGCTATCGCGCACGCAGTTGTCTACCTCGCCTGTGCGCCGAAAAGTAATGCTGTGTATACCGCGACCAAAGCGGCCATGCAGGACGCCCGTGATAAAGGCTCTCTTGAGGTTCCGCTTCACCTTCGCAACGCGCCGACTCGTCTCATGAAAGACCTTGGATATGGAGAAGACTACCGATACGCTCACGACGAGGACGATGGCCATGCGGCGGGCGAACAGTACTTTCCCGACGACATGAGCCCGGTTAAGTAT
>CAYWBZ010000355.1:0-2202 GCA_964456535.1 uncultured Woeseiaceae bacterium | reverse complement strand
TTCTCTCCGGGAACATTCCGATAGTTGCGTTCGCCAGGAATGCCCCCATACTGGTCTGAATCGATGGCAAGGTTTCTACACAAGGAACACAGTTTGAAATATTCCTCCGCTAATCGCGGTTTCCCTGCCGGTAATCCAATAGCGAATATTTTCGTAATTATCGTTGGTGCGCTGGCGATCAGCGCATCGATCGTTCTGGGTTTTTTCGCTTTTGTGATTGTTGGCAGTATCGTTTTGATAATGGCCGCGATTATCGGATTGCGAGTCTGGTGGTTCAAACGGCAGCTTCGAAGTCAGGTGCCATCGGACGCTACGAAGAACAGCACCGCGACCGGCGGTGTCATAGAGGGTGAGTATCAGGTCGTTGCCGACGACCGCGAGGACGAGTAAAGTCGCACCCCATGCGCAATCCCAAGTCAGATATCGATCGACGCCGACGTCGGCACCGCCGCCGTGCTCAGATCATCATTATTTATACGGCGATTGCCGTTGGTCTTGCATGGTTTTTTGAGTCGCAAGCGACGACAACCGTCATTTTCGTTCGTCATGCTGAGAAGGCGGTAATCCCCGCCGATAATCCTGGACTTAATGAAGCCGGAAAACAGCGGGCTGCGGAACTGGCCAGGCAACTGGTCGACGCGGATGTCATTGCCGGTATCGATGCCGTTTACTCTACTTCCTATCGACGTACAGAAGAGACTGTACAACCGGTCGCGACCGCGCTGAACTTGCCCATAACGCCTTATGATGCGTCGAATACAGAAACGATAATGGATGAGATAGTTCGTGAACATAAAGGGAAGATCATTCTTGTCGTTGGCCACAGCAACACGGTACCGGCACTGATAGGCAACATGGGCGCCAGCAAGAACGTGCCTGAGATAGACGAGAATGAATACGACAATATCTACATTGTCTCCGTTCCATGGTTTGGAAAAACCAAGACAATACGACTGCGTTACGGGGCGCCGTACGTCCCCGCACAGTGATTGCTCGGGACGAATTGAGGATTGAGACAAAGGGTCGCGGCACCCATGACCTGAGTCGCGACGTTCAGCGAATCGTCAATACGTCCGGAATCGACACTGGCATGTGTCATGTATTCATTTGCCACACCAGCGCCTCGCTCATGCTTTGTGAAAATGCCGATCCGGCAGTAATGCGTGACCTCGAAACGTTTATGTCACGACAAGTCCCGGATGGCGATCCAATGTTCACGCACAGATCCGAAGGACCTGATGACATGCCAGCACACGTGCGCAGCATACTCACACAGACGGATTTGAATCTCCCTGTTGTGGATGGACGCTGTGCGTTGGGAACCTGGCAGGGTGTCTATCTTTGGGAACACCGCCATGCGCCACATTCAAGGCGCGTTATCGTCACAGTGCAGGGCGACTAACCAGATTTGAGTCCCGCGGTTTCTCTGAGGATGACCGCCTTTTCTATGAATTCCTTGTGCCGGCCGATACGCACGTCGGCCATCATTGCGTCCTTGATTGAGCGGTCCTGACTGATCAGGAACGTTGCGCGTCGGACGCCGACACCAAAAGGCCCATCGACGTCGTACATTTTGATAGCGACTTTCTCGGGGTCGCTGAGTAGAACGAACGGCAGGTTGTGCTCTTCGCGGAAGCGTTGGTGGCTTTCTTCATCCTGCGGGCTGACGCCAGCGACCTGCAGGCCGACAGATTGAATGTCGTTGTGGATATCGCGAATGGTGCAAGCCTCTTTAGTACAGCCCGGTGTGAAGTCGGCCGGGTAGAAATACAGAATTAGCGGGCCGTTCTGCAGCAGGTCGGATAGTGATGTCTCAATACCTTCGTGGTTGTTGAGCACAAACTCAGGGGCCTTGGCGCCAGATTCCAGCATTTCGATCTCCAGATTTCGTTCAATCAGTCACTTTGAGTTATCGTTCACTCGTGCGTGACGCAATAATATACATCGATCCCGACAATCCGATGAATCTGCAAAACCAGATTCGCCAGAAGCTCGTTGACGGCATCATCAATGGTGCGTTTCCACCGGGTATGAAGCTGCCTTCAAGCCGCAAACTCTCTCAGCAGCTCGACGTCGCACGTAACACGGTGGTTGCAGCGTACCAGTTGTTGATTGCTGATGGTTACCTGGTGAGCAGACAGCGCAGCGGCATCTTCGTCAATGAGAAGATGCTTGAGGCACGCGTGGGTGCGGGCGGCAAGG
>CAYWBZ010000354.1:0-2230 GCA_964456535.1 uncultured Woeseiaceae bacterium | reverse complement strand
ATGGCTGCTACGCCGACTGCGGTCAGACCCGTAAGCCAGTATTCCAGTTTCTTGTTTTCGGGCTCATACGTAGCACGCGCGCCCTTCTTGTAGCGGTATTTGATGACGCAATACGCCAGGAACAGATTCACGGCCACGAAGACAAATCCCGTGACGTAAAAAGTGATGTCCATCGTAAAGTCCACCATTGACCAGTTGGAAGCCAACTCGGTGAAATACCAGGGACTCAGGAGGTGAAAGAGGATGGAACCAACGACGAGCAGAATCAGGACAACAGCTAAAGGCATACTTCATGCATCCTTTTGAAGGTCGAGCGATTTATGACCCGGTGACCGAATTACTCGTCACCAGTATTCTTAAGTCTTATTCAGTTCGCTTTCTTGCTGTTTTAGCTGTGATTGTTCTGTATCGAACTTATTCTTGTTATTTCCAGCGAACTGACCCCATTCACCGAGGATAGTGGATTAAGTAGGTATTTTCCACAGGTTCAAAGCCCAATATCTCTCTTGACTTTCTCCTCTGCTTTTTTTAAGTCCGATTGCAGGTCCTCCAGCTCTTGTTGCAAGGGCCGGGTCAGCATGGCCGATTCCGTCTTCCAGTCGATTGTCGGCGTGGTTACCTCCGGCACTGGCGAGGTCCCTGCTACCCGCACCACCGGGTCGCCCTTGGGCTGCGACTGAGCATTAATAATCGCTATAACGACCAGTGCTGCAGCGACTCCGGTCAGGCTGCTCGCCCACCAGAAAGCCGCAGGACGTGGCTGTTTGGCAGGCAGGTCCGGCCTTTCGGGAGTTACACCCTGTAAAGACGCCGTGATACGACGATCGAGTTCATCCGAGACCTGCACATCAATCATTGCGGCGTCGGTTTTCAGTTGTTTCGTCAACTTATCCATAGGCTTTACTTCCATTGTTCTTGTGGTTCATCTCTGTACCCAGGGCCTTGCGCGCGCGCAGCAGATTTACCTTGGTCCAGGAATCAGATCGATCCAGTGCTTTTGAGATGTCGCTTATCGACATATCTTCCGCGTATCGCAGCCATGTGGCTGCAAATACGTCATCGTTAAGTACGCGGCGCGCGCTTACCCACAAGTTCTCTGTCTCGGAATGTGCGATGCAATGCAGCAGTGGATCACTCTCCTCATCGCTCAGTTCGCCAATCTCAACCATGTTTTCCGAGCGCATTTTTTGAGCATTGCGAATTGCGATCCGGTACAACCAGGTGCTGAATCGCCAGCGAGGATCGTAGGAATGCAGGTAACGGTAGGCCGCTATCATTGTGTCCTGCAACACATCTTCTGCATCCGCGAAACTCGAGCAGCGCGTCAGCAGGAATCGCAACAATCGCGTTCTGTAACTGCGAACGAGGTCCGCGAAAGCATCCGCGGACCCCGCTTTCGCGGCATTGATCAATTGCAGCTCGTCAGTCACGTAGCGTTGCGACTACCAGGCTGGGATCGATAGCCAACGAAAGGCTCAGGCTATTGCCCTTGGCCTCGACCTTGGTGCTCTGCAATACAGCAATCGCGTCATCGTCCATGCTGTCATCAAATGAAACCAAGCTAATCAGCCCGCGGGCGACGCTGGCCAGAGATTGAGCCATGTCCGGTTCGGTCGTAATGAGCTCTACCTCTATCGCGAGCTTATTTGCCACTGCCGCAACCAGGATCGCTACCTGCTCGGTGTTGCGCAATATATTCGAATCCCAGTCCGAATCACCGTCATCGTCTTCGCCAAGTGCGCTGGAGTTCATGCCAGCCTGCAGCAATGCCTTTTCGGCGGTGAGAACAAGTAAAGCACCTTTATGGCTGCCCCCGCCCTTGATCTTGCCGCCATTGGCGAGCATGGCTTTCATCTGCTCTTCACTCGCGGTCACAATGACCTTGTTCTTCAGGTCAAGACTGATCCAGGACTCTTCCTCGAGCGCCTCGATCTGAAATTCAATGTCGCCGGCGCCGACAGTCCTGTCGTCCTCTTCGCCGTCTTCGTTACTTTCGGCAGCGAGTCGATAGTAAGACTTCCCTGATGATTTCATGGGCTGAAGATCACCTTCGGCTGCGATGAATGTCATCACCAAATCCCTGGATTCCTGACTGATATTACCTTCGAACAGAAAAACCGGTCCCTGCCCCTCAAGCGAATACGCGGTCACTTTGTTTAGTTCTTCGCCAAGATTAACGCCGGTTTCCTCATCGATTTCAGTGAAAATCTCATCGTCCATCCAGCCGTAG
>CAYWBZ010000353.1:0-2238 GCA_964456535.1 uncultured Woeseiaceae bacterium | reverse complement strand
CTGCTTGTGACCCAAAGCAGCCGTCCAATATCATCACGTAACTAGCACCATACAAGCGTCGCCAATGATGGGAATCGCAAGGTGTGGCAACGGACAAGCACATTAGTCACGATCACCCTCTGTAGAGAGTATTCTAGTAATCTACCGCCTGAAGGGCATTCATCGCGAGCTTGCGCAGCTCACTCTCCTCCATTTCAACGAGATTCCTAAACACGTCGCGCACTCTTTCTGTTTCCGCATGCTCGGCGACTTCGCGAAAGAACCGCAACAAACAATTGTCAACGTCCATGGCTACTTTTATTACACCATCGACGCTTGTTTCCGGCGCAACTGGCGTGTGTCTGCAGGTCGCAAGAATCTCATTACAGTATTCGCAGTCTACATAGGTATCCATCACGTTCTGCGTCGCGGATTCTTCGTATGCACGGAGGCCCTCCTGCAGATCCTGCTCGTGCTTGCTCATATGGTCCAAAAGCATTTTCACACGTTGTTGTTCGGCCTCTTTCGAGAGCCGATCGTAGTACTGGACGAGCTGCCCATGAAAGTCGCGAACCTGTTCGAGCATATTTTTAACTTGCGAATATCTGATCATTTTGTGCTCCTGTCGGATTCATCATCTTTCGAATTCTGATCTAATCGGCATAGCAACTACGCTGTCGCTACACCCCGCCCTGCTTAGTTGGCGGTGAATGTTCTATGTCAGGTGCCGTACCCATACGATGCAGGGCTGTGATAACCGCATCCAGCAAGCATCCCGGTGGGCGGGCCGGGAACCCCTCTTCATCAGCGACTTGCATTTCCCGTGCATCGTATTCCCAGTGCCTCAAAATCTCGATCTTAAGCTCGTCAGTAATACTCTTGTCTTCGACCACATCCATCGGGCCCGAGAAGATACTGGACGGATCGAGTAGCGCCTTGGCCACCCGGTCTTTGCTCATGTCAGGCGTCATAGAATGTTCCTCGTCTTTACGATTGAGTAGCATCAAATTCTGTCACTTGTCGATCATAACTCTTGCAAAGTACAAGAGCGCCACGCCCAGCACGAACGCCAGGAGATGGACAGCATTGGCTTTGTGATTATCGTGCTTGTTCACTTCAGGGACCAGGTCGGAAGCGCCTATGTAAAGAAAATTTCCAGCCGCAAAGGGAATAAGCCAACTCACATCCATCTGAAACGACAGACCATAGGCCGACAATCCACCGAGCAAGAACGTAAGACCGGAAAGAACATTAAACAATAGAGCCCGGCGCTTGGACCAGCCGCCGTGGACCAATACCCCGAAATCGCCTAGCTCCTGTGGCACCTCGTGAGCTGCCGCCGCGAGCCAGCTGGTGATTCCGAGTCGGACATCGATGAGGAACGTACCCGCAATAGCCAAACCTCCCAGAAAATTGTGCAATGCGTCCCCAATCAGGATGAGATAAGTCAGTGGCTGTTTGCAATCACTCCGCGCTCGATGACAGTGGTGCCAGTGCAAGACTTGTTCAAGCACAAAGAACGCAGTAAATCCCGTGACCACCGCGACACCGATACCGAGTATATTTGCGTTAGCGCCGATCGCTGCTGGAATCATGTGGAAAAACGCGCCACCGATCAGTGACCCTGCGGCGAAAGCGACCAACGGTAACAGCAAGCGATCAAGTGTCGCGGGCTTCAGCACGAGCGTTACGCTGCCGACCATTGCGATGGCGCTCATCAGTACGCCTCCCAAGATGATCCAGGCCAGCGTGCTCATGCGGAATCTTGGCGGCGATCGCGTTGCAGGCAGCGCCGGAAGGCCGGCAGGTGCCGTTGCTGTGATGCATCATGGAGGTTGCGAAACACGGTCAGTATCTCCGGTCTCTCTGAACTCTGCATGATCCGCTCGTAGAGATCCGCGTTGTCGATCTCCGCCTGCACGGCATCAGCACAGGCGGATGCCACGCTTTTGTAATGTGGAGTCTTTCCAACCCAGGCATTGTTTGGCGGCGTCAATCCAAAGTTACGGAAAACACGCAGCAGCGCGTCGATGTGCCTGGCCTCGGAATCACGGATATTGATGAATGGTCGAATCGGTCCGAAGTCATCGATCACCTGATCATAGGTCGCCCACGCCTTGAATTCGTCGTCCAAAGCCTCTTGCAGTGCGTTGACTTCGCTCTCGGATAAGCAGCTCACACCGTTATTATCAAAGCAGCAGTTCGCAAAATGAATAAGGACATGCCTCTATTGCTGCCCCGACCGGCTGCTTCTGGCCG
>CAYWBZ010000352.1:0-2245 GCA_964456535.1 uncultured Woeseiaceae bacterium | reverse complement strand
GTCGACTTCCTGCTGCATCATCACGTGACTGGAGCCCCGGTGGTCGACTCCGATGAGAGACTGGTGGGAATCATCACCGAAACAGATCTCCTCAAGCTGGTGACCGAGGGCGTTCAGGGCGAGCCTCCCACTGAGGCAACGGTGGCTGAGTACATGACTTCTGATGTAATCACCGTGGGTCCAACGGTAGACATCTATTATGTTGCGGGCATGTTCCTGGCGAACAAGTTCAGGCGCCTACCGGTGGTCGAAGATGGCAAGATCGTCGGAGCAATCACACGCTATGACCTCCTCCGGATTATTCGAACGCTTGCAACGACGCCCTAATGCGAACTTCCGCCAAACTTCAGTCTGGCAGTTGCTGATTCCGGCCCGGTTCGCCTGCGGACATCCATTGAAGTAAGAATGCCTTTTCTGATTCACCTGCATCAATGACTGCGTTGGCGTTGTTGGTTCCTTCCAACCACCTTTCCACCTCATGCCTGTGTAATTCTGATAACCGAATGAATTCGTCTTGCCAAGTGGCCATGCTAATTCCTCCAAATTTCATCGTTTCGCACAGTAATGATAGTGGAATGGTATTGAATGGCATGGATTCAATACCCCATATCACCTAATCCCGAATACCAGTGAGCTCCCAGCTTCCAAGTGAGATTGGAATGCTGTCGATTGCGTTCAGTTTGTCGAAGAACTCTTGCAGCACAAACTCCTCTCCGCGAAGTTCTACCTGGCGCGCATACGCGGCCAGCGTACGATCAAGCAGGTACTTACCGGTGACGTAACTCGTGCCATAGCCCGGCTGTCGCAGGTAAAGGTGTTGCTCGAATATCAGCAGTTCCTTCTCGGTCTTCATCCAGCCGCGCGGCGTCCAGTCCATGTGCACACCACCCGCCTCTTCCATCGTTAATTCGTTAGCATGGGCATACAGCGATCCCAGACCACGTGCGGCACGCTGCGCCAGTAGTATCCAGACCAGCTCCCTTGATCGCGGACTGTCGTCATACAGGCCTGCGTTCATGAATATCTCCTCGACCGCTGTCGCTGTCCCTTCATTGCGACTGTCGAAGATGTTGTACAACAACGCACCCTGGCGTATCGGACTTGGGTGTGGATTGCGGTCCATGCGTGCCAGCTCGAACCAGTGATAGAAATGTGTAAACAAGGGCGCAGGGTCGTAGTGCGCAGTAATCATGAAGAAATTGCGGGTCTCCGGAGGAACGTACGCCCCCATATGCTCTCGTAATGCCGGTTCCATGTAATCGGTGACGGTTACGATGTCCTTCTCATCGAGAAAACGCATGATGCGTTCGACAGCGGCTTCGGCTTTCGCGTCGTACTCCTCAGGATTACTCGCTGCGACCAGTGGCGGCAAGTCGCGATTACGGTGCTCTTCAAGCTTCAGCATCGACCACGCGCGCGCGAGCTCTCGCTCAAGCAAACGCACCTCATCCTCCCAGGTCATCGGCACGAGGTGCACGTTCTGCTGATACCAGGTGTAATTGTCTTTGCCGATGCCAGATGGGCCCGTCTTTGAGTCCGCTTCAGACTCGAGCCAGGCAACCAGATCATCACCAGCCTCAATCGCAGACGAGATCGCGGCCAGCGACTCAGAGCTCGGCGCGTCGCCCAACATTTCTTGCAACGATTCGAGAGCCTCGCTTTGCGCTCGGACGTCTCGGATTCCGGTGATCCAGAGATCGCGTGCATTGCCGGTCAAATTGCGCCGGGCCTGACGCATCAGGGGCGGTATCGCGTCAAGCTCGCCAACAAGCTTCTTTTCGGCTGCAGTATCGAGCGGAAAGTCGTACGTCCAAACCTCCACGACAGCATGGTGTGTAGGGCCCTCATGTGCAGGTACATCGCTTCGAGCCATCCAGACCGAGGCATAAAATGCTGGATCGCGGGCCCAGGGTTTCAGAACACGCTCGTTGAAGTCATAGCCATTCATTTCAGCACGTACGAGATGCCAGTCCACTTGTTGGGGGATCGGCCATGCCGTGACATCGAAGGCGTTCAGACGAGCTTGCAGCGCCGTAAAATCGCCCCGCCGGGCGGCAAACGTTTCGACCGTATAATCAGGGGCACCATCGAGCAGTGGCGGCGACTCGAACTCGCGCCATTCCTCAAAAAGCTCCAGAAGACCTGCGTAATTTGTGGTTTGGGAAGTTGCCGCCATCGTAATAGCACCAGGGATAACGCCGAGGACCAGCGCAAGAAAATATGATTTGAATTGGCTCATACCCGG
>CAYWBZ010000351.1:0-2256 GCA_964456535.1 uncultured Woeseiaceae bacterium | reverse complement strand
GAGATTGACGGCGCGATGCGTGCGTGGGGCTCCGCCAAAGGCGGCACCGGGAGTATCAGCGAAGCGATCGCTCGCTCCGCGCTCTCCTACGGTGCAGAAATCGTCACCGAGGCGGATGTCAGCAACGTCATAATCAAGAACGGCAAAGCAACCGGCGTTGCACTCGAAAACGGCGACGAGATTCGCGCCGACGCAGTCATATCAGGGCTCGACCCGCATCGGACGTACTTTGGTCTGATTGGGAAGGAGAACCTGGATAGCGAACTCACCACGCAGTTGGGTCACTACAAATTCCGCGGCAGCTCCGGCAAAGTGAATATCGCCGTTGACAAACTGCCTGAATTTCCCAGCCGCCCAGGCGATGGAGCGCACCTCTATGGTGATGTCGCCATCGCACCAAGCATTCAATATCTTGAGAAGGCTCATGACCAGGCCAAGTACGGTGATTTTTCGGAGCGGCCCTACATCAATATGGTCATTCCGACACTCCTTGACCCAACGATGGCCCCGCCGGGCAAACACGTTATCAGCTGCTTTGTTCAATACGCGCCCTATGACATTAAAGAGGGCGCCTCGCACTGGCCGGAGCGACGCGAAGCGTTTGGCGATGCCGTCATCGATACACTCGAGGAATACATACCGAATATCAAAGAGACGATCCTGCATCGTCAGGTATTAACCCCCTGGGATCTTGAGCAGGAATTCGGCTTGACCGAGGGCAACATCTTCCACGGCGAGCTGTCGCTTGAGCAATTACTTTACTTACGGCCGACAGCAGGCTGGGCAAAATACAAAACGCCTGTGCGTAATTTCTGGATGTGCGCATCAGGAACCCATCCCGGTGGCGGCATCATGGGCGCCTCGGGTGAGATGGCAGCGAAAGCCATTCTAGGGAAGCATGCAGCATGAAAGAACAATTCGATGTGGTTGTTATAGGCGCAGGCCACAATGGCCTGACGAACGCATGTCTGATGGCGATGAAGGGCAGGCGTGTGGCGTTGGTTGAGATGCGTGATTCACCGGGTGGACTTGCAGAATCAGTCGAGTTTCAGCCCGGATTCAAGAGCGCCGGGATCTGGCACGGGACAGGAAATGTCTCTGAATCAGTAATGCAGTCCTTAGGTCTAAAGGACCTTATAGAAAAAAACACACCAACGGTATACGCACTTGGTGGTTCCGGCCGCATTGCCCCGATATCGGGGCCCATGGATACAACGACATTCGGCATCGCGCAGCACGCCCCATCCGACGGGCGAAACTATGTGCGTTATCGCGAATTCATGACTCGAATTCGCCCCGTACTTTCGCGTTTTCTCATGGGTCGTCCGCTCAACTTGCTGGACGTAGAGAGCGAGGCACCCGTTGAACTTCTGACGCGCGCGCTCGGATTGCGACTTCTGGGTTCGCACGACATGATTGAACTGCTGCGCATTGCACCAATGCCCGTGGGTGACTTCCTGAACGAGTATTTTGAAACAGACTTCGTTAAGGCAGCACTGTCAATGGACGCGGTATTAGGCACCTTCACTGCGCCGCGCTCTCCCGGCACAACAACGAATCTGCTGATGCACGAGTCGATCTCAGGGCAGTCGATCAAGGGCGGCAGCCTCGCACTGACCGCAGCGCTTGTCCGTCGTGCCCGTGAACTGGGTGTGGAGTTCAAGTGCGGCAACGCAGTCACGAAAATCCTCATTGAGAAAAGGGTGGTCAAAGGTGTTGAACTCAAGAGTGGCGCCATGATCGAAGCGCCAGTTGTTAGCGCCAGCACCAATCCCAAGTCTGTGTTGCTCGATATGCTCCCGGTTGAGGCACTTACACACACCACCGAACACCGAATTTCGAACTTCAGAAGCAACGGTACTGCTGCACATTTGTTGCTCGCGGTCGATGGGGATGTGACGTTCGAAGGTGCGAGCGCGGCACACAAGCTGGATCACGTACGAATAGCGCCGACACTTGACCATGTTGAGAAGGCGTTCGATGCGATCAAGTACGATAAGTTCTCAGACGAACCCGTTCTGGATATTACGATTCCGACGATTGATAACCCGTCCCTCGCACCCGACGGCAAGAGCGTCGTCAGTGTCATGATCGGTTACGCGCCGTACCATCTCGGCGGTGGTTGGACGGATGATGCGAAAAGGGAGTTGACGATGAACGTCGTCGATACCATATCGCGCTTTTCACCAGAGTTTGAGCAGAAGATTATCGCCGCCAAGCTCTCGACACCGGTCGATCTTGAGAACGACTATGGTC
>CAYWBZ010000350.1:0-2279 GCA_964456535.1 uncultured Woeseiaceae bacterium | reverse complement strand
TACGATACCGATGGCGAGCAGTGGGACCACGTCGAACGAACGTTAACGCCGGGTCGTTGGAGCAACGAACGCTGGCATGTGGATAACGCGCTGCCAGCGCTGGGCGTTAATACAGACGGCAAGATTGAGTTATTCATACCCGGAATGATAATGACCGTCGCCCACCCGGACTTCGAAGAGGAAAAGTTCGTTCGAATATTCGCACCGCTCTCACCGCACACGACGGGCAAATCGCGGTCCTGCGAATCGTGTCACCGCTCGAGTGAAGCACTGGGACTGGGTCAGGGTGAACTCACAGAATCTGCCGGTGAAATATCATTCCAGCCAGCTCACGACCTGCTGCGTGACGGCCTGCCGGCCGACGCCTGGACAAACATCGACAATTCGCTGGGCGGTCGCACGCCAGTAGATGGACAGCGACCGCTCAACAAATCTGAAATGGAAGCTATTCGGAACGCTGCTATTAACGCAGAGAGCAACAAATAGTCTTTAGCAGGACTCCTCGCCCGAGCCTGGTGGTGGTTCCAGCAGTTCCTCTTCCTCCACAAAAACCGGAGGAACAAACGGTGTATCCGCCTGACTCGCTCGCTTGGCGGCCTGCCCGGAGCGCTCACCAACGAAATAGCAGCTTAGAGCACGCTGAGCCGATATTTGCAGACTCTCGCCGTCCAGCTCATCGGCTGAAATGTCGGGATTTAGAATACGCTGATGCCAGGCGTTGTAGCCGCCCGTCAACAGATGCGCATCTATCCCGGACAAGCGCAACAGCACTGCTGCCTTGGCGGCATTCTCGGAGCCGTTGGAATACACGATGACCATGCGATCTGTCGGCAAGCGCATAAGTACGTCCTGAGTTACGATCTGCGCGATGGGGATATTCTCCGCATCCGCGATACTACCGCTCGCGAAGTCTTCGGGCGTTCGTACATCAATGAGTTTGAAGTCGCCTCGCCCCTCAATCAGCCAGCTGGCCAAATCCTCAACACTTTCCCGATCGTCTTGCCGTGCCGCTGCCTGAGCGATGTCTGTCAGCGAGAATTCCGACTCGTTCGACATACCGCAAGCGGCAATGGATACGACCACTATTGAAAGCAACATCGCCTTTAATGATTTTTTCACCAAGTTCCTGACCTCTGGATGTGATTGTGTAAAGTATTCTAGTCTGATTGCGGTAATCGTTGCAGCAATTCAGCATTGTATTGAGTTGCGTAGTTCGTCCAGGTGCTCTCCTGGCCGGCATCCAGCACGACCTGCCGCAGCGCATACCCGCCAACGAGAACCAATACCGGGGCGAGCATAGCCAGCGACTTGTTGATTCCCGATATTTCCAGAATTTCCAGCAGCATCGGTATCAACAATCCGATACCGACGAACAATACCCAGAAAGAGAACGTGTGGGAACCACCCATGACACTTTGCAGTGCCTCAATGTGTTGGCCCGACCCTGACGCCAGGCTAATCAGGGACAGCGCAACCAGGGCGATCTCAGCAAGGATTATCACCAGGTCTATCCGCGTGAACAGATATTTCTCGCTACTCTGTCGCGCAAAGAGTATGACCAAAGCAGCGGCGGTAGACATGCCAGAGACCAGGAACAACAGCCCAAGCACACCGGAATTCCAGAATGGTCTCGCACCGAACGCGCTAAGCAGAATGCCCGTGTAAATTCCGAGCGCCACGGCGAACGGAATGACCGACAAAGCAATCTCCTTTCGGTAGCGCTCGCACCAGTCGACCAACAGCCGTCCGATCGTAAGCCTGTCGACATACGACGCAAGATTCGAATACCCACTGCGTAATGTCGACAATATCTGCAGGATCGAAATCGGGTAGACAACGATGAGGATCCAGGCACCCCATGACATCGGGGACGTAATCTGGAACGACGTATAGAACCGGTATACGAAAAGTTTATGTTCGAGGTCGAGGAACAATGTTGTCATGCCCAGCGACAATACGATAGGTGCAAGCAATGCTAGGCGCGTAGTCGCGTAAGGAGCCACCTGACCCTTGTTTCGCACCGTCATCAAAGCGGCAAGAATCATTATCCCGGCAGTCAACCCACCCATGAACAGGTACATCGCCACTTCCCAGGTCCATATATGCAGGCTTGGGTCGATCAGCGTATTATTTCTCGCGGTAACGAGTAGTTCTTCCGACATGCCGTCTTAGTCCTTAAATTAAGTAGTAGACATTGGGGTCATTGCCCGTTTCCGGTACAAGCACTTTGTGCCTGCGCGTCTTCAACAAATGGTTCACCTTGCTGTGCGGATCATCGA
>CAYWBZ010000349.1:0-2296 GCA_964456535.1 uncultured Woeseiaceae bacterium | reverse complement strand
GTCTCGGAAACGCCGATGGTGCCATCATTATCTTCATCGAAGTTCGCGAAGAGACGCCCAAATCCCAGCGGCACTGTCCCGGCTATAACGCCGATGTCCCGGTGCTCCGCAACATGTGGCGCCCAGTCGTTGGCGGTTTGATGGATTATCCCTGCCGGGAGTGATTTGCCGATGATTTCCTCTGCCCACTCGAGCTCGCTCAGGAAATTAGCTGCTCGGGACCCGGTGAGGGGTGAGCCCAGGCAAACAACTCTGCCCGGCAGGAATTCCGGGTTGTTGGCATGCATGCGTAATGCCAGTACGCCGCCGAGGCTGTGCCCGACGATATGCACCCGGTCGATATTCTGCTCGTGGATGAATGCGGCCAGTGCCGCCGCATTCTCGTCGAGCGTTCCGCGTACGGACGGGTAGTTAAATAGCAACGCGCGCATTCCGTATTCGCGCTCGAACCGCCGTTTGATCAAGTACATGCCAGCGCCATGGGAAAGATACCCGTGAACGCAAATGACCGTTTCGGAGGTCTTATTCAGTACGCGGCGCTCTAAGGCGAATGCCGGTTTCCTTGAGTTGCTCGGCTGACACTTCGCCCGGCGCATTGGTCAGCGGACAGCTGGCCGTCTGCGTTTTCGGGAACGCAATGACCTCGCGAATGCTGTCGGCACCTGCCATCAACATCACGATGCGATCGAGACCAAATGCTACGCCACCATGTGGCGGGCAGCCGTATTGAAGTGCTTCCAGAAGGAAACCAAACTTCTCTTCCGCCTCCTCTTCGCTGATGCCAAGTACTTCAAATACGGCAGCCTGAATTTCCTGGTCATGGATACGAATTGATCCACCACCAATTTCGGAGCCATTCAGAACCATATCGTAGGCACGTGATAACGCGTTGCCCGGATCTGCCAGCAAAGCTTCGGCGCTGTTTTCGGAGGGCGCTGTGAATGGGTGATGCAATGCGGTCCAACGTTTGTTCGACGCGTCTTTCTCAAACATCGGAAAGTCGACAACCCAAAGCGGTGCCCAACCGTCGGCAACCAGACCACGGTCTTCGCCAACCTTTACACGCAGTGCGCCGAGCGCGTCGTTAACCACGCGAGCTTTGTCGGCACCGAAGAAAATCAGGTCACCTGTCCTGGCGCCGGTGCGCTCAATGATTCCGGTGACCGCATCATCCGGCAGGAACTTGAGGATGGGTGACTGCAAACCATCGCGACCCGCATCAACATCGTTGACCTTGATGTAGGCAAGACCTCTGGCACCGTAACGGCCGACATACGCGGTGTAGTCATCGATGATCTTGCGGCTCATCTCCGCTCCGCCGGGCACACAAAGTGCTGCCACTCGACCTTCAGGGTCAGACGCAGGTCCTGCAAATACCTTGAATTCAACCGAGTTCATGAGATCGGCAACCTCGATCAGCTCGAGGTCAATGCGAAGATCCGGCTTGTCGGAGCCATAGCGGTGCATCGCGTCCGCGTAAGTCATGCGTGGGAAGGCTGCGGGCAATTCGACATCCATTGTCTCTTTGAAGAGATGGCGAATCATGGTTTCCATGGTGTCCATGACAGCCTCTTCATCAACAAAGCTCATCTCAACATCAAGCTGTGTGAATTCCGGCTGGCGATCAGCGCGCAAGTCTTCGTCGCGGAAGCAACGCACGATTTGGTAGTAGCGATCCAGTCCCGACATCATCAGGAGCTGCTTGAATAGTTGCGGCGATTGCGGCAACGCGAAAAATTTGCCGGGATAAGTGCGGCTCGGGACGATGTAGTCGCGAGCCCCTTCCGGCGTGGCACGTGTCAGCATCGGCGTTTCAACATCGACGAAACCATTGCCGTCGAGGTAGCTGCGCATGGCCATGGTCACCTTGTGACGCAACATCAGGTTGCCCAGCATGTTTTCGCGACGCAGGTCGAGATAACGGTACTTGAGACGAATGTCTTCGTTGGCCTGCTCGTCATGGTGAAACGGCGGCGTTTCGGACTTATTGAGAATCTCAAGCTCATGCGCCAGCACTTCGACCTGGCCCGTTCGCATGTTCGGATTTACTGTGCCCTCAGGACGCGGCCGCACGAGACCCTTCACTTTGAGCACAAACTCGGAACGAATGCGCTCAGCTTGCGCGAAAATTTCAGCTCGATCAGGGTCAAAAACGACCTGCAGCAGGCCTTCCCGATCGCGAAGATCGATGAAAATCACGCCACCGTGGTCACGACGCCGGTGAACCCAGCCGCAGACCTCAATCTCAGTACCGTTCAGAGATTCGTTGATCTCTCCGCAATAATGGCTACGCATC
>CAYWBZ010000348.1:0-2296 GCA_964456535.1 uncultured Woeseiaceae bacterium | reverse complement strand
GGGTAACCGAGCGGTGGGCTTTCGATGTGCTTTATGGAATCGAACGGAATTCTGGAAAACGCTGCAATGCCAAAGTTGCCGTGTCGTGGCGCGGCGTACGCGTAGGGATAATCCTGCAGCAAACTCGCTGTGCCAGCGACCCACTCGGGGGTTACTTCCTGGAGGAAAACCATGTCCGGGCTTTCTGCAGCGACGAGATCGATCAAGCGCTCGTATTCAGTATTGCTCGAGTGGACGTTGGCATGTATCAGCTTTAGTGGTTCGCCAGCAACGGTTGCAGATTCTGCGAAATACCATGGCAGCACAGAAGTAGCGTTGAATATCGCCGCGACAGCAAGTGAGCCGATATAGATGTAGTGACGCAGAAACGTGAATACTGCTAGCAAAAAGACTGATACCACGAAATACTGCAGGCGAAAATGTGTGAATAGCTCGAAGCCGTGCTGCGGAATATCAAATCCCGTCAGCAACGAAAAAATGACCGTCAAAACCGCCGCGGCTTGCAGCAGTCCGATGATGTTTACGCTGCCACGTTTCCCGCGCATGCCGGGCAGTCCTCGCGTTTTTGGATCTTGAGAGTGTGGAATTCGGTTGCTGCGGCATCGTACAGATGCAGCATGGTTGTGTCGGATTCGATGCCGGCGAAATACTTGAGCGCCTCGACAGCCATCATGGTGCCGATGACACCGGGGACCGGAGACAGCACTCCATTGCCCGCGCAGCTATCCATGGACTCGTCGGCTTCCGTGTACAGGCAGCGATAACAGGGCATGTTCCCGTAATCTGGTCCGAATACGGCCAGTTGCCCTTCCATGCGAATCGCAGATCCCGAGATCAGTCGTCGCCCAGCCGCTACGCAAGCATCATTAACCTGAAACCGGGTTGCAAAATTGTCGCAACCGTCCAGGACGACATCGGCTGACTCGACCGCTATGGTCAGCGCCGCATCCTGCAGGCGTTCGGTGATCGCCGTAATCTTGATGTCCGGATTGGTGACGCGCAGGCGTTCTGCCGCAACCTCGGCTTTCCGCTGGCCGACGTCATCCGGCGTGTAAAGCACCTGGCGCCCAAGATTGGTCTCATCGACAGTGTCGAAATCCGCAATGATGAGATGGCCTACGCCGCTGGACGCGAGATAGGCAGCAGACGCACAACCGATACCGCCGGCACCGATAAGCAACGCGGTGCCGGCAGCGATTCGTTGCTGACCATCGGTGCCGACCTGCTCAAGAGCAAGGTGACGGGCATCGCGGCGCAGCATGTCAGAGTTACTCGGCTATGGCGATTTCGATGATGGTCACTGTATCTAGCGGTACGTCACCGTGGCCACCTTTATTGCCGGTCGCTACAGCTGCAATCGCATCGACGACGTCCATGCCATCACTGACCCGACCGAATACGGCGTAACCGAAATCACGGCCACCGTGGTTCAGGAAGTCGTTACTGCCCAGATTGATGAAGAACTGTGAAGTTGCGCTATCAACAACACCCGTTCGTGCCATTGCCAGTGTGCCGCGCTCGTTTTTCTCGCCGTTGTCAGCTTCGTTCTTGATCGGGTCACGCGTAGGCTTGGAATTCATGTCTTCGTCCATGCCGCCGCCCTGAATCATGAAGTTCGGAATGACGCGGTGAAAGATGGTGTCGTCGAAATGGCCGTCTTTAACGTACTGGAGGAAGTTCTCGCAGGAAACCGGTGCTTTTTCGTCGAACAGTTCGACACTGATGTCGCCGTGATTGGTTTTGATGGTGATCATGATATTTCGTGTTGTCTCGTAATTTGAAGTGTGGGCGCCTATTTACCACTCCGGCGAGCCGCTGTCACGCGGGGCTTGCCAGCGAGGTCATTATGGCACGTGATATCGACCCAGCCAGCCGCCTCGAGGATGTTGGCTACGTCGGCCTGCTGGTCGGCTCCATGCTCCATCATGAGCCAGCCGTCCGCGGCGAGTATCCCTCCGCAATCGGTCGCGAGAATTCGAATATCGTCCAGTCCATCTGGGCCGGATGCGAGAGCGGATAAGGGCTCGTGGCGCAGGTTCTGAAGGGCTTCGTCGCCTTCACGGACGTAAGGCGGGTTGGAAACGATGATATTGAACTGCTGACCGGCCACAGGCTCGGTCCAGGCACCCGGAACGCAGATGACGTTCGCCAGATCGGCCTGGCGGACATTTTCCGCGGCGATAGCCAGGGCATCCAGGCTGACGTCGGTTGCGGTGACAGTGCACAGCAAGCGCTCCGCGGCGATCGATATCGCGATGGCGCCGCTGCCAGTGCCCAGATCGAGTATTTGCCATTC
>CAYWBZ010000347.1:0-2304 GCA_964456535.1 uncultured Woeseiaceae bacterium | reverse complement strand
TGCGACCGTTTGAACCTCGACGCCATCTTAGAACCAGTGAAAGCATAAACCGTACCGGAGCAAACATGAGTGCACCCCGCTTAAACCGTGTCGTCGGCAACTTCAAAGCAGAGGCAACCCGTGGCAAGACCATCCAGTTGAAGGAACTGCGCGGCCAAAATGTTGTTATCTATTTCTACCCGAAAGACAACACATCGGGTTGTACGCTGGAGGGGCAGGATTTTCGCGACCTGCATGCGAAATTTAGACGAGAGAAAACCGTTATTCTGGGAGTCTCGCGAGATAGCCTGGCCTCGCATGAGAAGTTCCGTGATAAACAGGCGTTCCCGTTTGATCTGATCTCGGACCCCGATGAGGCCTTGTGCAAGCACTTCGACGTCATTCACGAGAAGACATTGTATGGTAGAAAATTCATGGGCGTTGTACGCAGTACATTCCTCATCGACGCAGCAGGAAAGCTACGCGGCGAATGGCGTAAGGTTAAAGTCAAAGGCCACGCTGCGGAGGTACTGGACGCTGTGAAAGCACTGAAATAACGGGAACGTCAGAGGATTAGCCCAGTCGAAACAACTATGCTGAAACCCAAATTAAAATCTGCCCTGCTGTCCGTTGTCACCGCCGCCGTCGTATTTGTTAGTGGCGCTGGTGCGGACGACATCAAACTTCCGGATATGGGCAGCCCTGCTGACGCTATTCTTTCGACGAACGATGAAGCCCGGATTGGTCGCGCGATCATGCGTGATATTCGTAATAGTGGCATGGTCGTCGAGGACCCGCTGGTTAACGAATATATCAATGAAGTCGGCAATAAAGTCGCTGCGCAAACCAATGAAGGCGATCACGATTTCACTTTCTTCGTCATTGAAGATCACCGAATTAACGCGTTCGCCCTGCCGGGCGGTTACATTGGCGTTCACACCGGCCTGCTCGAAGCAACTCGCAACGAAGACGAACTCGCTGGCGTTCTGGCACACGAAGTCGCACACGTAACACAGCGCCATATCGCACGAGCCGTTCATGCCAGTTCTCGCCAGAGCATACTGTCGACAGCAATGATGCTGGGCGCAATACTCGCGGGTGTCGCTGGCGGCGGATCCGATGTCATACAGGCAGGAGTCGCCGTTGCTCAGGGGACCGCCGCGCAACAACGAATAAACTTCACTCGCTCCAACGAGCACGAAGCCGACCGGGTCGGTATTGCGGCGTTGGCCGATGCTGGCTTCGATCCATACGGCATGGCATCTTTTTTCGATGTCATGTCTCGCCAAAACACCCGGGCACCGGATGAGCGTGCGCCGGCATTCCTGATGACTCACCCGGTAACGTCGTCTCGAATCGCAGAAGCTCGAGATCGGGCTAGAAGTTTCCCGCAGATCCGCAGCGATGACTCGATCAGTTACGGCATTTCCAAAATTCGCTTGATCGTAAACCGTTTCGAGACATCGAAGGAGGCAGTTGCCTATTTCGAGAAGCGCCCGTACCAGCAACAGAATGATCTGGAGCGCTACGGAAGGCTGCTCGCTTACTTGCGTGACGGCAGTTACTTCAAAGCGCTCGACATCATCAATTATCTGTCAGAACGAAATCCAGACGTCATCGCCTACCACATCGCTCTTGGCGACACGCAGATGTTGCTTAGACGTTACGGTGAAGCTAATGAAACCTATGAGAACGCACTGGAGCTGTTTCCTCGCAATGTCCCAGTCGTTATTGCTTATGCGGAGCGCTTACTCGAACTGGATCAACCGGAAAAAGCGCACAAGATCCTGCTCGACCTTCTGAACAATGTGCCGCCGACTCCTGACCAGATTCGCCTGATCGCCCGTGCAGCAGACGAAGCCGGTGAAAACGCCGAAGCTCTGTACTACCTCTCAGAGTACCGCTTGATGATCGGTGACCTCGCCGGCGGCATCGGCCACTTGCAGCAAGCCTTGCGTCTGCCGGATCTACAGGAGATACAGCGCATCCGTTTTGAAGCCCGCATCGATTTCATTCGTGAGTTCATGTCCGAAGAACAACTGCGACGAATGCAAAGCAGCCGCCCTTCCGGAAAAATAGCGCGTAACGATCTATGATCGTGAAGTCGAGATCACTCCTTAATCTGGCGATATTCGTACTGGCGGCAGGAGTATCTGGCTGTTCGTCAATTCCATTGGATCAGCGTGCCGAGTCCGATCCATGGGAGTCCATGAATCGGTCGTTGTTCAGTATAAACACAACGATCGATAAGGTGAGCACCAAACCTTTAGCGAAAGGCTATCGAGCGATCCTTCCTGGCCCGGTTCGCAAAGGCATCTCGAATTT
>CAYWBZ010000346.1:0-2306 GCA_964456535.1 uncultured Woeseiaceae bacterium | reverse complement strand
ACCCGGCTAAATGATGGCATCACCGCCATCGATACTGAGTATGAGCGACCCCTGCAGGATGCGAGTCACCTGATCGTTGAGGGCGGCCGCGCCGCGTTCGTCGATACCGGAACCAACAACAGTGTTCCCCTGCTCATCGATGCGTTGCATCAACAGAATCTCGATGCTGCGGACGTCGACTATGTTTTCCTGACCCATATTCATCTCGACCACGCAGGCGGCGCAGGCCTTTTGATGCAGAAATTGCCGAACGCGCTTTGCGTCGTTCATCCGCGTGGTCTCGCTCACATGATCGACCCGACGAGATTAATTACCGGCACAGAGGCGGTATACGGCGTCGAAGAAACGCGGCGAATGTACGGCGACATCCAGCCGATTGAAGCGTCGCGATGCGTTGCTCCTGACGATGAGCAATGGTTCGATTTTAACGGTCGCCAGATGCAGGCCCTGTATACGGAAGGCCATGCGCTGCATCACTACTGCCTGAATGACCCGGTATCACGAGGCGTCTTCACGGGTGACAGCTTTGGCATTTCCTATCGCGAACTGGATACGGCGGCAGGTGCGCTCATCTTTCCGACGACAACACCCACGCACTTCGATCCGGATACTGCCCATGTGTCGGTCGATCGCATCATGGGCTGCAATCCCCAGCAGTTGTATCTGACACATTACAGTCGTGTGCGCGACCTGGATCGACTGGCAGCGGACATGCATGCAGGTATCGATGCGCACACGGAAATCGCGCTGGCAAGTAAGGATGCCGATGATCCACTGGCCGGCATACAGCCAGCCATGTCGGAATACTTGAAGGGACGTGCTCGAGCACACGGCTTCAAGGGTGACGACGATACGCTGCAGGCCATTCTCGAGATTGATATTGAGCTCAATGCCAAGGGGCTGGTTTCCTGGCTACAACGACTGAAGAAACAGGGGTTGTAATGGATAAGTTTCGTGCCTACCGAATCAACGAAGAAAACGGCGATATCGTTGCCGGCTTTCAGCAGCTCAGCGTCGATGACCTGACCGAGGGCAACGTCGTTGTCAGGGTTAGTCATTCGACGATTAACTACAAGGACGCGCTGGCGGCTACGGGCACGGCAAGAATACTCAGGCGATATCCACTTAATGGTGGCATCGATCTGGCGGGTGTTGTTGTTAGCTCCGAAGACGAAGAGTTCCAGCCAGGCACCGAAGTGCTTGTGAATGGTTGCGGTTTGAGCGAGACGGTCGACGGTGGTTATTCGGAATACGCTCGTATTGACAGCAAAAGTCTCGTTGCCATTCCCGACGGCATGTCAGCGGTCGAGGCGATGCAAATAGGCACAGCCGGTTACACGGCGGCACTTGCCATTCACCGCATGGAGCAGAACGGGCAGTCGCCGGACCAGGGCCCCATTGTTGTTACGGGTGCGACCGGCGGCGTAGGCAGCGTTGCGATCGACATGCTCGCCGGGCTTGGCTATGAGGCCATAGCCGTGACCGGTAAAGCGGCGGAAGAGGCTTATCTTCGCGAGATCGGTGCGAGCCGGATTTTGCTGCGCGACCAGATCGATCTCGGTAAGCGTCCGATGGAAAAAGCCCAGTGGGGTGGCGCCATCGATAATCTTGGTGGTGAGTACCTGACCTGGTTGACCAGGACCGTCGATTACGGTGGCAATATCGCCAGCATCGGCCTGGCCGCGAGCGCGGCGTTGAACACCACGGTCCTGCCTTTCATATTGCGAGCGGTTTGCCTGCTGGGCATCAATTCCGTTGATACGCCGAGCCACTTGCGCCGCGCTGTCTGGGCGAGGATTGGCGACGACCTCAAGCCACAACACCTGAATACGATCGGTAATCGAACGATCTCATTCGATGAGTTACCCGATGCGTTTCAGGCGTACATTGACGGTACCGTCACAGGCCGAACGGTAGTAAAAATCACCCCGTAGGAGCGGTCCCTGACCGCGACCGCGCCGCCGCTATTCCCTGTTACGCGACCTCAGCTTTCGCCTTGTGTGCTTGTCGGGACGACCTTTTGTTTTCGGCATTAACATTCGATCCTGCTTTAGCGTCGCGATTTGTTTTTCCCTTTCACGGATAGTCGCTTCGTCTTCGACAAAACAGTTCCGCGCTTCCGCAGCCGGACCACGCCGGGCTGGAATTTCGATCACCTCCAGCGAATAAGGAAGGCGCTCACGAATCAAATCGACACGGTCACCGCGTTTAACGCGAGATCCGGGCGTCGTTCGTTCGCCATTAAGCTTCACGTGCCCGCCAGTCACCGCAGCGGTCGCAAGAACCCGGGTCTTGAAAAAACGGCA
>CAYWBZ010000345.1:0-2311 GCA_964456535.1 uncultured Woeseiaceae bacterium | reverse complement strand
ACATTGCGCACGCCGGCAACGCGAATTCGCTGGCCGTCAAATCGTGCACGTAGATCGGGATTGACGTCGTCGGACGCCCATATGGCATAGCCACAGGCGGCAATCGCGGCAACGTGTTGCGGCATTTTTGCCGCGGAATCTTGATTAGTCATTGTCTACAAGCCTCCTGAATACAGGCTAGCGACTCTGCGGGCCGCAGAACATCCGTACTTGTGCCGACGAGCTGGAGTGGCTGCGATGGCCAAATTGCGCCGTTACAATTTGTAACAAAATTACCGGTTTCGGAAATCTCCCGGAAACAGTGTTGTCCGACACTTACCCTCAACAGATCGACCCGCTCAATAATCGCTTGGTGCAAATGGTTTAGAGACTGGCGATCGATGACCAGAAGATACGAGGAGTACAAGTTATGAAACTCAGGACAACAATCAGCATTTTGGCAGCAGCAGTTCTCGCACTTACCTCTCTGGCGAGCTATGCAGGGCAAGGCCAGGGACCAGGCGGTGGTGGTGCCGCGGACCGTGGACAGCAGGTCGATCGTGATCGTACCCATGACCGGGATCGCATGTCAGATCGCACTCGCACAGAAGTGCCCGAGCACAAGCGGGACCGTGATCAGGACCAGGACCGCACAAAAATGCAGGATCCGGCCAACATGCAAAATGAAGATATCTACGGCAATGAAATGATGACCGCTCAAGAGCGCAAGCAGTATCGCAAAGAGCTTGGCGCATCAGGCGATCAACAGGCGCGTAACGAATACCAGCTGCAGCATGAGCAAATGATGCAAGAACGCGCTCTGCAGCAAGGCCAGGACCTCGTACCTCCGGGACAGGGACCGATTCATGGCGGCGAATTCATGAGCGTGCAGGAACGAAACCAGTATCGCGAGCAACTGAGAGTGATGGACCCCGATCAGCAGCTTGAATTCAAAGCGCAGCATCGCGAACGTATGCAACAGAGAGCCAATGCACTTGGGCTTGAAGTCGAGGAAGCTGAGTAAACCCCCCCCCTTTACCAGCATCCTTTAGGTTGGGGCCGGACACAATCCGGCCCCGTTTTTTAATCGGCAGCGGCATCCAAAACCTGAGCCATGAACGGTCAACGTGCTGCTTCCTTTGCCAGGACAGTACAATGAAAGCGAAACCAGTACAGTTAGCGGCGCTCCTCGGTTGTGTGGTCATGCTTCATGGTATGACGGCGGTAGCGGAGGACAGCGACACAGAATTCAGTATATCGACAGGCGTTGATTTCACCAGTGGTACTTATGGAGGAGATGTAGATATCGAAGATACCTACGTTCCATTTACCGCGACGATTGACAGCGGGCGTTTTTCATTTCGCCTCACAATGCCTTACCTGAGCGTGACCGCGCCGGAAGGAACGGTTTTCGATCCGGATGGTGTGCCCTTGCCAGGTACCGGTGACCTGATTACTGAAAGTGGCTTGGGCGATGTTATCGGCAGCGCCACTATCTTCAACGTCATTGATAGCGAGCGACTGGACCTCGTCATGGATCTGACGGGCAAAATCAAGTTCGGAACGGCGGATGAGGTCAAAGGACTCGGTACCGGCGAGAATGACTACTCAGTGCAGGCAGACTTTTACAAGTTTGCAGAGAAGTTAACGTTGGTGAGCTCGGTCGGCTACAAATTCCGCGGTGATCCAGAAGGACTGGATCTCGAAGATGTTCTGATGGCCTCTATTGGCAGCATCTACAAGTTCACGCCCGATGTAAATGGCGGTTTGTTTTTTGACTATCGTGAGTCAGCCATCGCCGGCAGCGATTCTGTTCAGGAGTTGACAGCATTCGTATCGCGCCGAATTACTGATGACTGGCGACTGCAGTTCTATGTATTGACAGGACTTACTGACAGCAGCCCGGACTGGGGCGGCGGCATTCACATCAAGAGGGCTCTGATTCGATAGGTAGCTCAACCTTAGCGACTGTTCCACCACCCTCACGTGGCAGCAGTTCGATAGTCCATCCGTGCTTAATTGCGAGCTGGCGGGCAATGGCAAGCCCGAGGCCACTACCGCCAGTTCTTTCACTCCGTGCCGAATCCAGACGGTGGAACGGCCGAAATACCGCCTCGGCCTGGTCAGCGGGGATGCCTGGACCACGGTCGCTAATTCGCACTGTTATCACGTGCTCCTCGCACTGCAGCTCAACATCGACAGGTGCACCGCCGCCATAATGTGCGGCGTTTTCAAGCAGGTTCGCCAGCAGGCGCTGCAACGCGAGAGGATGGGCGATATACGCGCAGGGTGAAGCGCAGCCACTGATGCGCACCTCGGTACCGTCGCGTCG
>CAYWBZ010000344.1:0-2318 GCA_964456535.1 uncultured Woeseiaceae bacterium | reverse complement strand
CTATAACAGCCCTTCCAGCCCATCCAGGTCGTTGATTACTCGCCAGTGCCCACCGGTCTTCTCAACCCTGCCCCGCCACTCTTCCAGCCGGCCAAGGTATTCACGTGGGTCGATATTGTCCGAGCGTAACTTCGTAACGTTCAGGGCGATGACCTCAAATCCCTCGAGCTGGACATCGATATCCCGCACGTAACCCTTCTCGAGGTCCTCCTTCAGATCCGAGAAGATCAGGATCGTCTTGTTGCCGGTGCCCTTCTCATTGAGAAACTCTACAGCCTGCAATAATCCGCCGGTGATATCGGTGTAGGACGATGGCGTCGCATTCTCGACAAACTCACTAACTTGTTGTGCGAACAATCGTTTCTGGCGATTCACGGCACTCGGCCGATCATTAAACGAGGCTTTGGCAACGATATCCTTCTCACTAAAGCTACCCGTATCAATACGGGCAACCGCGAACGAGTCCGTTGCATCCAGCTTCGACAGCGTGAAGCGAATGATCTGCTCAGCCTTGGTGAGTTCCTCTGCATAGGTGCCGGAGGTGTCCAGCAGCATGTAGACGCCGGTGTTTCTTGGCGTGGTTTCGTTGCTGCAAGACGTCAGGAGTACACACAACGTCGCAAAGATTCCGATTCTCATTGTATTACCCTCCCTGATACGCCCACTTCCTCGGCTTTCCTTGCCATGCGCTCTTCGAGCCACAACGGCACGAACAGCGGGATGTCGTAGATCTGTTTCAACAGAACACCCATGTAGAGGAATATATTACCGAGCAGGCGCAACGCCAGTGACAACGTTCGCAAGAATGAGATGGCGATGAGTCCAATCACCGTGCGCAGTGAATGCACAAAGGTCTCCAGCGGTATCGCCACGAACGTCAATGCGAATGGCAGGATGAATCCCATGCCCATCTGTGCAGCCGTGGTAATCCACATGTACTCGCCGGTTGCAGTTGCACCAACGTCACCGCGGAGCAACGCGCTTGTTGCCAGTTCATCGTGCAGCAATACCTCGCGCATGTAGGCGAGTCCCGCTTCAACACCTGCCAACAGGAACAGGATCGAGAACGTAATGTAGATCATGCGCACGCGGGTCTTGTCCGGTAATGCACCGATCACCGGGAACAGCCGCGTTATTCGCAGCGACTCCATCAGGAACAGGCCCATTGAGATTTCCACGAGGATAATTACGAGGGCCGCGATATCGGCCGTACGAAAGTTTCCGATCAGGCTGGTACCGCCGACCATTTCCGCCATCGGTCTCGCGATCAGCGAGAAGTTAATGGTCGCGCCGCCGATGGCTATTGCCAGTACGAACGCGGAGACGAAGAAGTTCACCAACGATGACGATGACAATACCGACGTCGCATTATCACGCCCGCCAACGATGTCCTCGTATTCCTGCATATGCCGGTCAATCGTGACCGAACGGCTCAAGAGACTGTCAACGTTTTTGCCAACAGCCGCTAGTGTCTGCTGAATCTGTCGCCAGTCGGGTCGCATGTGACGCAGCAACTTGTGACGCTTGGCACTGGCCGCGTGATAGGTGGTCATCGCTTCTTTGTGCGCCTTGATCAGTGACTTGTGGATGTCACTCAGGATGCTACCGATATGCGCACGCCCTTCCTTTGCGTCCATTTGGGCCACAGCTTCGACCGCCTTTACCCAACCCGGTGGATCCGGCGGTACATCGACTGCTTCCTGGTGGTCTTTCTCGATGCGGCCAATGGACTCGCTCAAAGATCGATGCAGCGCCGAGTAGTTCGCAAGGTCCTTGCGAACAGTCTCGTTGATGCGCTCAAACTCACGCTCGATGATGCGTTCCTTCGCCTCACGACCGGCCGCAAGCAGGACGTCGCGATTACGCGTCGCAAGATTGGTTTCAGACCGCGACACGGCTTTTGATGCCACCTTAAAGCTGCGGTGCAATCCGTGCGCCGCGGCCTGAATAGTTTTGTGTGCTGTATTGCGGATCAGATAGAGCGCGGCATTGATCAGAACGATCCAAAGTAGTGCCGACGCGACTGGCCAGGGTGTAATGCCAAGCATAAAGCTCATGATGGTAACTCCGCTGTCTTAGTAGAAACCGTAGACCGGTGGCTTTGCGAAACGCCCTTTCGGACGCTGTGCCTTTTTCATCTTCAGGCGCAGCGTTTCACAGCAGCGTGCGGAATACCACGGGTTTGCGACATAATGGCGTTATGAACATCCCTTTGATAATCGCGTCAATTGCTGCCACCAGCGCACCGGACTTGCAGCAGGTTCTCGACCAGGTCCGGATCGATCAGGAAGTTCCTGGCGTGAGCGTTGTCGTGGCAC
>CAYWBZ010000343.1:0-2336 GCA_964456535.1 uncultured Woeseiaceae bacterium | reverse complement strand
CCGAGAAAACCAGCTTCCAGAAAGTACTTCAGGAAGTTCGGGCAGTACTGGCGGTCAACTACCTGGGTGATGAGCGCCTCAAATCACTCGAGATCGCGATGTTGCTGGGCTACTCGAATATCAGCACCTTCACGACCGCTTTCAAATCCTGGTACGACATTCCACCGGCCGAGTACCGACAAAGATTCTTGGGCGCCTAGCTTTTCCTGCGAATAATATCGCCTATTATTGTTAGTGCTTCTGCGAGCAATTCTTCAGCGATGGTCAATGGCGGCAGGAATCGAATAACGTTGCCGCGCACACCGCAGGTCAGAGTGATAACACCCCGATCGGCGGCTTCGGCCGCCACCGCCTTGGTTAAGTCTGCCGCCGGACGATCCACATCACCATCTTCAACCAGTTCAATAGCGCTCATTGCGCCGTTAATTCTGATGTCTCCGACACAACTGGTTGTACTTTGCAGCTCGAGAGCCCAGCTCCGAATCTGTTCGCCAATACTAACGGCCCGACCGCAAAGATCGTCTTTCTCGATGATGTCGAGCACGGCGTGCGCCGCCGCACAGCCTATCGGTGAGCCACCAAACGTCCCGCCCAGCCCGCCGGGATGAACAGAATCCATAATCTCGGCTTTGCCGACGACACCTGACAGCGGGAATCCGCCTGCAAGACCTTTGGCCATCGTCATAAGATCGGGTTCAATGCCGGCGTGCTCGACAGCGAACAATTTGCCCGTACGCGCGAAGCCCGTCTGAATTTCATCAGCTATTAATACGATGCCATGTTCGTCACATATATCTCTGAGCTTCTGCAGAAAACCGTCAGGCGCCGGATAAAAACCGCCCTCGCCCTGCACCGGCTCAACGATGATCGCCGCGACACGCTCCGGCTCGACATCTGCTTTGAATAACTCGTTGAGTGCTGCCAAAGAATCCTCACTCGAAATGCCGTGATATTCGATTGGGAACGGGACGTGATAAACCCCGGCCGGAAACGGGCCGAAACCCTGCTTGTAAGGCATTACTTTGCCGGTCAGTGCCATCGCCATCATCGTCCGGCCGTGAAACGCGCCCGTAAAGGAGATAACCGCGGTCCGCCCGGTATATCGACGAGCGATCTTGATGGTATTTTCCACCGCCTCGGCGCCCGTCGTCAGAAAAATCGACTTCTTCGGTGTGTTACCCGGAGCAATCTCGTTCAGACGCTCAGCCAACCTCACATACACATCGTACGGAGCGACCTGAAAGCAGGTATGGCTGAAGCGATCGAGTTGATCCTTAACCGCATTTACGACGTCAGGATGGTTGTGACCGGTGTTACAAACAGCAATTCCAGCGGCTAAATCGATGTAGCGATTACCCTCTACATCCCAGATTTCAGCGTTCCTCGCTTTGTCCGCATAAACTTTGGTCTGAATGCCCACGCCCTGAGGTGTTGCCACATCACGAATCGCTTGTAATTCCTTGTTCGTTGCCACCCATTTTCTCCATTTTTTTCAACAATTTACGCGGTGATCTCCGCCACCTGATCGGGCCATACGGCTATCATTGTCGCATTGATACAGGTCCGTCCGTCAATAGCCTATATTCGGCAAGCCGCAAAGCCCGATATACGTTATGATGCGCGGCTCGTTTGAGGAGTGCTGGCATGCTCGAAAAACTGCAGTTTTACATTGATGGCCAATGGGTTGATCCGATTGAGCCGAAGTCCATGGATGTTGTGAATCCCGCGACTGAGGAAGTGTATGGACAAATCAGCATCGGCTCTGCTGCCGACGTTGATGTCGCCGTAGCTGCAGCGTCGCGGGCGTTTGAGACTTTCTCGCAAACCAGCCGCGAAGAACGGGTTGAGCTGTTGCAGAAAATTCTGGACGTATTCGTACGACGTGCAGATGAAGTGGCGGAAGCGATCATGGATGAAATGGGTGCTCCCTGGGGCCTTGCCAAGTACGCACAGGCCGCGAGTGGTACGCAACACATCGGTGCCGCACTGCAAACACTGAAAGACTACGAATTTGAAGAAAAAATCGGCACCGCGATCGTCGTCAAAGAGCCGATCGGTGTGTGTGGGCTCATAACGCCGTGGAACTGGCCGATGAACCAGATCGCCGTCAAGGTCGCACCGGCTCTGGCGGCCGGCTGCACGATGGTATTGAAACCCAGCGAAATAGCACCGTTCGATGCCATCCTGTTCGCCGAGATACTCGACGAAGCCGGCGTTCCCGCTGGTGTATTCAATCTGATTAACGGCGACGGTCCAGGCGTTGGTACTGCGCTTAGCCAGCACCCGGATATCGCGATGATGTCGTTTACGGGCTCGACCCGCGCAGGCGTCCTCGT
>CAYWBZ010000342.1:0-2347 GCA_964456535.1 uncultured Woeseiaceae bacterium | reverse complement strand
AATTTCAGGTGCTCAATATTCGCCAGCATTGGATGTCGTATTGATTCGATCGCGTTTTTGGCGTCCAGCTGTTCGACTACGGCCGCCGTGCCGTGCTGTGCCGCGATCATTTCTGCCAACTCAATCATATCGGCGTCAACCAGCAGTCCGGCGTCCAGTTGCGCATCGAGCTGAGCAACTTGTGGAAACTGCAGCATTTTGACGGCGTACTCGATAGGGGAACCATCGCCACCGACCACCGGTTTCTCAAAGCTCCCACAAATTGGTACGACGTCCAGGTAAAGTTCCGGTGCCCAACGTCGGTTGAGTCTTAGCTCGTCATTACAGAAGAATTTACGTCGCTCGAGTGACGAGAAGTCCAGAAATTCGAGCTTGATCGGTTTCTTGATTTTATAGGCGAAATTCCCGGTCAGAATGACCCAGGAGATATGCGTTTCGAGGAGTTGAATATTGTCTACAGCGTGTGGGTACGCCGTCTCGTGCAACAGCGAGTTTATGAGTCTCTCTTCGCGTCCTACCGATGTGAGGTCGATAACTTCCATACCTAGTTACTCAATGTCTCCTGATCGGCAAAGCGCGGTAGCGAAACGACAGATCTGACAACGGGTGCAACGGCAAGTGGCACCAGGCTTCCGATAATGATCACCATCCACCCGGCAGTGCCCGGATCCGACAGTTCCATAACATCGCTCAACACCGGCGTGTACACAGCCGCAAAAACCAGTGCAAGGCAGACTACAATTGCCAGCCAGATCCAGATGTTGCGTGTAATCTCATTGTTCACAACATGTTTGAGGTCGCCGCGCATATTGAACACATGCCACAGTTGCGCAAGCGCCAATGTACAGAACGCGACAGTCACTGCCCGCTCCCGCTCAAATTCAAGATAAAGCAATGAAATCGCCATCGCCGCAAGAACGACGATGGCCATGACTGCGCCGTACAGCCCGATTTCAATCCAGTGCCGGCGCATCAATATTCGCTCGCTCACTGGCCTCGGCTTCTTCTTCATCAAAGACGTTCGTCCCGGACCAACGCCTAAGGCCAAGGCTGGAAACACGTCGGTCACGAGATTCAGAAACAGTATTTGTAGCGGCAGTAGCGGTAACGGTGCGCCAGCGATAGTGGCAAGACTGACGACGAGCACCTCGCTGCTATTGCAGGACAAAAGATAGACGACGAACTTGCGAATGTTCTCGAATATTATGCGGCCGTGCCCGATAGCCGAGACAATTGTGCCGAAGTCATCGTCCTGCAGCACCATTTTGGCGGCCTCTTTCGCAACCGCTGTGCCACGCACACCCATGGCAATGCCGATATCTGCTTTTTGCAGAGCAGGTGCATCGTTGACACCATCACCCGTCATTGCGACGACGTGCCCCTCCTGCTGATGTAAATCGATTAACTTCAGCTTTTGCTCAGGTGTCACACGCGAAAATACACGCGCTGCAAGTAGCTCCTCATTTCTTGCTTCGTCGAACATGCGGTCGACCGCTTCACCGCCGACGAATTGCCGCGCATCTGCCGACTCATCGACGACACCGGTCTCTGTGGCAATGTTTCTCGCCGTTTCGGCATGGTCTCCGGTAACCATGATCACTGAAATACCGGCATCGCGGCAGCACTTGATCGCATCATCTACGCCTTCACGAGCTGGATCCTCGAGACCGACAACACCGTACAGAGTGAGATCGGAGTAAGGGTCGGCGTCAACAGAGTCGACCGTCTTTTCGGCAATCCCAATTGTGCGTAGCCCACGCCCACACAGGAGGTTCACCCGACCAAGCCAACGTTGTAACTCCTGTTCGTCGAGCGGTACAACCCCAGCATTCGTGTGTACGTTGCAGCAACTCGACATAATGACTTCCGGTGCCCCTTTTACCGCCACTGTGTATGCTCCGTTACGTTTATGCACGGTCGCCATACGTTTGCTGTCCGGGTCAAACGCGTCCTCACGAACCTCCGGTATTTGTTCGAGCAATTCCTCGCGCCAAATGCCACGCTGCGAGGCCGCGATGAGTAAAGCAACTTCAGTGGGATCACCAACACCCTGTACGTCGGTTTCCGTTGTACGTTGCAGAGCCGCGTTATTGCAAAGCACTGCCGTCGTCAGCAATGCATCGAGTGATGCAGCCACGGTCACGTCCACGGAATCTCCGATCGTAATATCGGCATCAGCCATTAACACAGTGGTAGCGGCCATCTGATTTTCGGTTAACGTACCCGTCTTATCGGTCAGGATAACGCTCGTCGCACCCAGAGTTTCAACAGCAGATAACTTGGTGATCAGGGCATTGCGTTTCGCCATGCGCCACATGCCGCGCGCCAGTGCAATGGTGGCAACGAT
>CAYWBZ010000341.1:0-2392 GCA_964456535.1 uncultured Woeseiaceae bacterium | reverse complement strand
TCCGCGATGACCAGCAAGCGCCCCTACGCGCCGGCGATGTCCTCCTTCGACGCGATGCGTGAATTCAAGTCGCTATCGGATAAACACTTCCAGGCAGAAATGGTCGAGCAATTTATCCAGGCTGTCGGCATATTTCCAGCCGGCACATTGGTGGAGTTGAATACCGGAGAAGTAGCCATTGTACTCAAGGAGCACCAATCAACGCGCTTGAGGCCGGAAGTCGCCGTTATCCTCAACGCGGAGAAAAAAGCGGTCGATGAATTTAAAGTTCTGGACCTGAGAGAAAAAGCTGGTCAGGCGCCTACCGTATGGATTGAGCGCGGCATTAATCCGGGTGATTACGACCTGGATCCCAGGAAGTACTTCCTCTAGGTCTATGTCTCAGTCACGCGACCCTATTCGCACCGACGCCGAGCATTTTGAGCTCGATGTCGATGCGTGGATAGAAAAGCTCGCTGGTCCGCTGTCACTTTTCATCGTCGATATGCGTGAGATCAGCGGGATACTCGCGCGTTCGGGACAAGCCAAAAGCTCCCGTTATTTGCAAAGTGTAGGCGAACAACTGGCTGGCATTTGCGGAGAAAAGGATCAGGTCTATCGAATTGGCGATAGTACCTTCGGCGTACTGCTGAGCAGTGTCCAGTCAAGTGCTCATCAACAAATGGCGGCTGAAAAGATAAGTCGACTGCAAAACCATGCCGTTCGGGAAGTGGGTGCGCGACTTAATACTCAGATTCATATGGGAATTTCAAGTTATCCCGAACATGCTGGCGACGCGGCCAGATTGATACACAGAGCCAGGATTGCGCTCGAATCAGCGCAAATACATGGCAAGCCCTATGCAATTTATTCAGTAGATACTACTTCAACCGTGTCGATGAAATGGAACTTGCAGGATGAACTGGCTGCTGCGATCGATGCCAAGCAATTGCAGCTCCACTACCAGCCAAAAATCGACATCACAACCGGTCGCCCGGTAGGCGCCGAGGCACTATTGCGCTGGACCAACGAAGCGCGTGTCGCTGTTCCTCCGGATGTTTTCATACCGGTCGCGTGCGACATCGGCTTGATGAGTGAATTGACTCGGTATGTCTTAACCACTGCTTTGAGAGAGTCGGCAGAGTGGCCGAACCTGGGTGATCGCCAGAACGTTTCTGTAAATATCGAAGCTTCCTTATTGCACGAGATCGACATAAGTGATGTTGTCTCAAGCAGCCTGTCTATTTTTGGTAGCGAAAACATCGATCTGACACTTGAGCTAACCGAGACTGCTCTGGTCGCTGATTCGAAACAAGGCTTTCGTTGCCTGAAGAACCTTCTTGCCTTGGAAGTAGGCATTGCGATTGATGATTTCGGCACTGGCTACTCTTCGTTCTCCTATTTCAATGACATCCCGGCAACTGAATTGAAAATTGACCAATCGTTCATCCAGAAAATGCTCGAGTCAAAGAGAGATCGAGATCTGGTTGAAACAATAGTCATGCTGGCGCATCGATTTGACTTAGCCGTTGTTGCCGAAGGCGTGGAAACTGCCGATCAACTTGAAGCGCTCAAACAGATGAATTGCGACCACGTACAGGGCTATCATTTTTCGCGGGCGCTGCCGAACGAAGCGTATTGCGAGTGGCTGGTGAAACAAAGCCGCTAATGAAGTCCCAAGCCGGCGGTTGCTACATTGACAACGATCCCTCCCGAAAATCAGTCTGATCCAACCAACTGTTGATTAATACGGGCACACCCTTACCAGCCGCATTTCTTGCTTCCTGTAAGCAGGCTACGGTCTGATCAGTGTGTTTCAGCAGCAACCCTCTTCCTCCCAGTGCCGCGGCAACCTCGTGGTAATTACTGCGCTCCAACACCGTCCCAACATCGTCATGCAGCATCTTGACCTGCTCGCGTGCAATTTGTGACCAGCACGCGTCGTTGCCGACAACCGCAATGACAGGAATATTGTGCCTGGCGAAAGTATCGAATTCGCTTAACGCATAGCCTACCGAACCGTCCCCGAACAGAATCCAGATTTCGTGATCGGGTCGGCACAGACTCGCGCCGAGCGCAAAACCGGCGCCACAACCCAGCGTGCCGAATACGCCCGGATCGAGCCAGCTAAGCGGTTTTCGCGGTTTCACTATGTAGGATGCAGTGCCAACAAAATCTCCGCCGTCGGCAACGATCACGCTGTTGTCGGGTAGCTCTGTATCAATGCTCCTGCACAGCGAAACTGGATTGATCAATTTTCCAGGCGAACTGGCGCTGGTGTCGATCTCGCTCTCGCGTTCGGCATCACGTGTGAGCAGTAGCTCTTGCCACGCGCTCCAGCGTGCACTGACATTCGGATCGAGTTTGTCAGCCAACGCACGCAGGAAAAGTCCTGCGTCGGCGAGTGCCGCAA
>CAYWBZ010000340.1:0-2412 GCA_964456535.1 uncultured Woeseiaceae bacterium | reverse complement strand
AAATCGAAGTCCTCCACCGTTTCGACGATCAGCGGATTCTTCCCCTGCGCCACCGAACGTTGCTGGTCGGTCTCAACCGGCGCAGTAACGCCGGCGTTATCGATCAAGCTTAGTGACATCACTTCCTGTGGATACTGATGGGTGTACAACGCCGCCAAATGTCCTCCCATCGAATTTCCAGCGACGTGGAACTGCTTGAGGTTGAGCTCTCGTGCAAAACCATGCAGCCGGCTGCGTTGAGGAAGCAGCGAATAGTCCCAGTCCGGATTCCATGCTGACTCACCGAAGCCCGGTAAATCCGGCGCGATCACTCGGTAGTTGTCGGTCAACGATCTTGCGAAACGTGTCCAGTTGTCCTTGTCGCCGCCAAACCCGTGAATAAGCAGTAGCACCTCCGCGTTTTCCGGACCGCCCTCGAGGTAGTGCCAGGTCTCACCGTCGATGACGACTACCTTGTGATCCAGATCACTCGCAGACCGTTCCAGGTTCACGGCAAGTATCGCCGTATCTTCCGGGAACAAAGCCATCAAACCGAACAGGGCAACAACGAGCAACATTGGATAAAGCAGTATCTTTTTCACGAATCGCTACCCATCGAGATCTTCCAAAAATAGGCACTTTTGTGTGTTTCCCAGCCCAGGCCAAAGAATATTCCGACCAGCACCAAAACCGTGAACCAACCATGGTGTTCAGTTAGCCCTATCCAACCGCCAGCAAACAGTAGCATTACAACCATAAGAATTTGTGGCACGAAATCTTTGACGGTCGCCGGGGCGTATTGGTCAAAGAATTCACGGTTGTCCTCGACCTGCCGTGCGCGCCTCATCGCCAGATGATCGATAGTCACCAGTACGCCAAATGTAAGTGCCAGAACAATGATCCAGAGCGCGAAATGCTCCGCTCCCATCATGTCGATCATCAGGAACTGGATCAGGCCCACCAGAAATGGAAATATGGAATCCATCGTTGATGGCGTCCATCGAAATCGCATCAGCATCCCTGCGTACATCAGCCAAATAATAATGATGACGTTAAAGGTTGCGGCGATCTGCAGCCAGCCGGGTATTACGGCCACACTGAGTTCGAACAGGTCTGTCCGTTGGCGCGTATGGTCCCAGAGAAACTCCAGGGCGAGTGCCTGCACGATACTGAGCAAAGTCAGCAATACCATCGGAAACATGTCCGTGGCACGGTTGCGCATGGAATCCATTGATTTACCCCTCCCTTGCGATGAGGTCATCATAGTGCATATGGTCGCTGATGGCCGGTTGATACTGTCGCGGCCGCCGTTTATCAGTTCGGCATTAGCACCCAAAACTAGACGTTTATACTGATTGACCCACCGAGTACCGCATGCGATAAATAGCAGGCAGAAGGTACAGCCTTCGGAAGGCAAAAGCATCTATAAATCAAGCATTTCGGATCCACAGACCTTGGCCGAATAGTATAGATGATTGTACTGATTGACCGGTCCCGCAGCCCGTGTGATAACCCCGTCACAGGTGGAAAAGGTACAGCTTTTCCATAGCAGCTATGACGGGGATTTAGGCATGTCACATTCGCAGATTATCAGCGACACAAAATACCTGTTTAAAAGGGACAAGACGTGGTGGGTAAAGCTCGCTGTGCCGCGGAAGCTTCGTAGCACCCTTGGCTACGATATGCGGCGCTCATTGCATACTCACGACATCAACGTCGCGCGGGAAACACGCTGGTCGGCCATCGACGAGCTCCGCGGCAAAATAGACAAGGTCTCGGCCAGTGAAGGCGGCGGGACTGCCGTTGCGGTACCGGTCGATCATCATAACGGGACCAGAATTGAGGAACAGCGTATGCACCAGGTAGACCAACATATCGTCGAAATTGTCAGTGATTCCGGAGAGGGCGCACAGAAATGCGGTCAGCTCCTTGGACTGGTGAGCGGCAAGATGGGCAACGGTGTCTGGACCGTTGAGATTATTCCAGCCGAGATTCAGCCACCTGCACGAGAACGCCAGGGCGCCAGCGGTATTCGCGTCCGCATGGGTTCGAAGTACATGACCAACATGGGCAACGAAGCCGACATGGCCATTGCGTTCAACGAACAGGTGCTCTATTCACGCATCTCCAACCACGCTTACCGGAAAGGCACGGTCGTCTTGCTGGAAAACATGTGGGCGGAGGACCCCGACGAGAAGATCCGCGATCAATACAAGGAGGCGCTCGCCGACTTTGAGGAACAAGGACTGGTCGTCCTCGAACTGCCCATCCAGAAAGAGTGTCTCAAACTCGTAGCTGATCCCCGCAAGGGCAAGAACATGTTCGTGCTCGGGATGCTCTGCAGTATTTATCACCGCGATACCGACATCGCGAAAAACGAGATCGCGAAGATATTCAAGAAGAAGGGCGAAAAGGTCATCAGTATCAACCATG
>CAYWBZ010000339.1:0-2412 GCA_964456535.1 uncultured Woeseiaceae bacterium | reverse complement strand
CGGTAAAGTCCGCCGATGTAATCGGCAACGTACAAGTAGTTACCGCTTTCATCGAGAGCCAGCCCCTGCGGTGAGCCTAATTTCCCACGCTGCACCAAGGTTTCAAACTCGTTCGAATCAATGTAGTAACGATAAATTGCACCCGTGAGACTGTCCGTCGCATAGATCGTATTGTCATCGGCGATGATTAAGTCGCCGAGTACCTGGGATTTTTCGTATTGCGGCAGGATCGCTGACTTGGTGATCGTTCCCGATGAGACATCCAGACGAAACAAGCCAGTCTTGCCTTCGTCTTTGCCGACTCCGGCCATTTGCGGCACAGCGGCACTCGCAAACCAGAGGCTGCCGTCCGAATGAAAACGCGATCCGAAGCCGCTCCAGTGTGTATCCCGGTCGCTCAATACTTCAGCAGACTCTCCAAGTCGGATTATTTGACCGCGTTGGATGCTGCCGAGATAAAGCTGCCCCTCTTTATCGAATGCAATTCCTTCGGGGACGAAACTGGCATCATCGTAAGTCGTGACAACATCGGCCGTTCCAAACGGCACATGCAGGGCATCAACTTTTGCATCATAGGCTTTCCACCCATCGAGCTCGCGAACGGCGGCGAACTGGTCGAGTTCGGCGGCACCGAAATCGACGCCCTTTTTCAAGAGCGATTCGAGCGTCAACAGAGATGCTTGAGGATCTCCGTTTACCGCCTGAGTCATTGCCAGATTGAACATTGCACCTGGGAACCCAGGCCGTGCCGCAAGTGCCTTGTTAGCGGCAACCAGCATCGCTGGATAATCTTCCTGCTGATAAGCAGCAATTAACTCCGCCCGCGCATCACGATAGTCGTCCGCGTGAGCGGGTGACGAAAGAACAAGCACACTCGCAAGGAGTGCGCCGAAGAATTTATGCTGCGTTTGCTTCGTCAGGGTCATATCCAAGATTCGGTGCCAGCCACTTCTCCGCTTCGACAATGCTAATGCCCTTTCGTTCGGCGTAGGACGCAACCTGGTCGCGACCTACTTTGCCGACTGCGAAGTACTTCGCATCGGGGTGCGCAAAGTAGAAGCCGCTTACCGCTGCCGTTGGATACATGGCGTACGACTCGGTCAACTGCAATCCAATGCTGGCTTCAACATCCAGTAACTCCCACAACGTGCCTTTTTCGGTGTGGTCCGGGCATGCGGGGTAGCCGGGAGCCGGACGAATGCCACGATATTCCTCGGCGATCAATTCATTGTTGTTTAGCGCTTCGTCGGGCTCGTAGGCCCAAAACTCTTTCCGCACCCGCGCGTGCATGTATTCGGCAAGTGCTTCCGCAAGACGATCCGCCAATGCCTTGAGAATAATCGCGCTGTAATCATCATGGTCCTTCTCGAATCGTTCAACGTGCTCATCAATACCGATGCCAGCCGTTACTGCGAAGCCGCCGATGTGGTCGGACAAACCTGTTTCCGTCGGTGCAACGAAGTCACCAAGACATCCTTGCGCCTGACCTTCTGCCTTGGAGCGCTGTTGACGTAAATGGCAAAGACGATGAGCGACATCGTTTCGTTCATCGTCTGAGTACACCAGTATGTCGTCATGGTCTTCCGAGTTTGCCGGGTAGAATCCAATGACGGCACGTGCGCTTAGCCACTTATCCTCAATGACTTGATCAAGCATTGCCGTTGCGTCGTTGAACAATGAGGTTGCGGCTTCGCCAACTGTTGCGTCATCCAGAATCTGTGGGAACTTGCCGTGGAACTCCCAGGCATTGAAGAACGGCATCCAGTCGATGTAATCGCGAAGATCATTGAGATCAATATCATCGAACACACGAGTACCGGTGAATTCAGGCTTTGGTGCGTCGTAAGCATTCCAGTCGCATTGATGCTTGCGTGCTCGCGCTTCGTTCAGCGAATGCTGCGGTGACAGGCGTTTCTTGTTCGCGTGTTGATCGCGACGACGAGCGTTGTCTTTTCGTGTCTTGTCGACAATCGCTTCTCGTGTCCTTGGCTCAATTAGCGCCTGTGCAACTCCGACCGAGCGTGATGCGTCTTTGACGTAAATGACGGGGCCTTCGTACTTCGGTTCGATTTTTACAGCGGTATGTGCCGGCGATGTTGTCGCGCCGCCGATAAGTAATGGCAGCTCGTAGTTGAGTCGTTGCATTTCACTGGCGACATGCACCATTTCATCCAGTGACGGTGTTATCAGTCCGGACAGGCCAATGATGTTCGCGTTCTCGCGTTTTGCTGCCTCGAGAATCTTGTCGCACGACACCATGACGCCGAGATCGATAACCTCAAAGTTGTTGCACTGCAGAACGACGCCGACGATGTTCTTGCCAATGTCGTGCACATCGCCCTTTACTGTGGCCATAATGATTTTGCCGTTCGAACTTATCTTGCCACCCTTCTCTTCTTCGATAAACGGTAC
>CAYWBZ010000338.1:0-2417 GCA_964456535.1 uncultured Woeseiaceae bacterium | reverse complement strand
GTAGATATTGTCGAAAGCCGTCTCCGGATTGCCGGAGATACCTGCAGTGATGTTATTAGTGTGAAGTATTTGCCCCTCTAATAACAACAATTTGCTACTGAGGGGCGCGCTTTATACCATAGCCGGCCGCGCCCAACAACGAATAATAAAACCGTATGTCAGTAACCATTAAAACACCCGAACAACAAGATAAAATGCGAGTCGCCGGCCGGCTCGCTGCAGATGTCCTTGATATGGTAGGAGATTATGTTAAACCCGGTATTACGACGGGTGAGCTCGATCGTCTGTGCCACGAATACATCACTGACGTCCAGGGCGCTATCCCCGCCCCGCTCAATTATCGCGGCTTCCCGAAATCCATCTGTACATCTGTGAATCACGTGGTGTGTCACGGGATTCCGGGCGACAAGACGCTCAAGAACGGTGACGCCATTAATATTGACATTACGGTCATTAAAGACGGATTTCACGGCGATACGAGCCGTATGTTCTTCGCCGGCAAGCCCAATATTCAGGCCAAGCGGCTCTCCGATGTTGCTTTTGAGAGCATGTGGCTGGGTATCGAAGAGCTGGCGCCCGGCAAGCGTCTCGGGGACATCGGCGCTGCTGTGCAGCAAAACGTCGAGAAAAACCGTTTTTCCGTGGTTCGGGAGTATTGTGGACACGGTATCGGAGAGGTTTTTCATGAAGATCCACAGGTCTTACATTACGGCAAGCGGGACACTGGCCTTGAACTGCGCGAAGGCATGACCTTAACCGTTGAGCCGATGGTGAATGCCGGCAAAGCCAATGTCCGGTTGCTGCCTGATGGCTGGACGGTTGTGACCAAGGATCACAGTCTCTCGGCGCAATGGGAGCACACCTGCCTGGTCACCAAAGATGGATTCGAGGTGCTGACACTGGGCGTTGACTCGAGAAGCGAATAACCATTTAAATACAATGACTTATGGACCAATCCGCGATGCGCTGGCCAAGGCTGGCGACGACCTTAAAGCACGATTTGAGGCGGGCGAGTCGGTTGTTGCGCTTGTCCATGCCCGCGCGGAGCAAATTGACGAGCTGCTGATAGAGCTCTGGAACGACCACGTCAAGGACTGCGATGCCGCTTTGATCGCTGTCGGTGGTTACGGTCGTGGCGAATTACATCCCGGATCAGATGTCGATGTGATGATCCTGTTGCCGGAATCGATCAGCGACCACTGCGAGGAAGCATTATCGAGCTTCGTAACCTGTCTTTGGGATGTCGGGCTCGAAATCGGCCACAGCGTACGCACCGTCGCGGAATGCTCGGCCGAGGCCAGTGCCGATCTCACCATCGCAACGACACTGATGGAATCGCGGTTACTGGTCGGGCCCGAAGTCCTGTTTCACGAGATGGAGGCTTTGATAGAGCCCGATCAAATGTGGCCATCTGGGACTTTTTTCGAGGAAAAGCGCAAGGAGCAGATCAGCCGGCACCATCGCTATCACGATACCGCTTATAACCTCGAGCCCAATGTCAAAGGCAGTCCGGGCGGGCTGCGTGATATCCAGATGATCGGCTGGGTCGCGAAACGGCATTTCGGGGCTGCAACATTAGCGGAGCTCGTCGATCATAAATTCCTGACTCCGGGTCAGTTGCAGCGACTTGAGGACGGCGAGCACTTTCTATGGCGCATACGCTTTGCGCTGCATGTCCTGACTGGCCGCCGCGAGGACCGCCTGCTATTCGACCATCAAACGCGACTTGCTGAGATGCTCGGTTACGAAGACGCCAGCTACACGCTCGCGGTCGAGCAAATGATGCAGCGCTACTACCGCACAGTGATGGAGCTAAGCCGCCTCAACGAAATGCTGTTGCAGCAATTCGAAGAAGCCATCCTGATGGACCCGAATGCGCCAGCGGAGCCACTAAATGAGCGTTTTGAGGTCAAAAACGGTTTCCTGCAAACTGTCGATGAACAGGTCTTCGAACGCGACCCTTCGGCCATGCTCGAGTTATTTCTCCTGCTGCAAGACAATCCGGAATTCCGTGGCGTAAGCGCTTATACCGTCGGCTCGATCAAACGCCACCTGCATCTGATCAATGATGAGTTTCGACAGAGCCCCCGCAATCACCGGCTCTTCCTGAGTATTTTGCGTGCGCCTAAAGGCGTTACGCACGAGCTGCGCCGCATGAACCTGTACGGCGTCCTTGGTCTCTATATCCCTGCGTTCGGGCGCATCGTCGGACGCATGCAGTACGACCTGTTTCACGCTTACACAGTCGATGAACACACACTGTTTGTCGTTAACAATCTGCGGCGCTTTGCTTTGCAAAGATTTGATGACGAGTTCCCGCATTGCAGCGAAGTCATGCAATCACTGGAGAAACCGGAGATCGCTTATCTGAGTGGACTGTTTCACGACATCGCCAAAGGGCGCGGTGGTGACCACTC
>CAYWBZ010000337.1:0-2419 GCA_964456535.1 uncultured Woeseiaceae bacterium | reverse complement strand
TCCAGCAGGTCGGCCGACCCGTTTGCGATTGCGGACACGCGAAGTGAAACGTCGTCTTCCGGCGAAAATTGTGGCCGCTTTGCAGCATCAATTACGGTGATCTCCAATGTATCGCCATGACGCCCTTTGGCCAGCAACGCGGCAAGCGTCAGGCCGGTAATACCCGCGCCGACGATGACAATGCTGAACTGACTTCTCATCGAATGGGCACACCGCGAGACAGACGCGGTAATTCACCCGCCAGCCCCATCGTGTGCTTCGCGAACATTGGACGAACACCGGGAATCAGGTCGAATCCGATCATGCCAATGTTTCGTAAGGTTCGTAATCCGGGACGAGAACTGCCGAACAGGCGCACGAGATTGTCGGTGAAATGTACGAGCTTCTTCTGATCCGAACGCCGCCACTCCGCGTAACGCTCAAGCAACTGCGCATCACCGGGGTCAGAGCCCTTTTGGGTGGCATCGGCAATGCAGTCGCAGAGTGCTGCAACGTCCCGCATACCCAGATTGAATCCTTGTGCGGAAACCGGGTGCAGACCATGTGCGGAGTTCCCGATCAACACACTTCGCGTTGCCGTCAACCGAACTGCTTTGCTCAGAATCAAGGGATACGATGCTCTTGTACCCACGCGTGAAAACCTTCCAAGACGATAACCGAACTCTTCCTGAATCTCGGCCAGAAAATCATCGTCATCGAGCGCCATGACACGATCAGCATCGTGCTCATCAACTGTCCAGACAAATCCCGCACGGTCATCAGCAATTGGCAGAATCGCCAACGGACCTTGCGGCGTAAATCGCTCGAACGCGCGGTGCTGCAGGCTCTTTTCCGGCAGAAGATTACCGATAACTGCACGCTGCCCATATTTACGCTGCTGTGCCGAGATACCCATCATCTCCCGAACGGCAGAATTCGCACCATCCGCTGCAACCAGTAACCTGCTTGTCAGTGTTTGATCGCCATCGTCTGAACTTAGAGTCGCAGAGGCTTGCTCCGGCCCAAGCTCAATACTTTCGATGCGAGCCGGGCAATACACATCAATATTCTTGGCAGCACTGAGAGTTGACTGCAGGACCTCGCCGAGTACGCGATTGATAACGACATATCCGAGCGCTTCTACACCTTGCTCTTCGGCATTGATGTGCGAAAAGCCGAAACGACCTTTGTCGGAAACATGAATACTGGCTATCGGCGTGGATGCAGCAACAACGTCGTCCCAAAGTCCCATCGCCTCGAACATTCGTTGTGTACTTCGGGACAAGGCCGTTGACCGATCATCGAAACTGGGTTGCTGATCGTCCCTGCGAGCGATTGCCTCGACGACCGCGACGCGCAAGCCGAGCGGCGCCAAAGCGAGTGCGAGGCTTGTTCCGATCATGCCACCGCCAGCGATGACGATGTCGTAGTTGCCCTTCTTGTGATTCATTTCCTAGGCGGCTGAGCTGCTCATCAAGGACTCGATGTCATCGGGGTCTGTGACGAGGCCCTTGCTGAGTACGTCCGGCCCTTTGTTGGTAACCGCAACGTCATCCTCAATTCGAATGCCGATATTTCGAAACGCTTTCGGAATCTTGCGGCTGTTGCCAATATAAATTCCGGGCTCCACGGTCGTGACCATTCCTGTTTCGAGCATGCGCCACTCGTCGCCAACCTTGTAGTCACCGACGTCGTGCACGTCCATCCCTATCCAGTGGCCAGTGCGATGCATGTAAAAGGGTTGATATGCGCCGTCTTTAATCAACTTTGGCAACGATCCTTCCAGGAGCCCAAGCTTTTTCAGGCCCTTGGTAATGACTTTGACCGCGGCATCGTGTGGCTCATTCCAGTGATTACCGACCAGAGTTTTCTCGATCGCCGCGTGTTGCGCTTCGAGAACGATCTCATACACCGCACGTTGCTCCGGGCTGAAGCGCCCGTTCACTGGAAACGTTCTGGTGATATCCGATGCGTAGTAGTCCAGTTCACAGCCAGCATCGATCAACAGCAGTTCACCGTCCTTCAGTTCAACGTTGTTTTCGACGTAGTGCAATATGCAGGCGTTTTTTCCACCGGCAACGATCGGGCTGTAGGAAACCCAGGCGTCGTTGCGCCGAAACTCATGTCGAAACTCCGCCTCAACCTCGTACTCAAACAGACCGGGCTCCGTGAGCCGCATCGCTCGTTTGTGCGCTTCAACCGCGACCTTAGCCGACTTGCGCATCGCGGATATTTCGCCGCGGCTCTTATACAAGCGCATATCGTGTAGCAGGTGATCAAGCGCAACAAACTCCTGCGGCGTATGTACACCGCGATTGAGCTTTGCACGCAGCGAATTGACCCACTCCGCCATACGTGTATCGAACTCTGCATACATACCCATCGTGTAATAGACCCGCTCACAGGACTCCATGATGCCGGGCAAAATATCGTCCAGATC
>CAYWBZ010000336.1:0-2428 GCA_964456535.1 uncultured Woeseiaceae bacterium | reverse complement strand
TAACATAAAAGAATCCTTATATTCTTATATGAATCCATCAACAGACAATCTGCTACAGCAATTCAAAGCCCTCGCCGACCCGGTTCGGACGAGGCTGGTAGCCCTGTGTGGCGTAGCCGAATGCAGTGTCTCCGAACTGACTAAAGTCACAGGCCAGAGCCAGCCGCGGATCTCCCAACACGTAAAACAATTATGCGCAGTGAACCTGCTCGAACGCTTCAAGGATGGCCACTTCGTTTACTACCGTGTTCAAAATTCGGGCGAGGATTCAGCAATACGCCGTCGGCTGCTCGCCTTGCTACCAGATGATGAGCCGCAGTTTCAAAAAGACATCAAGAAGCTACGTGATATTCGTGCTGACAACGACGTGGTCGCCGCTCCGGTCTCGGAGGGCGACAGGTTGTTATACAAAGGGTTGGTTGAACTGACCGTTGCTCGCCCGTTGGGTGATCTGCTCGACATAGGCTGCGGCCAGGGCCGCATATTGAAGTTATTGGCATCGCGCGCACATCGAGCGGTCGGTGTTGATATCGATTCGGATGCTCGCCGCCTGGCACGTGCCGAGTTATTGCTGGCGGGAACACCGAATACATCGCTCCGGCAGGGCGACATGGTTTCTCTTCCGTTCGATGACAAGGAGTTCGACACTATCATTCTCGATGACGTGTTGAGCGATGCGCAAGATCCTGCTGCTGTGTTCGCCGAAGCGAAGCGCCTCCTGAACGACGATGGCCGCGTGCTGGTACTGACGTCCGTTGGTGATTCCGACATCGCCGCATTGCGGTCTCGATTCGCTGCATGGGCGGCGGCTGCGAGTCTCCGTCTATCCGCACCACGACCCATTCCTGCTAACAATCCTGATTGGTTACTCGCTGTTGCGACGATCGCCGATCGAACAGAACGCGCGCCTGTCGCGGCTTGAGTAGAAGTTACTAATATGAATACGAAGAAATCTCCCTCTGTTTCCTTTGAGTTTTTTCCGCCGAATACTGAAGCGATGGAGGCCACCTTATGGCAGTCCATTGAGAGACTCGCAGAGCTTGCTCCAAGCTTTGTGTCAGTGACATACGGTGCGGATGGCTCGACTCGAGAGCGCACTCACAACGCCGTAGAACGCATCATCAAAGAGACGCAACTGACGCCGGCACCGCACCTAACCTGCATCGACGCAACCCGCGGTGAGATTGATGACATCGCGCGTGAGTACTGGGACATGGGAGTGCGCCACCTCGTCGCATTACGTGGCGACGCACCCAAAGACGCCGAGTGTTATGTACCGCATCCTGATGGCTACGCATATGCGTCCGACCTCGTTGACGGTTTGCAGAAAGTTGCCGACTTCGATATCTCAGTGGCCGCTTATCCCGAAGTACATCCAGAGGCACCGGATGCTGACTTCGATCTCGATAACCTCAAACGCAAGCTCGACGCCGGTGCGACTCGTGCGATCACACAGTTCTTTTTCGATACCGACGTATTCCTGCGTTTCCGCGATCGTTGCGGCCAGGCGGGTATCGAGTCGGCTCTGGTTCCCGGCATCTTGCCGATTACCCGGTTCCCGCAAATGGAGCGCTTCGCCAAAATGTGCGGCGCGGCGATCCCCGACGCCTTGCGACATCGTTTCGATGGACTGGATGACGATGCCGAAACCCGGCAGATGATCGCTGCAAGTGTCGCGATTGAACAGGTTCGCCGCCTCGAATCTGAAGGTATTGAAGATTTTCACTTTTACACGCTGAACCGTTCCGAACTCACTTACGCGATTTGTCATGCGATGGGCGTGCGTTCCGGACAAGCCGCAGCGTGAGGTTGTAGAGATGGAACGTAACGAAAGAATTGCTTCGATGATGCGCGCGCTTGACGAGCGCATCCTGCTGCTTGATGGCGCAATGGGAACGATGATCCAGGGCTTCGGCTTGACCGAAGACGATTATCGCGGTGAACGATTCGCCGATTGGAAACGTGATCTCAAAGGCAATAATGACCTGCTGTCGATCACGCGCCCCAATGTGATTCGCGACATACACAATCGTTTCCTCGATGCCGGTGCCGACATCATCGAGACCAACACATTCAATTCAAATGCACCGTCGATGGCCGACTACGGCATGGAAGAATTGGTTGCCGAACTGAATACCGCTGCCGCAAGGCTTGCGCGCGAGTGCGCGGACACCTACGCAGCCAAAGCAGGCAGTCCGCGTTACGTAGCGGGCATTCTTGGCCCGACGAATCGCACCGCGTCCATCTCGCCCGACGTTAATGATCCGGGCTTTCGCAATATCAAGTTCGACGACCTTGCAGACACCTACGAAGTTGCGGCCATCGCACTCATCGAAGGCGGCGTCGATTTCCTGATGATCGAAACGATCTTCGATACCTTGAACGCCAAAGCCGCGATCGTTGGTGTGAAGCGCTGTTTCCGCAAAAC
>CAYWBZ010000335.1:0-2464 GCA_964456535.1 uncultured Woeseiaceae bacterium | reverse complement strand
CGTGCATTGCAATACTTGCCGCCTGTACCTTGGTCGCCATCCCACCCGTGCCAACATCAGACCGGGTCTCACCGGCCATTGCCAGAGTTTCTGTGTTAATGCTCGTTACCAGAGGGATGTGTTCAGCGTCTTTGCTGAAACCCGGATCGGACGTGTAGAAGCCGTCGACATCGGACAACAATATCAATGCGTCCGCCATGACGAGTTGTGCAATTCGTGCTGCGAGTCGATCGTTATCGCCGTAACGAATTTCCTCCGTCGCAACAGTGTCGTTTTCATTAATAATCGGAATGACCGATCTTTCCAGCAGCTTTTCCAGCGTTCGTCTGGCATTCAGGAAGCGGCGCCTGTTTTCCGTATCATCCGGTGTCAGCAAGACTTGAGCGGCGGCTATTTTATCGCGTCCCAGGCATTCCTGGTAGGCGTGCACCAATTGCACTTGGCCGGCCGCGGCCGCAGCTTGCAAATCCTCAAGTCGTGCACGCAGTTTATTAATTCCGAGAACCGAGCTACCGATGGCGATGGCACCTGATGAAACGATCAGTACTTCATGGCCTGCTTTTGCGAGCTCAGCAACATCGTCGGCAAGACTTTCCAGCCAGGCCCGATTCAGCTGCCCGGCATCGTCCACCAACAATGACGAACCGACCTTGACGACCAGGCGGTGATAATTGGAAAGCAACAGCTCGGACACGGCTAGCCAACAAGAAGGTGCTGACGATCAAACGATGACAGCGTAACTTCGCCTTTTGAAACTGCGACTGTGCCACTGCGAGCGACCGCGGAAATTTCACCGATATCGGCGGCCTCAGCAACGAACGCGTCGATCTCCTTCACCCTGCCTGTAAGCTGCAAGGTGCAACTGATCGGCTCTTCGTCAAGTATTTCAGCGCCAAACTGCTTCACCAGTGACATGACTCGCATGAGTCCGCCGTTACCCAGCTTGATCTTTATGATCGCGAGTTCACGTTCGAAATGCTCACCAAGCGTCATATCGTGAATATTGACGACATCGACCAGCTTCGCCAGTTGCGCATTTAGTTGAGCGATAGCTGCATCAGAGCCTGAGATGACCAACGTCACGCGTGATACACGGGGGTCGTAAGTGGGTGCCACATTGAGTGATTCGATGTTGTAGCCACGCGAGGAAAACATACCGGTCATGCGTGTTAGTGCACCGACCTCGTTCTGCAAAAGGACTGATATTGCGTGTCGCATGAGCGTTCGAACCTGCCTTGAAAAATGAATTACGGATGAAACTAATTTGCCTGCATCTTGACCCCTGACCACCGCGGATGGTCGCGCAGAAGTTCGAGTATTGCAATGCCATAAAAATTAGTAAACACTCGCGAAAAATCCGTAACTTATGCGCAAGATGGCAAGACAATGAATGAGCAGTCGAACACAGCAATACTAGAGTCACACCCACTGTGCGGTAAAGCGATGTCCGGGGCCGATACAGTCGTCCAGGTCCTGGCTGATGAGGGCGTTGATACGGTCTTCGGCTACAGCGGCGGCGCCATATTGCCGATCTACGATGCGGTGTTTCGTTATAACCACGATCACAAACGAGCTGACGGCTCGTCTGCAATGCCGCTGATCGTTCCCGCCAATGAGCAGGGTGCCGGTTTCATGGCTGCTGGCTATGCACGGGCGAGTGGCAAAGTCGGCGTTGTCGTGGTGACTTCAGGGCCGGGCGCGACGAATACGGTTACACCTGTGCGCGACAGTATGGCCGACTCCGTACCGCTGGTCGTGATCTGCGGCCAGGTTCCAAGGGCCGCGATCGGTACGGATGCCTTTCAGGAGGCGCCAGTGGCCGCAATAATGGGCGCCGTCGCAAAACACGTATTTCTCGTCACCGATCCCGATCAACTGGAAGAAACCGTACGCAGCGCTTTCGATCTTGCGCGCACCGGGCGTCCTGGGCCTGTCGTCGTAGACATTCCGAAGGACGTACAGAATTGGGAAGGCGCATTTAAAGGCCAGGGCGTCTTGCCTTTGCAGGGTTACCGGCGCCGTCTCAAAGCCGTCACCGAGAATCGCCTTAGCGACGACGCGTGTGAGCGCTTTTACACGATGCTGTCGGAGTCTGAGCGGCCACTGATATACGCCGGTGGTGGCGTCATCAATGCGAATGCCGCCAAGGCGATGCGGCGATTTGCGAACGAGTACGGCATACCTGTCACGACGACTTTGATGGCCTTGGGTGCCAGCGATACCCAGCATCCGCTAGCCTTGCACATGCTCGGCATGCATGGCGTTGCGTCAGCCAACTACGCCGTAGAGGACTGCGACTTCCTGATCGCGATCGGTGCACGTTTCGATGATCGCGTCGCGGGTAGTCCTGCGCAATTCAGCCCCCGGGCAAAAAACATTGCTCACTTCGATGTGGACATTGCCGAAGTTGGCAAAGTCAAAAGAGTCAATTGGCACCACGTCGGCATGTTACAGACTGACCTGA
>CAYWBZ010000334.1:0-2466 GCA_964456535.1 uncultured Woeseiaceae bacterium | reverse complement strand
CCGGTATCGACCTTGAGCCACAAAGGTACGTCGCCAGGCGAACTCGCTTTAAGAAGCTGCGACACTTGCTCCTGATTGTGAACGACCAGCGAAAGCTCGTTTGCAGCAGCCACGTCACAGGCCTGCACATCGTTAACCCCTTCAAGCACAAGTATCGGCAGCGAAATTCCAGCGGCGCGCAGCTCTAGTGCCTCATCGAGAATCGCAACTGCAAAAGCCGGCACAACATCTTGCAACGCCTCCGCGACGCGCAACATGCCATGGCCGTAGGCATCCGCTTTAATAACAGCGATGTTCTTCGAGTCGGGTGCGAGTTTGCAGGCCAGAGAATAGTTTTCGCGAATAGCGTGAAGATCGACGAATGCGATTGTTTTGCGATACACGTTTACTCTTCCGTAACTCGCGACAAATCAAGATCGGTGAAATCCCAATCGGCCTCTTCGGAAACTTGCTCTACGTCCATACGCAGGCTATTACCGGTCGCATCGATTTCGAATGTGACAAAGGCATCCGCCTCGAGTGTCTGGTCCGCCCAATATGCGTAGAAGGTATGACCTTCATACGGCCAGAGTTGTCCTTTCATCTTCGGCGACTTTTCGGACACAAACCACAAATCACCATCGATGATTTCTATCGACACATCACCGAACCAGGGATCCCTGTACACGCCGACATAGGTAGCCAACGAAGCATCGACGCTGCCGTTCCTGAAATCGATCTCCTCGGGTTCCTCTTCGAGCACCGCATCGACTGCCGGTTCATCTTCTCGACTGAAGTACTCGATCCAGTCAACGTCGTGAACACCGAGGTAGGGCTTGACGATACCCTGTGCGATTGCACCGCGCGCCGCGTTCGCGGAAGCGTTGAGCATGATCACCACGCCCAGGTCCAGCTCAGGTACGAGAATGACATAGGACCGAAAACCCGTGTAACTGCCCGTATGTACAACCTGTTTGTAACCCTCGACATCGGCGAGACGCCAACCGAGCGCATACGCCTTAAAGTGCGTGCGATCGCGCTCATACTCTTCTGCACTAACGCTCTGAATCGTGTGCGGACTCCACATGATGCGGCTCTGCTCCGCGCTAAATACGCGTGACCCGTCCGGCAATTCACCACGAGCGAGTTGTAACTGCGTCCACTTGAGCATGTCGTCGAGGCTGCAGCGCACACCACCAGCAGCCGCTGCCACATCAACTTCTGCACGTGTTCGATTACGCTCAACAACCTGCAATTCGTCGTCGATGATGGCGTGCGGCGCAGCGAGATTCTGCATTTCCTGCGCTGGAATTTGCCCGGCGAAACAACGACTGGTACCGATCTTGCCGAAAATATTCTGGTCGACGAAATCCGACCACGACATGCCGGTCACTGCGGGGACGAGTTCGCCCGCGACGATGTAGAGCAGGTTGTCGTACGCGTATTCGGTTCTAAAAGCACTCTCGGGCTTGAAATAGCTCAGGCCATTAATAAGGTCCGCACGCGTGAATTTGTTGGGCTTCGGCCACAGCATCAGGTCACCGGCGCCACCCTCCAGCCCGCTGCGGTGCGTCAGCAGATCTGCCACCGTGAATTCCGCCGTGACCCACGGATCATACAAAGCGAATTCCGGAATATAGTCGACAACCTTATCGTCCCAGCTCAATTTGCCTTCGTCGACAAGTATGGCCAGCGACGCCGTCGTTATCGCCTTGGTCGTTGATGCAATTCGGAACATCGTTCGCGGGTCAACCCGATCGGTCAGGCCCAGCTCGCGCACACCGTAGCCCGACGCATGCACAACGATGCCGTCTTTTACAACGCCAACGGCGACGCCCGGTACCGAGAATTCCTGCATCGCGTTGGTGACGAGTGAATCAATTTCTCTCGAAGATATTCCTGGCTGCGAGGCGCAACCGACGACGACGAACATTAGAAAAGCGGCGACAACGCTTTGTCGAAAATTATTCATAACAAGACAATGCCTGCAACAATATACATCAACAAGGCGATGAACCCGCCTACCACGGCATAAGGTAATTGCGTCCGAACATGCTCGAGCAAGTCGCAGCCCGAGGCAATGGCAGACACGGCAGTAGTATCCGAGATCGGTGAGCAATGATCACCGAACACACCGCCGCCCAGTATCGCGCCGAGCAATAGCGACGGTGGCAGATCCAGCGAAATCGCCAGCGGCATGCCCAGCGGAATCAGGATCGCGAATGTTCCCCAGGAAGTACCTGTTGAGAACGAGATCAGCGCGCCCGCGAGGAACAGCATCGCGGGAATCAGGAAGTCCGGCAAATTACCGCCGACGATGTTTGCAATATAAGTACCCGTGCCCAGAGCACCCAGACTTTGTCCCAGCGCGAGAGCCAGCAAAACGATCGCAACCAGTGGCAATAACTCGCCCATGCCGTCGAAGCCGATTTTGACGAGCTTGATGTGATCGAACTGGCCGCTCAGGAGCATTTGTAGATAAGCAAC
>CAYWBZ010000333.1:0-2476 GCA_964456535.1 uncultured Woeseiaceae bacterium | reverse complement strand
TCGATCTTGCTAATCCGCACGACACCGACTTCACTTGAGTTGTTCACATGCGTGCCGCCGCAGGGTTGATAGTCGACGTCTTCGATGCGAACAGTGCGGATGTCACCCACCCCTCTTGGTGGTTGCACGGACATCGTCCGTACGAGTTCCGGGCGCTCGTCCAGTTCGGCTTCGGTAATCGTGCCGAAGACGATGGGATGCGCCTCCGTGACAAGCGCGTTGATGCGTGTTGTTAGATCCTCTTTGTCGAGCGTGTGCTCGCCGAGATCAAAATCCAGCCGGCTCTTGTCGGTACCGACCGATCCGCCCGTCACCGGAACGGGAATGAGCGAGCCAAGCAAATGCATGCAAGTGTGCATGCGCATGTGTCTGTAGCGCCGTTCCCAGTCGATCGCGATGTCTACCGAGTCACCGGGCTGCAACCCGTGCTCATCGGTGTCGAGCTGGTGTTTTATTTGCTCGAATGAATCGCCTTTCCGCGTGTCCAGCACTTTGTGAGTATTTCCATCAGGGCCGGTCAGTACACCCGTATCGCCGGGTTGGCCACCACCCAGAGGATAGAAAATCGTTGCGTCGAGTTCGACCCACTCGCCGTTCACCGACGTGACCAACGCCGGCAGTTCTTTTTTGTAGCTATCTTCGTAGTACGTTCTTTCTACTTCTGGCATATCGAACTCACACTACGCCGTAGGCGACCAATGCGTTTGCGACCTTCAGGAAACCGGCGATGTTGGCGCCTTTAACGTAATCGATGCGATCACTACCAGGTTGCGTTCCATACTCAACGCATTGTTCGTGAATGTTATGCATGATCTTTCGCAGTGACTCGTGCACTTCTTCCTTGGCCCAGGTTCTGCGCATGCTGTTCTGGGTCATCTCGAGCCCGGAAATTGCGACGCCTCCTGCATTAGCAGCTTTACTGGGTGCGAACAATATGTCTGCGTCAATAAATTTCTGCACGCCTTCCTGTTCGACTGGCATGTTCGCCCCTTCGGCGATGGCCATGCAGCCGTTCTTGATCAGGGTTTCTGCCTCCGCCTCGCTCAATTCATTTTGTGTTGCACATGGGAATACGAGGTCTCCGGGAATACGCCACGGGCGCTCACTCTCGTAAAACGGAACACCGTATTCATCGGCGTACTCGGATATCCTGCCACGTCGATTGGTTTTGAGATCGATAATATATTCAAGTTTGCTGGCGTCGATGCCGTCTTTGTCGTAGATGAAACCCGATGAGTCGGACATGGTTACAACATTGCCACCGAGATCGATAAGTTTTTCTACCGTATAGGTAGACACGTTACCTGACCCCGAGACCAGGCAGGTCTTGCCTTCGATACTCTCATTACAGCGGGCCAGCATGTCTTGCATCATGTAGACCACGCCGTATCCGGTCGCCTCTTTGCGAATCGGGCTGCCGCCGAACTCCAGACCCTTGCCGGTCAACACCCCAGAAAAGCGATTCGACAGTCGTTTGTACTGGCCAAACAAATAGCCAATCTCGCGGGCACCAACGCCGATATCACCTGCGGGCACATCTATGTCGTCGCCGATATGCCGGTACAGCTCGGTCATAAATGACTGGCAGAAATACATTATTTCGTTATCGGTTTTCCCTTTAGGGTTGAAGTCAGAACCGCCCTTGCCACCACCGAGTGGCAATCCGGTCAGACTATTCTTGAACGTCTGCTCGAAGGCCAGAAACTTCAATACGCTCTGGTTAACGGTCGGGGCAAATCGAAGGCCACCTTTGTACGGCCCAATCGCGTTGCTGTTCTGCACGCGATAACCGCGATTAACCCGGATGTTTCCGTCGCGGTCTGTCCAACATACCCGGAATGAGATGATTCGATCCGGCTCTGCGATACGACGCAGGATCTGCATCTCGTGGTAGATCTCCTTGTCACGGATGAAGTCGAATACATTCGATGCGACCTCAAAAACAGCTTGATGAAACTCTGTCTCGCCAGGGTTTCGCCGTACAAGCCCTGTCATGAACTGATCGATATTTACATGATCCGAAATAGCCATAACTCTCCACGTATCAGTGCTTCGATTGCGTGAAGATATCGGAGATGCGCGTAGATTACGAGTGTTTGAAACGACACCGTGTTTTCCCTATATCATTGCTACTATGAAAAACTGCAATTCATGCGGTAAGTGCTGCGAAACCGCGGGTAACGGTGGTCTGTCGGCCTCTCGTGATGAGATCGATTGGTGGGAGATGCACAGGCCGGAGATTGCTCGTTACGTGCAAAACGGGAAAGTCTGGATCGATCCGGAAACGGGCGAATATTTTGCGCGTTGTCCGTGGCTGAGACATTCGCCCAACGAAAGCAAATTCACCTGTGATATTTACTACGATCGTCCGGAGGATTGTCGGCACTATCCCGTCGATATTGCACAAATGGTCCGCGATGACTGTGAAATGCTTGAGCGCCGGGATCTTGACGACCTCAAGAAAGCGCAGAAAAAA
>CAYWBZ010000332.1:0-2480 GCA_964456535.1 uncultured Woeseiaceae bacterium | reverse complement strand
CCCTGCAGAATCGTATTTCCGGTCTTCTCTTTCCACTCTTTCGCGATCGCGGGCTGCACAGCCATTCCACCACCGATGCAAACGCGCAAGTTGCTGAAGTCGACCGCAGAAAAACTCGGTGTGTCCATGAGCGCGGCGAACATGGTGTTCACCGCTGTGAACATGTTGAACTTGAATTTCGCGATTTCCTTGGCGAAACCCTCAAAGTCACGCGGGTTTGTTATCAGTATGTTTTCACCGCCTTGCGCCATGCCTGTCAGGCAATTCCCCTGCAGGGAAAATATGTGATACAGCGGCAGTGCAGTGATTATGATGATCTGCTCGACGCCCTCATACGCATCGGCCTGCCAGCTGATCGTTTGCTGCACGTTATAGACCATGTTGCGGTGGCTCAGCATGGCGCCCTTCGACACCCCGGTAGTACCACCCGTGTATTGCAGATAAGCAATATCGGCGTACCCAATATCAACTTCATTGAGCGCCTGACTGGTGCCGGCCGCTAAAGCCTGCCGAAACGTAATGCTGTTAGAAAATTTGTATGCTGGCACTGCCTTCTTGACGTAGCGCAGCACGAAGTTGGTCAGTGTGCTCTTCGGCCAACTTAGCAGATCGCCGATGCCGGTTACGACAACGTGTTCTACACCGGTTTCGGCAATGACGTCCTCGAGTATGTGCGCAAAATTTTCAAGAATAATGACGCACTTGGTACCGGAGTCTTTAAGCTGATGCAGAAGCTCTCTCGCCGTATAAAGTGGATTGACGTTAACGACGACCAGTCCGGCGCGAAAAATACCGCACATGGCAACCGGGTACTGCAAGATGTTCGGCAGCATGATCGCAACTCGTTCGCCACGCGTGAGTCCGAGTGTGTTTTGCAGGTAGCACGCGAATCGCATCGACATGCGGTCGAGTTCAGCATACGTCAGGGTTCTGCCCATGTTGGTGTAGGCAGCATTATTCGGGTACTTCTCGAACGCCTGCTCAAAAAGATCCCGAACAGAACGAAACGGCGGGTCCGGTACCTCTTCCGGCATTCCGGGTGGGTAGGACTTTAGCCAGACTTTTTCCAAAATGAAACCCTCGTTACTCTTGTATTTGTTGCGGTCGATTGACTAGTGTAGCGCTAATTATTGGCCAGGCGTTATCAAGCAGAATGGGCTGAGCCGCTTCATTTGGGTGAATACGATCATCCTGTAGCAGGTCATCATTCATCGCGATGCCTTCCATGAAAAACTCGATCCATTCGACATCCAGGTTCGCCGAAACCTGGCGAAATACACCCTCAAACTCGGACGAATAGCGCGGTCCGTAGTTGCTCGGAATGCGGATACCCAGTAACACCACCGCCGCACCCGTCGCTTTCGCGCGGGTCACGATTTTTTCCAGATTGGCTTTGATACGCGCTGCTGGAAAGCCACGCAGCCCATCATTGCCGCCCAGCTCAAGAATGATCAGATCTGGCGAAAAGTCCTGCAGAGCCACATCAATTCGAGTCGCGCCACCCTCGGTTGTTTCACCACTGATGCTGGCGTTCACGACCTGATGTTCGTACCCTTGCTCTTTGAGTCGGGCTTGCAACAAAGCGGCCCAGGACTGGTCAACTTCAATACCATAGCCAGCACTCAGGCTATCGCCAAAAATGACAATTGTTGGCGATTCAGTGCTTGCCGCAGTGGCGGTTAACAGTAGAAACAAAAAGGAAACAAATATTCGCATGAAGGTTCTTGAGGCTCACGAGTTAGGTAAGCAGGTTAGCAGCCCCGAAGGGCCTCTGACCATTCTTTCAGGTGTCAGTTTCGCGATTCTTGCGGGCGAGTCAGTCGCGGTCGTTGGACCTTCGGGTGCCGGCAAGTCGACGCTGCTGGCGTTGTTGGCCGGGCTGGATCTGCCAACCGACGGGCATGTCGTTTTGAAGGGCGCGAATCTTTCTTTGCTTGATGAAGACGGTCGTGCACAACTCAGAGCGGAAAGCGTCGGTTTTGTTTTCCAGTCGTTCCATTTGGTGCCGTCTCTGAATGCGCTGGAAAACGTCATGTTGCCTCTTGAGCTGGCTGGACACAGCGATGCACGCAAAGTTGCGCGGGAAATTATCGAAAAGGTGGGGCTTAAGGAGCGCTGGAGTCATTACCCGGCGCAGTTGTCAGGCGGCGAAAAGCAGCGAGTCGCTATTGCGCGCGCTTTCGCGACCGAGCCGGCCGTCCTGTTTGCGGATGAGCCGACCGGTAATCTCGATAGCCGGACCGGCGAAAATATCATGCAGCTGATGTTCGAACTCAATCGCAGCTCATCCACGACGCTGGTGCTCGTTACGCACGATCAGGGTCTCGCGAAGCGCTGTGACCGGATTCTGTCACTGGACGTTGGCAAGCTGGTCAGCGACGAAAGGGTGGCTGGGTGAAGGCACTCGTATTCGCTTTGAGAAGCTTCGGTCGCGAGCTGCGCTCGGGAGAGGTACTGGTTTTGCTGGCGGCCGTCGCGCT
>CAYWBZ010000331.1:0-2482 GCA_964456535.1 uncultured Woeseiaceae bacterium | reverse complement strand
AAACCTGGGAAGAGGGTGGTTCGATGGAGCTCTATGAACGCGCCTGTGCCGAGGTAGAAACCCGGCTGGCGAAATACGAGCCGTTCGAAACCGATCCGGCGATAGATGCTGCTATGCGCGACTTGGTGAAAGAAGGCTTCGTGGATCAAACCGAGTTGCCGGAATTGCCACCGGTGCCGGACAAGCCGGCGCCAGCGGTTGTTCCAGGACGTCGGGGACGTGCAGGACGTCGAAGGCGCTAAGTCAGCGTCAAGGCGCAAGCCGTTCTATTGCCCAACTCCCGTCGTCCTGCTTTGTGTATTGAAAGCGGTCGTGCAGTCGATTTCGACGGCCTTGCCAGAACTCGACTTCCTCCGGAACGACTCGATAGCCACCCCAGAATGAGGGCAGCGGGATCTCCTTGTTGCTGAACTTCGCTTTCATTTCCTGAAACTTGTTTTCCAGCAACGACCGTGAAGTGATAACACTGCTTTGCGCCGATACCCAGGCACCGATCTGGCTGCCGCGTGGTCGGGACATGAAGTACTTCAATGTTTCTTTTGTTGGAATGCGTTCTGCTTTGCCGCGGATCTTTACCTGCCGCGCCGCATCGGACCAGAAGAACAGCATGGCAACATTGGGGTTGGCATCAATATGTTTCGATTTCATACTGTCGAAGTTAGTGAAGAAAACGAAACCGTCCTCGTCAAAGTACTTTAGCAAAACGGTGCGACTGGATGGCCGGTTCTGGCTATCGACCGTCGAGACCGATACCGCGTTCGGGTCCATTGGCACTGTTTCGCAAGCGTGTCGAAACCAGTCCTCAAATTGCACGACAGGGTCATCGGCAAGGTCTTCACGATCGAGTACGAAGCCCGTTGCCGAGCGCCGCAAGTCCGAGACGTTCATGCCGTGGTGCTCCGGAATATTCTTGTCATCATTAGCCATGTGCCAATACTAAGCATCGTGAGCCCAATAGCCAACCAGTGATGAATGGGGAATCTCTGACATCCGTTGTATGATCGGGACAATGAAGAATTGACCGGGGGGTCACAATGTCCAACCTTAATGAATTCACCCGCAAGAAAGTCGCACATCTCTGGCCGATAACGCTGCTGCGCGTCTATACGGGCGTATTTTTCGCGTATCACGGCTTCGGCAAGATCCAGCGCGGCGGTTTTGCGGATGGTTTGGAAGGCTTTGTCAGCGGCAGGCTGGAGGGCAGCTATGGTTTCATCCGGCCTTTTCTCGAGTCGGTGGTGCTGCCCAATAAGGCCTTATTCGGCGTCATGGTCTCCTGGGGCGAACTGCTCATCGGACTCGGACTCATCGTTGGCCTGGCGACACGATACGCGTCAATAGCCGGTGCCGTCATGCTGGCCAGCTTCTGGTTCACCAAGGGGCAGGGATTTTTCGAGGGCCAGAACCACGACGCCATCTGGTTCATGATTTTCGTCGTACTGGCGACCGTCCACGCTGGCCGCATTCACAGCCTGGACGCGAAGTTGGCAGATCGCTTCCGTTTCCTGTCCTGACCTGTAGGAGCGGTCCTTAGACCGCGAAGCGCAGCAGCAGTGGTTCCATTCGGGAACTTTGTCACTGTATAATGCCCGGCTGGACAAATAGTGCGGGTATCAGGTTCGCACCTCAAATGCGAAAGTGGCGGAATTGGTAGACGCGCTGGCTTTAGGTGCCAGTGGGGTAACCCGTGAGAGTTCGAGTCTCTCCTTTCGCACCAGTCCAAAATAATCATAAGTCACTAATTTATAGAGAATAATAGAATGGAAGTCACTGTCGAGTCGACAGGTACTCTGGAACGCCGTATACGCGTTGAGCTGCCTATCGCACCTATTGAAGAACAGGTGGATTCACGCCTGAAAACGGTTGGTCGCACGGCCAAGATCAAAGGCTTTCGCCCGGGCAAAGTACCGGCGAAGGTGGTCAGGCAGCGTTACGGCAAGCAGGTCCGCGAGGAAGTGCTGAGCGAGGTTCTGCAAAAGAGCTACACAGAAGCTGTTACTCAGGAAAAGCTGAATCCAGCCGGTGGTCCCAAAATCGAGACCGAGGACGACAATGGCAAGACCTTTGCGTTCACGGCGACATTTGAGATCATGCCGGAGATCAAACTCAAGGATCTTGAGAAGATCAAGATCGAGAAGCCTGACGTCACGATCGGTGACGAAGACATCGATGACATGCTGACGAACTTGCGCAAGCAAAAAGCCAGTTGGGAAGAGGTTGCTCGCAAGAGCGCTGATGGTGACCGCGTCGTGATCGACTTCGTCGGTAAGTTGAAGGGTGAAGTATTCCCCGGCGGCGAAGGTAAGGAATACCCGGTCGTGCTGGGCGCTGGTCAGATGCTGCCAGACTTCGAGAAAGGTCTGTTGGGCGTCAAGGCTGGTGAAGAGACAGCATTCAAGGTCAAATTCCCGAAGGATTATCACGCAGAAGATCTCGCCGGCAAGAAGGCAGACTTTGAAATCAACGTGCATCGCGTTGAAGG
>CAYWBZ010000330.1:0-2507 GCA_964456535.1 uncultured Woeseiaceae bacterium | reverse complement strand
GCTCATGTGGCAACGTGATATTCAAGCCAATGCTCTTGGAGCCAGCATCGTAGGCACCACGATTTGCACCTTCCATAATGCCCGGTCCGCCGCCCGTCATTACTGTGACACGCGTGTCGCCGGGCCCCTCACCCGAATTTGCGACCAGCGCTGCGAAATCCCTTGCGACAGAATAGTAGTGACTGTTCGCCAAAGTGCGTTCGGCGATCCGTAATTTTTCCGCTAATGTCGTATCGTCCGGGGTCTTATTGTGTGCAGCACGAAGATCATCAAGTCGTTGCTTCGCGATCATCGTGTCCGGTATGCGCGCGCTGCCAAAAACGACAATGGTTTGCTCAATGCCGTGACGTCGCAGATTGAGTTCGGTCTTCAGGTAGTCAAGCTGCAAGCGCGCCCCGCGCACATCATTGTCGTTGAGAAAATCGACATCTCGATCGGCTCTCAGGTATGCAGGGCTTTGCAGGATGTTTTCGATCCTGCGAGAAGCCTCCGGGTCCTTTTCTTTCATTGCATCACCTGCGCTCTAACCAATGTCGATCTTCTGTCCATGTCGGGCTATTGTGACAGGCGCATCGAATTTCGCGTGCAGTTTTTTGGCCAGCGGTATTTGCGCGCGCTCTTCGCCGTGCACCAGGTAGACGGGTGGGCGATCGTCAAAGGCACCATACCAGTCGAGGAGATCGGCCTGATCGGCGTGCGCTGACAGTCCGCCGATAGTATGTACTTGTGCACGTACTGGATAGTACTCGCCCCACAAGCGGATTTTCTCAGCGCCATCGACTATTCGTCTGCCGAGCGTGCCAAGTGCTTGATAGCCAACGATGACCAGATGGCATTCGGGACGCCAGATGTTGTTCTTCAGGTGATGAAGAATACGTCCACCGCTGCACATTCCGCTACCGGCGATGACGATCGCGCCGGCCTCTATCGTATTGATTGTCATCGACTCTTCGGCTGAACGGGTCATAGCGATGTTCGGCAAATTGGGCAGGTTAGAATCCGGTCTGAACAGATCGGCACCGTAAAGATCCCGGTAATGTGCATAGGCGGTCGTCGCCTCTATTCCCATTGGGCTGTCGACGAATATCCGCCATTTATCGAGGCTCCATTCCCTTTCGTTTTTCAACATCAGGTAAAGCAGGTCCTGCAATCGGCCGACCGTAAACGCCGGAATAAGAATATTGCCCTGCCTTGGATTTGCTGTGTTAAAGAGCTCTGTCAGTTCCTTAATCGTGTCGTCAAAGGAACGATGTAAACGGTCACCGTAGGTGCTTTCCAGCATCACAACGTCGGCTTTTTTGAGTCGTACAGGCGGATCCATCATTGGTGCATCGCGGTAACCGAGATCACCGCTAAATGCCAGAACTCGCTTCTTACCGTCTTCTGTGTAGGCCAGTTCAACGATTGACGAGCCAAGAATATGCCCGGCGTCGTAGAACGTGAGTGAGAGTCCGGGCAATATTTCCGTTGGCTGCTCGTAGTCAATGCCTTCAATCTGCGCCAGGCTTTTCTCTGCATCAGCACGCGTATACAAAGCTTCCAGCAGTGGATTACCACTCTTCTTCCGTCTTACGTTATCCCACTCGACATCCTTCTCATTCAGAAAGCCGGAATCAGGCAGCATAATTTCACAAAGCGCCTTGCTGGCGTGCTGTGTGTAGATCGGCCCTTTGTATCCGCGCTTTACCAGCAGCGGCACCCGGCCGGAGTGATCGATATGCGCATGGCTTAATACGACGGCATCGATGTCCTCTACTGCAACCGGAAACGGGTCCCGGTTGTGCTCCTCGTCAGTGCGCCCACCCTGTATCAAGCCACATTCGAGCATCACCGTATGGTTTGTTGTTCGCAGCACGTACAAAGAACCGGTCACTCGCTCCGTTGCACCATAAAACTGAAGCGTATAAGTCATTGGATTCAGTCACTCGACATTGCAACCATGCTTATAGAGTCTGTGCTCATCGGCCGCTCATCAATACGTACCTTCACGACTTGTCCTTGGCCCGGTTGCATCTCATATTGCATACAGGAAAATCGTGTTCGGGAGTCCACAATGACACCACAGACTTCATCCGCAGCCACACCCTATTGGGCGGTAGTAGTAGCCGATGAATCGAGCGCTATCGTTTATGCCCGCGATTCACTGAGTGGCCCGTTGCGCGAACTATTCTCGCTCTACAATGACACGGCCAGAAAGAAAACGGATCAACTCATCAGCGACAGCGGCGGCCGCAGCTTCGACAGCTACGGCAAAGGCCGGCACACAATGGGCCACGAGAAGGCTGATCCCAAAAAAACCGCTGCGATAGCATTCGCCAAGCAGATCGCAGAGCGTATCGCAAAGGGGCTGTACGATGGCAGTTGCCGCGGGTTTGCACTGGTAGCCGCCCCGCGATTCCTGGGTGTGCTTCGCGAAGCAGTTTCTATCGCAACAACGGTGGAGCCCTACGCAACCGTTGATAAGGAAGTGGTGGGTAAGGACACAGAAGTTATCGAGAAGTTGCTGG
>CAYWBZ010000329.1:0-2509 GCA_964456535.1 uncultured Woeseiaceae bacterium | reverse complement strand
GAACGAACAAAGGTTTTGCTCGCGGCAATTATCGACCGACACGCGGATTTTCAGTGAATAGATTTTGCGATCCAACGTGACCCAAGGTAACCCAATAGCATGTAACGCCGTGAATTCGGACTCCGGTTAGTTACCTTGGGTGACGGTAGATGACCCTGGTTTGGGCACCAAAGTGGGCACCAGCGAGAACGGCCCGCTAACTCAGCTAAGAGGCGGACGTCGCGGTTCGCACCGTACAATCAACCCACCCGGGAATGGTCGCGCGGTCCTATCGAAAAGACGGTCTGGGCTGTAACCCACGTTGAGATGCGTCGTTTTCCGCACGAGTACGAACGGTGATCGATTTTTTTCCGAAGTAGTCGCGAATGCCTCAATGGCATTGCGCTGGAAATATCGCCTGTAACTCTCCGGGAGTTAATGAAATTGTGTCGAAGAGCGCAAATGCTGTCGCAATTGCCTGACTTTTTTGACCATTTCAGCTCACCGCAGTAGTGCTAGACTCGGAGAGAAATTCGGTGATTCAGAAATGACAACAGCAAAACTGGAAAACGATGCGCAGAGGTCTGAAGACGATCGGCATTTGATAGCCGGTCGCTATCGTACGCTTGATCGAATCGGGCATGGCCGACTCGGCGAAATCTTCGCGGCGACAGATGATAGTTACGAAGAAATTGGTGTCGAGCAACGCCTCGCAATACAGATCATTCCGGAAAGCGTTGTTCGCGACAACAAACTTTTCAATAAGCTCAACCTGGGTTACTCCCAACTTCGAGCCAGCAATCACCCGAATATTGTCGATTTCATGCGCTTTGGCCGGGACGGCAAGTTCGGCTATCTCGCCATGGAACTGCTCGACGGCGCATCATTACGCCTGGTGCTGGATGGCGCAGAGACGCTGCCCCTGGACGAGGTGCGACCGGTTATTCGCTGTGTAGGCGAGGCACTCCGTTTCTTGCACGCCAAGGACGTATTCCACGGTAATCTCACGACCCGAAACGTATTCATCACCAACGAGCTCGCGGTCCGGCTGCTGGACGTCCTGCCAGTGGACCCTACAGAGGCGCTCGTCCGCGGCATCGCCACCAGCGACCCTTTCGGTCGCTGTACCGTTGAGGACGACGTCTTTGGCCTGGCTTGCCTGGCATACGAAATGCTGTCCGGAAAACACCCTTTCAACTACAGCTCCCCGGCCGAAGCCAGGTTGGCGAGTCTCGAAGCCGAACGTATCGACTCGCTGCCCGATCGCGAATGGGAGGCACTTCATCTCGCCCTTTCGTTCGACGACGAGCAGAAGATGTCCTCGGTAGCAGATTTCATGCGTGAGTTCGGTATCCAGGGCACAGAAACTATACAACCGTCAATGGAACAACTGGCCACGCAAAAGTCCGTCGCGTATCCGGCCATGGAGGAAGCATCGCCGATTAGGCAGCCGGCCGCGCCAGGGCAAACGAACTTGACCGCAGCGCCCGTCGCGGTCGTCGATCCAGTCTCAGTGATCGAAGACCGGCTGTCGAATGCAAGGCGGGTTCACAAGGGGAACCACGCGCTGCGAGCGGTATTCCTCGGGATGTTGCTTGCCGGGCTCAGTGCCTGGTCGTACTTCGGGCAGCCAGAGGAGCACATTGTCAATTTGATCAGCTACCTCGACGAAAGGATGGATGTCGGGCTCGTCGAGCCAAGCGACGGATTGATCGAAATTTTGGAAACTGAACCTGACCGAATAACCGTAACGGACCGTGTTGTGCCGGTCGACCAACCTGCTGGCGCAGCGCCCGAAGCAATCGTCCAGGCAACGCAACAAATTCCAGAAGTGCAATCGGTCGAACGAGAGTCCGCGGAAATGATCGAAGAAAGCGTATCGGCCCTGGACCAGCCGACCAACCAGTCAACGCCAGCTGCAGCAACGGAAGGTGACTACACGACTGACCCCGGCGATGAGGGGACGATCAGCGCAGCGGGCGAGCTTACGGCTGATACGGATGCGAATCAGATGTCAACGGAACCCGAAGTGGTTGTTGCCGAATTCGTTGTCTCCGTGTCCGAGGGCGACGGTGCGGCACGAATAACGCCGCCGCGCACCGAAAAGTCTGACACACCGCTCATCTGGTGGACGAGCGAACATACGGCCACTGCCGACAAGGACTATATCTCCATCGCGCAAAAGACCATGGCCGATGCATCGTTCGATGAAAGTAGTGCGCTGTATATTCCACTGGTAGATGACAGTCTGTTCGAACCACGAGAATCCTTTTTCGTGAACATCGGGCGTCTCAATACTCAGCAGGGACAGATTGATCGTATTGCCACAATTCGCGTCGACATTATTGACGACGACTTGCCATAGTTAGTCGACCGCAGCGGCATCGGTTCGTTCATGTTGCAGCAGGAAGACTACCAAACGGGTACTGACAAGTTAAGTATTACGTCCGACCGAATCCCCTCTGATTATCGACCTACAAAGCCGCTGCTTTTTTCCAAGACGTAAATGCCCGTTGTACCCCAAGGGCAG
>CAYWBZ010000328.1:0-2517 GCA_964456535.1 uncultured Woeseiaceae bacterium | reverse complement strand
GCAGACGGGCGGATCGATCCTGCTGAACACGCGATGCTGGTACGTATCGCGCAGCGGCTGGGCTTGACGGAAGCAGACGTCTCGCAGCTCGAGGCTCTGCTGCGTGCGACTATGGGCGGACCGTCGGCCACAGGTGGTCAGCCACAGAAAGACCGACTTCATGATGCCTATGCGGCGCTCGGCATCACAGCGGATGCGAAGCCAGCCGAAATCAAGCGCGCCTATCGCAAGCTCATTAGCCAGAATCACCCTGACAAGTTGGCTGCGCGCGGACTACCCGAAAGCATGCGCCCGGTTGCCGAAGAGCGCTCGCGAGAACTCAACTCCGCGTATGACATGATTAAGAGTGCGCGGCCCGACGTCCGGTGACGGTGCACCGGACAGGGTTTAGGGATACCTGGGCTGATGCAGCCCCTTCCCTTCCAACCACTCCCGATTGAACAACCGGGACTGGTAACGTCCCCCACTATCACACAGCAGCGTAACAATGACGTGCCCGGGCCCCAGCCTCTTGGCAACACGTACCGCCGCAGCGACATTAATGCCGGATGATCCACCAAGAAACAGGCCATCTTCATGGAGCAGCCGGTAAACCGTGTCGACACACTCCTGATCGGGAATCATCTCGGCATCATCGACGTCGGCTCTCGCGAAATTATCCGTAATACGCGAATTGCCGATGCCCTCGGCGATCGATCCGTCGCCAACCATTTTGGCCTCGCCGTGTTTGACGTAGTTCCATGTCGCGGTCCCCGTCGGATCAGCGAGCACGGTCATGACATTCTGGTTCTTCGACTTCAGGAAAACTGACGTGCCAGCGATCGTGCCACCGGTGCCCGCTGTGGAGACAAAGGCGTCAATCTTGCCATCGGTATCGCGCCATATTTCCGGACCGGTTGTCGTAAGGTGCGCTTCCTGGTTCGCAAGGTTATCGAACTGATTAGCCCAGATGGTGTTGTCCATTTCATCGGCAAGACGACCGGCAATTTTCTGAAAGTTTTCCGGGTTCTTGTAGGGCACCGCAGGCACGGGCCGTACCTCGGCCCCGAGAGCCCGCAGCAATTCCAGCTTCTCCGGCGACTGGGTTTCCGGAATAACGATGATGCAGCGATAGCCACGCGCGTTGCAGACATGGGTAAGGCCAATACCGGTGTTGCCCGCGGTGCCTTCAACAACGGTCCCACCCGGCTCGAGCTCACCGCTAGCCTCCGCCGCCAGGACGATGAATTTGGCAGCACGGTCCTTGACCGAACCGCCCGGATTCAGGAATTCGGCCTTGCCGAGGATCTCGCAACCCGTCTCCTCGCTCACGCCGTTGAGACGTATTAGCGGGGTGTTGCCGACTGTGTCGATGAAGCCGTTGTGGTATTTCAAAGTGTGTTTCTTCTGTATAGATATCGAATTAGAGAACAGCCTAAGCAACCAATCCCTTAAGACGGTTGGACATACCGCGATCCAGCCCTGCCACCTCTTTGACCAAATTGCATTGCATATTGACGCGAGCAATTTCAAGAAGTGCTGCATCGAACGCACGAATCTTGCTGTCCGAAAACCAGGAGAGAACTGTCAAAAGGTGCCAGATCGCAGGCTTACCTTCATGGACTGGCGGGGGAAACCCAGCCCCTTTTTTTACTGCCAGTTTCCGCATGTACTGTCTTGAGAAGCCGAGCAAATTCGCGATGTCGGTTAGACCCACCAGATCCGGCGTCGCTTCAACCAACCTTGCGTCCGGAATAGCGCGTTGAACGTCCGAGAGTGCACTTAGAATAGCTTTCTCGGCAGATGGTGCTTCGCGAGTGAAATTAAGCACAATACGACCCTGTATGCCCAGACCGATGAGTGCATCATCACATCCTTCGGCCAATAGCTTATCTACAAATAGCTCCGGGTCAGCATCTAGCTGACCAAGTGCGAACCTTAATGTGAAATCATATTGTCCCATCTCTATTTTTTCTCAGTGCAATTGTCGACAACTCTTCGAATCTGTTTTGCGTGATTTGCCGCACTCCGAGGCGTGCTCCAAATGCTCGAAATACAAAACTCACCACACCGACACTCTTTGTCGTTATAGGGGCAATAAATCTTGCCCCACGCATGTGATCCGCCGACTTCTACCCGCCAACCGTGTTTCTCAGCGTACGTGAGCGCTTCCTCTACTTCCTTTTTCGGATGACGATTTCGTGGCATCGCTGGCGTGTCGATCGGATACTATGCTGGTTGGAGAAGGTTGTCAAGTGACAACCTATTGTTACGAAAGATGAGTTTTCAGGGTGAGTTTCTCACCCAGGATCCACCGAGCACCGCCTTGAAACAGGGCTCTTTCCAGGCAAACGCCTATTCAGGTTTACGATACTTCTGAACAAACGTTGTCGTCTTACCCCGAAGACCCGTCTCATACCAGGTGTTCTTTAGATCGTCGTCCGGATTGTGGAAAATTTCCGGCGCCTCGCCTGCAAACTCAAAACCAACACTTGCGATGTCCGCTTTTGCCATTTCGGGCGGTGTGCGATGCCATCC
>CAYWBZ010000327.1:0-2522 GCA_964456535.1 uncultured Woeseiaceae bacterium | reverse complement strand
CCGTGGTGGACCAATTGCACACGCTGATACGCATCGCCGTTTGTCCTTGCCAAACGGTAACGCCACACCAGCAAGTACCCTCATCCTGAATCTCATCAATTATTCTGCGATTCACAGCGTCATCGCCGAAAGATACAAGAACCTGGTTCAATACCACGTCATTGAGGATCTCGAATCCAGCCGCACTCAGCCCCGACGCGAACCGACGCGCATTGCTACAACACAGATCGATCATTGCTGCTACGCCTGTCCGTCCCAGCGATTTCAACGCAGCCCAAACATCGACACCACGTGCACGACGCGATAACTCCGGCGTGAAATCGGACGGGTTTCGAAACTCGGTATCAGTCATCAGGTAATCAGCAGTAATCGACATCGCCGATTTTAATGCCGCCGTATCGCGAACGAATGCAATGCCACTGTCATACGGCACGTTGAGCCATTTATGGGCATCAGTCGCCCAGGAGTCCGCAGCTGCAAAACCCGAACAAAGATGAGCGCGGTCTTTTGATACTGCCGCCCAAAGGCCGAAAGCACCGTCCACGTGTACCCAGGCGCCCCTGGGCTTTGCGATCTCGCAGATCTCGCCCACCGGGTCAAACGCTCCCGTATTGAGATTTCCCGCCTGTGTGCAAATTATCGTTGGGCCATCGATATCCGGGAATCTGCTCACATCGATTCGACCCTGGTTATCAACTGGCGCCCTGACGACGCGGTTACGACCGAAGCCCAATAATCCCAGCGACTTGAAAACTGTTGGATGTGTTTCCTCGGAGACAATGACGGTCACCGGCGGCGCACCGATCAATCCGTTCGCTTCGACATCCCAGCCAATATCTGAGTAAACACGGTTACGTGCAGCGGCCAGCGCTGTGAAGTTGGCGACGGTCGCACCGGTTACAAAAGCCGCAGCGCAATCCGCAGGCAGACCGAACAGGTCGATCATCCAGTCCATCGAGACGCGTTCAAGTGTAGATGTCGCCGGAGTGACCTCATGCATGCCCACATTCTGATCCCAGGCAGTGGTCAACCAGTTGGTCGCGACGGTGACCGGCAACGAACCACCAATTACAAAACCGAAGTAACGGGGCCCCGCCATCATGACCGTTGCGGGTGATCCGAGTTCGTCCAGCATCGAAAGCACGGCTTGATCATCCGTGCCCTCATTCGGCATCGGCTCAATAAACCCTGCGGCGCCAAGAACAGCATCGGCCGATGGTGCAACATCTCGTTCAGCAACAGACTCACGGTACACAACTCCGCGTTCCGCGGCATCCCTTAACAAATCTCGAAGCTTCGAATTCTCAGACATGAACCTGGCCTTCTCCGTGCAACATTGGGTGTCGTCGGACAACAATCAATGCGATACAAATAATGATAAGTATTGGAATGGGGATCAGCATTAAAGTGTGCCAGCCAAAGAAATACATGACCGTGCCAGCGAGCAAAGATGCTGTCGCCGAGGCGCCGAATACGAGAAATTCGTTTACAGCCTGTGCACGAAAGCGTTCCGCCATGCTGTACGTGTACGTCAGCATGGTTGTGCCACCGACAAATAGAAAATTCCAGCCTACGCCAAGCAATAAAAGCGCCCACCAATAATGCAAAACTGTGTGGCCCTGAAGTCCAATAATCGCTGTCACCAGAAGGCCCAGGACACCGACGACCATTAATCGTGTGACACCAAACTTCTCGATTAGAAATCCTGTGAACAAAGACGGTACATACATACCAAGAACATGCGCCTGAATAACATTGGCCGTTGCCTCGAGCGAATATCCATCGTTGACATGCATGCTCAGAGGAGTCGCTGTCATAACAAGCGTCATCAAACCGTATCCTGCAGTTGCACCAAGCACCGCTACGATAAATACCGGCTGAAACACGATGTCGCGAAGTGGTCGCTCCGATCGCGGCTTACCGTGCTCCTCGTGATCCTTGGCCGGCTCCATCGCGAAGAACAACATTGCCTGGATCGCGAACATTGCTGCCAGGACAACCAATGTCCCCGCAAACTGGGTATCTGCAATCCAGTACTGTCCTCGCGTAGCAAGTTCCTTGCCGACGAAGGCCGCGCCGACAGACCCAACCAGAACCAGAGAAATCGCGCGCGGCACATACTTCAAGTCTACGCTTTCCGCGGCGAAGTACCGATACTGCTGTGTGAACGCCATATTTATGCCAAACAACATCACGGCAACTATAAAGATCGTGAAGCTCGACTCACGCAGCGCAAACACCGCGAGAAATAACGCAAAAACCGCTGACATGGATGCAACTGCACATCCTTTGCGCCGGCCAATTTTCTTCATCAGCATTGTTGCCGGAATCGTCGTCGCAGCAACAGCGAGCACCATCATTGACAGTGGCAAGGTTGCAAATGCTTTGTTTGCCGTTAATTCGGATCCAATAATTCCGGCAAGCATCACAATCACGATTGATCCGGATGTCGATATCAACTGACAAACAACCAAAATACTCAGATTACGAACTTGCATTCGCTGCGCCGATAGGGATCATGG
>CAYWBZ010000326.1:0-2543 GCA_964456535.1 uncultured Woeseiaceae bacterium | reverse complement strand
CAGTTCGAGTACCACCAGTCTTTGTAAAGATTTCGACTCACGGTGGCACCACCGATGTAGTCGTTCTTTTCTACACAGACAACATCGAGCCCGGCTTTCGCCAGAAAGGCGGCTGTGGTCAGGCCGTTATGTCCGGCGCCGACGACGATTGCGTCATAGGTTTTCATGGATGTATCGGCCCTCCAGCGGTGGCCCTGGACTTCTGTTCTTTGAGTTTTGGTAACGTAATGTCCACTGCCCGTTCAAATTTGTCCAGCGTTTCAGAAAGGCATTCCACATTGTGGGATTCGCACAGGAACCAGGGTTCTCTCGAGTCTGGTTCTACCAGTATTCCGAGTTCGTGCAGCTCAGGTGCCAGCGCATCATAGAAGTTGTAATCCGAGTGTATCCACTCGCGATAGTTGCTCGGCGCCTTATCCGAGAAGAACAGTCCCATCAACGACGGATGCCCGGAGAAACTATGTGCGATACCGCGGCGCTGCAGAATGTCGCTGAGTCCAGCCTGTAGTTTCAGTCCGTAACTTTCGATGTCCGCGAGTGCTGTCGTTTCATCCAGAATTTCCAGCGTTTTTGCGGCAGCGGCCAGGGATACGGAGTGCGCTGTAAACGTCCCTCCGTGTACAACGCTGTCGCCGATGTGCCGCATGATGTCTTCGCGTCCGGCGACAATGGACAGCGGATAGCCATTGCCGACCGCTTTCGCAAATGTGCACAAATCGGCTTTGATTCCGTACAGCTCCTGCACGCCGCCCTTCGCAACTCGAAATCCCGTTTTTACTTCATCGATGATCAAGAGAACATTGTAGCGATCACAAATTTCACGAACCTCGTGCATGTACTGCTGGTCGGCTTTAATGCCACAGCAATTACCCATGATGGGCTCGATCAGGAACGCGGCGATGTCATTGTGATTCGCCTTTAGTAAATCTTCCAGTGCGTTGGAGTCATTCATCGGCACTGAATAGAACAGCTTCTTCAAGACGGCAGGTACGCCCTCACCGTAGGGCATCACTTCGGGGGAGCCTTCACCGGGCGTCCATTCTTCGACTTCGGAATACCACATCACTTCACTACTCAAGCCGTGGTAACCGCCCTCCATCACTACATGGCCTTCCTTGCCGGTAAATGCCCGTGCGACTCGTAATGCTGCCATTACCGCTTCCGTGCCGGAGTTGGAAAACCTGACAAGCTCAGCAGCAGGAACCATCTTGCTTACGCGGCATGCAACGTCGTATTCAAGCTCTGTTGAAAGAGCGAACACGCCGCCGACGTTCATGCCTTCCCGTGCTGCTGCATCGACGCGGTCATCGCCATAACCGAGAATGATCGGTCCATATCCGAGCCGGTAATCGATGTACTCGTTGTCGTCGATGTCCCAGATACGTGCGCCTTTGCCGTGGTCAATGTAGATCGTTTTGTCATCGCCCCAGTATCGGAAATTTGACGAAACACCCAGTGGCATTTTGCTGTTCGCCTTTTTGAAATGTGCATTGGAACGAGACAGGCTGCGCATGCAGGCCTCCGAGATCAACGGTTAGAAAAATGAATGAGTATTCATTCATATTATGGCATGATTCAATGATGACGGCCACAGCGAAAAACCTCAAGCGCACTGCATCGCGCGAGCGCCGGCGACAGCAGTTGATTGATGCAACGGTAAAGTGCATTGCCCGCAAAGGCATGGGTAGCACTACCTTGGGCGATGTCGCGGGTGAAGCCGGGCTCTCGCAAGGCATCGTTAACCTGCACTTCGATAGCAAGGACAATCTGCTCAACGAAACACTCCGGTTTATCGCCGACGAGTACAAGACTCAATTCAATCACGCCCTGGACAAGTCCGGTCCTGGCGCTGCAAATAAATTGCACGCCCTGATGGAGCTTGATCTGCGCCCTTCCATTCTCGAACGCCGCAAACTGGCCGTATGGTTCGCGTTTTGGGGTGAGGTGAAGTCGCGGCCAACTTACCGAAAGATCTGCGAGAAATCGGACGAGTATTACGATGAGGTTGTTCGCGAACTTTGCGACGAGTTGATCGTCGACGGCGGGTACAAGAAGGTATCGGCTTCGGCCGCGACGACTGCACTAACGTCGATGACCAATGGAATGTGGCTGTCCTGCCTGATCAGTCCAAGACTATTCGATCGTCAGGATGCTATGAATGCGATTGATGAGTACCTGCACAGCATTTTTCCGAAGCACTTTCCCCTGTGAGAAGACTTTGAAAATAGAAATTAGTAAAGACGCCCAACACTGGCAGGCGATTGCTCGCGAATACGCCGACGAATACTTGCAGCCGCACGAAGTGGCGGCCGAACTGAATGACGGCGAGTTACCTGCTGAGATTACAAAGCGTAATAAAGAGCGCGCCATCGACCTCGGCTTTTCCGAGATTGACGTTCCGAAGAGCCATGGCGGTCGCGAGCTGCCCATGGAGTCACAGGTTGCCATCTGGGAACAACTGGGGCGCACGACCAATGCGCTGTCGTGGTGTTTCTCCGAACCTCAGGAGTGGATGTTCGACGCCTGCACACAGGAACAGATCG
>CAYWBZ010000325.1:0-2572 GCA_964456535.1 uncultured Woeseiaceae bacterium | reverse complement strand
CTCCTTCTGCTCCGCCGTCAGATTGACGGGCGTCTCAACGGCAACCTGGGCAAACAGATCACCCTTTCGAGAATCACGAACCGTGGTCACGCCCTTGCCGCGCAATCGAAATGTCTTACCTGATTGCGTGCCTGCAGGGACCTTCAATGAGACATGGCCATCCAGCGTGGGCAACTCTACTTCGCCGCCCAATGTTGCGGTACTGATACTGATTGGAACCTCGCATGCGAGATTGGCGCCGTCGCGCTCGAATATCTTGTGCTTGCTGACGCGCAGCTCAACGTACAAATCGCCTGACGGGCCGCCGTTGCGTCCTGCTTCGCCCTCGCCGGACAATCGAATTCGATCGCCGTCATCAACACCGGCCGGTACTTTGACCGACAATGTGCGTGTTTTGCGAATGCGGCCACGTCCGTGACAATCGTCGCAAGGATCACTGATAGTGGTCCCGACTCCTTTACATGCCGGGCAAGTCTGCTGGACAGAGAAGAACCCTTGCTGCATACGCACCTGACCTACACCACCGCAGGTTGAGCAGGTTTCCGGAGAAGTGCCTTTCTTTGCGCCTGATCCGTCGCATGTCTTGCAACCGATCTGCGTCGGGACATCGATTTCGACCGTATCGCCAGCGACGGCCTTTTCCAGATCCAGCTGCAGCTCATATCCGATGTCAGCGCCGCGAAATACCTGTGGTCCGCCACCGCCGCGACGTCCGCCGCCAAATATATCGCCGAAAACGTCGCCGAATATGTCGCCAAAGCCCTCGGCACTGTGAAATCCGCCTTGCCCGCCGGCTCCAGCACGCAATCCGTCATGACCAAACTGATCGTAGGTCGCTTTCTTTTCTGCATCCTTCAGGACTTCGTAGGCTTCTTTCGCCTCCTTGAATTTTGTCTCGGAGGCACCGTCATCATCCTTGTTGCGGTCCGGGTGAAATTTCATGGCAAGGCGGCGATAAGCCTTCTTGATCTCGTCAGCAGATGCCGATTTCGAGACGCCCAGTACTCCGTAATAGTCGCGTTTGGCCATTTCTTTCTTTTAAGTTTCGGGCGCCGAATGGCGCCCGATATTTACAACATTATGACTTCGAGGTGTGCTTAATCGGACTTCGACTTCTCGTCGCTATCATCCTTGTCAACTTCCTCGAACTCCGCATCGACAACATCATCGTCAGCCGGGGCGCCTTCAGCACCCTCTGCTCCGGCGTCGGCAGCCTGTTCGGCATACAGTTTCTCGGCCAGACCACCCGATGCTTCGCCCAGTGCGGCAGTTTTGGCATCAATGGTATCTTTGTCATCACCTTCGAGCGCCGTTTTCAGATCAGCGACTGCGTTTTCGACCGCAAGCCGCTCTTCAGCGGATGCTTTTTCGCCCAAATCACTGAGCGTCTTCTCAGCAGCATGAATCAGGCCGTCTGCCTGATTACGCGCGTCGACGAGTTCGCGGAACTTGCGATCCTCCTCAGCGTGACTCTCGGCGTCCGTCACCATCTGATCGATTTCATCGTCAGACAATCCACTCGAGGCTTTGATAACAATGTTCTGGCTCTTGCCAGTGGCCTTGTCCTTGGCCGATACATTGAGAATGCCGTTCGCATCAATGTCGAATGTGACTTCGATCTGCGGCAGGCCGCGCGGTGCCGGCGGAATATTGGCGAGATCGAAGCGACCAAGCGACTTATTGTCCGCGCCACGCTCGCGCTCACCCTGCAGCACGTGAATGGTCACCGCCGACTGATTGTCATCCGCGGTCGAGAACACTTGCTCGGCGTTGGCCGGAATGGTCGTGTTCTTGTCGATCAACTTGGTCATTACGCCACCAAGGGTTTCGATACCCAGAGACAGCGGTGTAACGTCAAGCAACAATACGTCTTTGACATCGCCAGCCAGTACGCCACCCTGGATAGCCGCACCCAACGCAACTGCCTCATCCGGATTCACGTCGCGTCTAGGTTCCTTACCGAAGAAGTTCTGCACTTCTTCCTGAACCTTCGGCATGCGAATCTGACCACCAACAAGAATGACATCATCAATCTCGTTGACCTTGAGGCCAGCATCTTTAAGCGCAATCTTGCAGGGTGCAATCGTGCGGGCGATCAGCTCTTCAACCAGTGATTCGAGTTTGGCTCGCGTCAGTTTGATGGTGAGGTGCTTCGGACCACTCGCATCTGCCGTTATATACGGCAAGTTAACTTCTGTCTGCTGCTGCGTGCTGAGTTCAATCTTGGCTTTTTCAGCCGCTTCCTTCAGGCGCTGCATGGCCAAAGGATCTGCCGTAATGTCCACACCGCTCTCGCGCTGGAACTCGGCCGACAGGTATTCGATGACTCGCATGTCGAAATCTTCACCGCCGAGGAACGTGTCACCGTTCGTCGACAACACCTCAAACTGGTGCTCACCATCTACTTCAGCGATCTCAATGATCGAGACGTCGAACGTACCGCCACCGAGATCAAACACCGCGATCTTCGCGTCGCCACGTTTTTTATCCATACCGTAAGCAAGTGCTGCTGCGGTCGGCTCATTGATGATTCTCTTAACACTGAGGCCAGCAATCTTGCCGGCGTCTTTCG
>CAYWBZ010000324.1:0-2590 GCA_964456535.1 uncultured Woeseiaceae bacterium | reverse complement strand
CCGGCATCGATCAACTGCCGGACCCTGGCTTCCATTTCTGTTGCATTCGTCATAGTCGGACTGTATCCGAGTTGGTACAAACAAAAAACCGGGCCGAAGCCCGGTCTTTCGACTTCCAGAGGGGGATCTAGAAGTTGTACTTCAGTGCTAATCCGATGGTCCTTGGAGTCGCGAGATACTGCCGCTGGTTATTGCCGTAGTAATTCTCGAACGTCCCGGTATCGGTGCTCATGTATGCCGACGGATAGTTACCGGTAATGGCCTGATCATTGCCGATGTTTTTCACATACAACGATGCGGACCAATTTTCGTTACTCAGCGTTGTCCCGATATTCCAGAGCGAGAAGCCGCCGAATGTATCCTGCAAGGTGTTGTCCGTCACCGAATTGATCGAATCAGACTGGTAATAAGCGCTCAGACGAGTCGACAGATTAAGTCCGTTGGATAAATCGAAGCTGTGCTTCAGCGATGCGGTTGCCGTATTTTCCGCGGTGCCCGGCAATCTGTGACCGTCAACGGCAGTTACTCCTCCGCTTTGCGGATTGATCAGATCGGATGAAAGCTCCGCGCTGACGTGGCCGAATCCCAGTTCGAGTTCGAGGCTGTCAGATAGTAGAATCTGCGCCTCCAGTTCCAGGCCCGCGGTCTCAGCAGAGTCACCATTCTGTGCCATGAAGAAACCCCACCACACGGTTGCCGTATTAAGCTGAGGATCACTCCAGTCAACAAAATAAATATCGGCGGAGTAGCGAACCTTGTCGGTCGTGCCTTTGAGACCTAATTCGTAGTTTTGTACAGTGTCTGCATTGTAAAACATCACTGTTTCCGGATTAAGCTCGGCGAAGAAGCCGGACGCAGGTATCGCATTCGCACCACCACGTCGGAATCCTTCGGAAAACGTTCCGTACGCCATCATCGTGTCAGTGACGTCCCAGGCAACATTCAATTTGAACTGGATGTCGTCCTCTTCTTGCGACGGGAAGCTATTGAACGGGACGACCGCGCCCTCGAACAACGGGAAGTCCATTGCCGTATCGTTCGTCAGCTCAGTGTCAAACCAGCGCGCGCCAGCCGTGATGTGCCAATCGTCCGCAACGTGCCACGTCAACTCTCCGTATAAGGCCAGATCGGTGAAGTTCTCCTGACGAATATAGTAGAAATCAATTTCGCTCAACGGTGCACCCATCCACCACTGACCACTGGTCGGACAGGCTGCGCCGAGTGCTGTACAAGCGTCGCCGTATTCATTCAGTCCCAGCAGGTAGCTGAAGTTGTTTACTTCACGATCCTGGTCCATGTAGTAGGCACCGACAGTCCAGTCGACGTTACTCTCTGATTCGTTCGAGACCAGCCTGAATTCCTGTACGAATGCTTCCTCTTGGAACCCGGCGACGACATGTGCAACCGGGCGAGGATTGCCTGGATACAGGGTGTCGAACCAGTTGGCGAAACCACCTCTGTCCGTTACCCACAAGCTGGAATTGTCGCGCCAGCCATCGCCATTGTGCTCGTACGAAGATGTGCTCGATGTCAGCGTGGCGAATCCGAGCCCCCACTCAACGTCAAGACTCACCAGCTCTGCATCGCGCTCTGAAGGCTCCAGCATAGTCGAACCGCTCTGGTCCTCGCCGTTGTAAGCATTACCGTAGTAATCGGCACCTATCGTAATAGTGCGACGTCCACCGATCTCGTCGTCCTGCATCTGGTAGTTGAGCTGCACATCCAGAGAATCCGAAGGCTGGAAACGCAAGGACGCACGTGCGTAGGTGATATCAACATCGTCAACATCTGCTTGCGACCGGTAACAAGACCCGTTGAACGCCAGCTCGGAATCGGTCAAAGCCGGATCATTGACGCTGCGACAGGTTCCCGCGTCATCCATTACAACTGGCTTACCGTCCTGAATCTGGTAGAGATTTACGTAATCGATGATGCCGTCATTCTGAACGGTACCGGCAGAGAGCCGAAATGCCGCAGTTTCGCTAAGCGGTATATTGACCATCGCATCGACGCTCACGTTATTGCCATCAGAACCGTCGGTCTGGCCATATGACACGCCGACACTGGCATCAAACTCGTCTGCATCTGGTCTGTTCATGATGTAACGAACGGTTCCACCCAGGGCGCCTGATCCGTACAAGGTACCCTGCGGTCCTCTCAGCACTTCTACGCGCTGGATGTCCTTGAGCAGAAAGTTGGCAAACAGCGGCGTATTGTCGACGTATGTCGCAACCGGAGATACCGCAGACAATCCGATATCGCCGTTGGCACCATTTTCGACATTAACGCCACGAATAATCAGGCTGTTCACGTGGCCTGAGTTTCTGTAGCCACGGTCAATGACGGAGACGCCGGCTATCGTCCGCATCAGGTCAGATGTATCAACGATATTCTGAGCCGCGATATCGTCACCCTGCACGGCAGATATATTGTACGGAATGTCCTGGATGCTTTGCTCGCGACGGCTCGCCGTGACAATGATCTCTTCGAGTACTCCGGAATCGGCGTCAACCGACTGCGCCAGCGCGACCGGCGCGGCACTTCCCGCCAATGCGCCACCGATGGCGACAAAGAGCGGTTTCCTGATGAA
>CAYWBZ010000323.1:0-2626 GCA_964456535.1 uncultured Woeseiaceae bacterium | reverse complement strand
TGCAGCGAACGACTGACCTGTTGCGTCATGTCATCAATAAAGGGTTCGAGTACTTCGGGCTGATAGTTGCTTGGCAGACCGCCCTGCTTCTTGGCACGACCGGCATCTTCCATCGACAACCCGTAGGTGCGCATGATTTCTTCGGTAAGCTGCTGACCGCCGAAATTGAAGTCACGCGTGTAAACTACTTTCAGGTCCTGCAGCACACTAAACGTTGTGCTACTGGCGCCGATATCGACAACGGCGACGGACTGTCCGATGCCGCCGTCAGGAATCTGATGACTCAACAGGCGACAGGCGTTTTCAAGTGCGAAAGCCTCTACGTCGACGATTTGTGTCTCGAGGCCCGCGGCCACAACTGCGGCCTGGCGCTGCTCAACGTTCTCTGTACGTGTCGCAACCAGCAAGACGTCCATGAGCTCCGGGTCTTTATCATTTGGCCCGATGACTTCGTAGTCGAAGCTGACCTCTTCCATCGGGAACGGTATGTACTGGTCCGCCTGGATTTCGACCTGACCTTCGAGATCTCTTTCCGAGAGACTCGATGGCATCTGAATGACTTTGGTAATCGCAGCATCGCCACTTATCGCGACGGCTACGTCCGTGGCCTTGGCCCCTGCGCGTTTTACGGCGCGGCGAATAGCTTCGCCGACCGCTTTGGCGTCGACAATCGCTTTTTCATTTACTGAACTTGGGGGCGTAGGCTCTGCTGAATAGGACTCAACGCGATAACGCTTTCCGCTCTGCGAAAGCTCTATCAGCTTGACCGACGATGTCGTGATATCGAGACCCAGCAGTGGCTGTGTTTTATTGCCAAAAAGCACGTTTTTTTCCTTCTAAGTCGGTAAGTTGCGAGTCAAAACTAGGTCGGACATTAGCAACGCGATTTAACTATATATCAATAAAATGTTAAATAAAACGTGACTTTGTTCACGATCCGAGCATCCCTGTACTAATGCAGCTTTTCGGTACAATCCATGAACCACTTATCAGCCCAATGTGAGACTCGTTATTGCGAGGGTAAGGTTCTGCCGTCTATCATCGGCCGCCTTGAGCCGCTTCACGAGTCATTGCCCCTAAAAAGCCACAATCTTTGCACCAGCCGCACATCACCGTAACCTTTAATAAGGTGGACAAACGCCCGTATAAACGGGGGTGTTCGGCTGAAAACGCCTGTAACTATGCATAATCCAATGGAAAAAAAAGCTAAACCACGTCACATAAGACGACGAAGAGCCATAAGAACCCTGATTTTACTGCTCGGAATGGGGTCTCTAGGGGCCATCGGTGCTGTCGCGGGTGTAATTGGCGCTTATTATTACGTACAGCCCAGCCTGCAATCGGCGGAAACCATCCGCGATATACCGCTGCAGGTTCCAATGCGTATATTCAGCCGGGATGGCTACCTGATCAGCGAAATTGGATCGCGAAAGCGGGTTCCGGTGACGTATGACGAGATTCCCGAGCATGTGGTGCTGGCATTTGTCGCGGCCGAGGACCGACGCTTCTTTGAACACCCCGGGATCGACTATCGCGGAGTCTTGCGGGCCGTGGTGCGGCTCGTTCGGACCGGCAATGCATCAGGCGGCGGCGGCAGCACGCTAACCCAGCAGCTGGCGCGCGACTATTTCCTCAATCTCGACCAGACGGTAGCGCGAAAACTCTCCGAAGCATTCCTTGCTTATAAGATAGAGCAGGAATTCACCAAGGAACAGATCATGGCGCTGTTCCTCAATAAGATGTTCTTTGGTCAGCGAGCTTACGGTGTCGCGGCGGCGGCACAGGTCTTCTTTAATAAGGATTTGTCGGAGATCAATGAGGCTGAAGCAGCAACACTTGCGGGTGTGCTACCTGCGCCATCAGTCTATAACCCGGTATCCGGGCCGGAAGCCGCAGCGGTGCGACGCGCTTACGTTCTGCGCCGTATGCGCGCACTCGATTTCATCGACGACGACACATTTGAGGCGTCGATGGCATTTCCGCTCGAATCAAGATTGCACGGAGCGGCAATAGAGCTAAACGCGCCGTACGTTGCGGAAATGGTTCGGGCCGAGATGCTCAATCGCTATGGCGAGAGCATTTACACCGCGGGCTACAGAGTTCAGACATCACTCGACTCTCGCCTGCAGAAAGCGGCAAACTATTCTTTGCGAAACGGCTTGCTCGAGTTCACCCGGCGTCGCGGCTATCGGGGGCCACACGACCAGATTGAACTTGACGAGGACATGCTGCTGTTACCGATTGAGGAGTGGCCCGCAGAGACTCTCGCACCACTCGACCAGTACGCACCGGGAGGTCTGTCTCTCGCATTGGTCACCGCGGTAACTGAAAGTAATGAAGCCAATATCGTATTCGCAGATGGGAACGAGGCCACCATACCCTGGGCGGGAATTCGCTGGGCGAATCCATTTATAGATCGCGAGAACTTCGGCCCTGCCCCGGAAACTGCTGCCGAGGTACTTAGCGTCGGCGATGTTATCTACGTCATGCCAACGGCCTCAAACAGCTGGGCACTTGCGCAGGTTCCGGTAGCACAGTCTGCTGTCGTTTCGATCGACCCGTACGACGGTGCCATTTCGGCGCTGACCGGTGGATTTGATTACACCGTGAGCAAGTTCAACCGTGC
>CAYWBZ010000322.1:0-2627 GCA_964456535.1 uncultured Woeseiaceae bacterium | reverse complement strand
TCGCTGTTTGGGGTAATCCCAAGGTACTCAAACAAGCAAGTGCGGACGGCGAAGACCTTAAGCAACATTACGGTTGGTCGAAGTGAGCTGCGGAAACTTCGTATAACAATCAAACACTGAGTCCGTATAAAACTAAACCTGTGAAAACTCTCATCTCCGGGATTTTGTTATGTGCGCTTGGCGCGGCGGTCAGCGCACACGCGCAAGAAAAAGACCCTCTTTTCCAGGACCACTCTGTTTTTCGAGTCGTGCTTACAGCGCCATTATCGCAGGTGTATGCACAACGGACTCAGGACGTCCGCATTTACTTCCCGGGCCAGTGGTCCTATACCAATGAGGATGGCACGACCCAAAGGCTCGATGTCGGGATACGAACACGGGGCGTCTTCCGCCGCGAGTACTGCAAGACACCGCCACTGCAGCTGAACTTCAAGAAGGCACAGGTCAAGGAAACCCTGTTCGCTGGCCAAAACAAATTGAAAATGGTCGTGCCCTGTCTGCAGGGCCCGGAGGCGACTCAGAACTTGATCCTGGAATACCTGGCTTACAGGACTTTCCAGATCCTGACGGACAAAAGTTTCGGAACGCGACTCATTAGACTCAGCTACCTGGACAGCGATGAAAAACTTCGGCCTTGGACGGATCTGGTTTTCGTCATAGAAGATGATGGTGATCTCGCGAAGCGTCTCAACTTGAAGAAAATAAAAGTTGCATCTAACCATTTTCACCAACTTGATAGTGCGACAACCGCTTTGGCGGAGTTGTTCCAATTCCTGATCTCCAACAGTGATTACTCTGTGATGGCTGCGCGGGAGGGTGACAGCTGCTGCCATAATACGGAGATACTGGCATTGCAAGATGATGCCGATGTACGTTTTCCAATACCGTACGATTTCGACTTCTCAGGGCTGGTTAATGCACCGTACGCTGCACCCCCCGAACGTCTGCCAGTAAATAAAGTTCGAACTCGTTATTTCAGGGGTCTTTGTCAGTCGCGAGAAGTATTGGACCACGCTATCGCGGAGATTCAATCAAAGCGCGATGAAATCACGGCATTATTCGAAAACACGACAGAACTCTCGGCGAACCGAAGGAAAAGATCACTTAAGTTCATCGATGAATTTTTCGAAATCCTGAGCAGCCCCACGAGACTCGAAGAAGAGATTATTGGTCTCTGTCGTGGTGGGGAAAAACTCGAAGTAGCTCCGGCTAAAGACTAGAACTCGGACCACCCGGTAGAGGGCGAATCTTGTTCTTCTCTGCTTTGGCCTTCTTGCGGCGAAACTCACGTTGCACCACATGCTGCGACTCCAGTCCGTCGCCAAACGCACAAACTCCGATTGCAGCGTAATTAAAGAACACGGTAAGCACGACCGCAATCTCGATTGACTTGACGCCTGCCGCAATGCCGACACCGATCGACGCCAAAATAAACAAGGTGTCGAAGGTATCGCTGAGCGCTCGTCGAAACCGGACTCCTGCGACGATGCCGGCAAGGCTAAATGCCAGGGCCAGGCTGTGTTGTACCAGGGTCACGATACCTGCAACGACGGCAGGTAGAACGAGCGTCGTCGTATCAATGGAGTGATCGTAGATGCTGTCGGTGTGAATAGCTCTGTACACCCAGGAGACCGGCAGCATCAGCAGTAGGGTCGCCATCATCGCGTACAGCAGTGACAATGCTCCCGACATCCAGGGTGCCGCACTGGCCAGCCTCGTCAGAGCGCTTTCTGTCACAATGTCCTGAATTTCCTCGTCGTCGGCACTTAGCAGCGCCTCCTCAAGGTCATACACACTCGAGCCACCAAAATCGGCGATTTCGCTCACACCACCAAGCGGCAAATGATCGGCAAAGTCAGGTACGAAATACGCGGCCATTCCGACGAGCGCAGCCATTGCGATGTAATACGCCGTAATCCTGACAGACATCCGTAACAGGATATTTTGGTGCTTGGTAATAAGTGCCGCTATTCTCTCGCGCTCATCCATGTTGTACCTATTGAGGTGATATTCGATTTAGAACATTACCCGACATGCTATCACTGTAACTCGCTATTTTTATGCCAAAAAAAAGAGCCGTCCCGGATCTCTCTGGACGGCTCTGGATGCTTGTTTGTCTGAAGCCTGGCTTGATTGTAGAAGTTCAAACCAACTTGTGCAGCTGTGCCACGACGCGCTTTATCGAGGTGTCGTCCGGATCGGTCGAAATCTCGAAGTCGAGCGAGGCCATCAGCTCGAGCATCTTCTTGTTGTCACTCAAAACCTGGCCCTCCATGACTTCGAGGTCACGGTCGCGTGCGACCTCCATCAGGTTGCGCATCAGGCGATGTGCGATGCCCTTGCTTTGCCACTTGTCTGAAACAACCAGCGCGAACTCGCAGCTTGTCTTGTCCGGGTTAGTCGCGTACCGCGCGACACCGATCTGGTCCTCAACACCATCAAACTGCCGAACGGCGATCAACGCCATACCGGAAACACTGAGCAATACATCGATGAGTTGATTCATATCGACGGCGGGCATGTTGCGGAACTCGCCGAGCATCTTCGACATCGTATAGTGTGGCGTGTGCTGGCCCATTCGCAGGGAGGACAACAATATGAAGAAATCTCTGCTGATTCTTGTACTT
>CAYWBZ010000321.1:0-2645 GCA_964456535.1 uncultured Woeseiaceae bacterium | reverse complement strand
TGCATGACTTCCCGGAGGGATTCGCGATGGCCAACTCCTATGTCGCATCGCCGTCGCTCGGGGTGTTGGTCGCCTTGGCTATTGCGATACACAACCTTCCCGAGGAATTCGCCATGGCGGTGCCAGCCGTGTTGATGAAGCGAAAACGCTTTCTCTACGGCTCGGCAGTTGTCTCAGCGCTGGCTGAACCACTGGGAGCCATCCTCGGTTTGGTGTTTGTCGGGATTGTGCCGGCACTCAATCCGCTGTTTATGGCCTTTGCGGCAGGAGCTATGATCTTCGTCTCTCTGCATGAGCTCGTGCCAATGGCAAGGCGATATGGGAATTTGCCGCTTTTTGGCGCCGGGTTGGCATTGAGTGTGGTCGTCTACCTGATCTTGAGTGCCTTAATCTAAAAGCTCATAATCTGTATTTGCCGGGCGCATTGCGGTACGTTTCGCCCGCGAAGGAGTTGTCAATGAACACCCAGATTAACCTGGATAAAGCGCTACTTGATCCGGCGTCGGCATTTGCGAGTCCTGAAGAGGTGCGCGACCATAACGAGTTAACGACGGCGCAGAAAATTGAAATCTTACGCCGGTGGGAATACGAAGAAAGTGAGGTCGCGGTCGCAGAGGAAGAGGGAATGGTGGACGGGACAGCGCCGATGCTTCGAAGAGTACTGATGGCGCTTGGGGAATTGACGGACGAGATCGACACGGAACACACGCCGCCAACGAAGCTGGACGGGATTTAGCCTGACCGGGCGACTCGCATTGTGCTCGATAGCCTTTCGCGAACCTCAGTCAAGCGCGACCGAAGGCGGTTCCTCCAGTGCCTGAACTTCCCGAGGTAGAAATATTCAAACGCTCCGCCGATGCTTCCGCGCTTCACAAACGGATCCGCCGCGTCCGGATCCTCGATGAAAGCCTTCTCAAGGATGTGTCGCGACGTCGGTTCACCGCCATGCTTCGAGAGCATAGCTTTGTCCGCACTCACCGCCACGGCAAGTATCTCGGAATCAGTTTGAGCGATCGTAACTGGGTTGTATTCCACTTCGGCATGACAGGCGAACTCGTCTGTTTCAAACCCCTGCTCGACGTGCCAGACAGTACTAAGCTTGTCGTGGACTTTGTCGACGGCAGCAGCCTCGCATACCTTAGTCGCCGCAAGCTTGGCATGATTACGGTGGTGGAAGAATTCGACGCGTTCATACGATCAAAAAGTCTGGGGCCGGATGCACTAAGTATCGACAATCGGACGTTTCAGAGCCGTCTGCAGGGTCGTCGGGGTGCCGTCAAGTCTGCATTGATGAATCAGTCGATCATTGCCGGCATCGGCAATATCTACAGTGACGAGATATTGTTTCAAGCTCGCGTATCGCCGATGCGGCAGTTACCTGCGCTCTCGGCTGATGAGCTGAAGTCCCTATACCGGTCAATGAAACGGATTCTCCGAATAGCGATCGAGCGGCGCGCGAACCCTCAGAAAATGCCGAGCACGTGGATACTGTCGCGGCGCGGCAAGGGTCAACACTGTCCCCGCTGTAGCGGAAAGATCGTGAGGCTCGTCATTGCCGGGCGCCACGCATACTTCTGTCCCAATTGCCAACGGTGATAGCGAATCCGTCTTACCAGCAAGCCAAACTACGGAACGTTTGTCGCTGCCCCTACACTCGGAACACGGCAATCGCGAGTATCCCCTTACGCCGGCGCAGCAAACGCGCCAACAGATCGAATACGACTACCGGTCGCGCATTGTCAATGTGCGCGTAGTCATAGACGGCCGGACCACACAGATACATGATCACGTAGCCAGGCGTCAGCGGCTCCAACGGGATTTTTTCGCCCCGCATCGTGTCATGCAGGTAAATCGTCACGTAGCGCGCACGCCCAAACGGCTCTACCTTGGAATAAGCGGCGCCGGCGGCTCGATGCCTTCGATTTCTACCTCAGGGTCCTGTCGCTGAATCAAGCGATTGATATGCGTTATCCGGTCAAGAGGCACATCGACCATGATGAGAATCTTGCCTTCCTCGATATCCTTTTCAAACGCTGTCAAGCGAGAGCTATGAAAAGCTGCGCCGGCCATGCCGGTAAGCAGTCCGCCGCCGACAATAATGCCCGTCGGCGGAAACGCGACGGCCAACAGCCCAAGGAATAGACCGGTCGCACCGCCCAGTGCGACGCCCCGCTCAAACGCCGGCAAGAAATCGTCATCCTCGGGTCCGCCGTCGGGAAGATCTTCCAATTGAGTGCCAATTCTGGCTATCACATAAATTTGCCTATCGTCGATTCCATCGTTCTTTAGATCCCCAACAACAAGAGAGCGTTCCGTACTGCTGCCCTAGACTTTCTCATCTCGCTTTCCTCCCCTGGCCACCAAAATATCCAAATGACGTTGCAGGAAACCTACGAGTCGGTCTATCGCGTATTACACGTAGGCGGTGGCCTTCCCGAACCGCTGGCGCTGCGGCATCCCCGTATGTTCAACGACGTGACGCATAGCTAGTGTCTACAAAAAGTCAGGTGCTTGCCTGGCTACACTGCAACTATTGCGGTGAACCACTGAAAGTCATTTTCCTGCCCTACCGACCCACGGGTACGCCTTCATGGAGATTAACAAGATCACAATCATCGGCGGTTTCGGACGAACCGGCCAGAAAG
>CAYWBZ010000320.1:0-2663 GCA_964456535.1 uncultured Woeseiaceae bacterium | reverse complement strand
CGGCGGTCGGTAGCACGGAAAGACGCGCTAAACTGAATGTCTTCTGTAACGTCGAAATTACCCTCACCGAAATAATTGATGCGCTCGTACGGCGTCTGCATGTAGTTCACAGGCGCATAGTTGTAGCTACGACCATCGTGAGGAATAATGACGGCACCCGGCGACGGAACCAAGAAGGTACCATCAATTCCGCCTGCGAAAGCGCCCGTTGATCCGAAGCTAATGCGCGACTCAGGGATACGTGACGAACCGAAGAACGTACAGGTTGTCGGGTCTACTTCACAACCTTGATCGGCGTCGTAGTAGACGTAATAAGAACCCTGCAGGAACGCCCATGGGGTGTCACTCTGAAAAGCTTCTTCCTGGTCTATGTACTCAGCACCAAATACGAAGTTGCCACTATCGAAATTCTTGCCGGCGATGAATGCCAGCGACTGCTGCGCGCCGCTCTTGGTGTCGAACCAGTCAGCGTTCTGTACATCGATGTTTACGCCTTCAAAGTTCTTACGGGTGATGATGTTAACAACACCGGCAACCGCGTCTGCGCCGTAAACAGCTGATGCGCCGTCTTTCAGAATCTCAACGCGCTCAATCATAATTGACGGGATGGTTGTGTAGTCGCCGCCATCAACGCTTCGCTTGCCATTAATAAGAGTTACCGTGCGATCAGTTCCCATACCGCGGAGGTCGATTTGCACAGTGCCCTCTTCAGTGTTGCCATTGTTGGTCGTCGTGCCCAGAGGCGTACCTGACATAGAAGGCATACGCTGGATAAGGTTACCGACATCGGTAATACCCTGCGCCATGATGTCCTCACGATCGAGAACTGTCACAGGACTAGCACTATCAAGGTCAGCACGCTTAATGCGTGAACCTGTAGTGATAATCTCTTCTAAAGGTTCGTCTGCGCCTGCATCCTGTGCCAAAGCACCGGGTGCAAAACCAACAGCCATTGCGCCAGCACCCAAACCGAGGGCGGTGCGCACTGCTGTTTGCAGTTTGTGATTCGAAAACATTGATGTTCCCCTTAAGTAGATTTAATGAAACGTTGCATTTTCCTCACAACGTAAGCGGGCATTTATACCACCAATGCCCAGAACAGTAAAATTGCAACCTAGTAAATGCTGGCTATATAAGGGCTACAGCCCTGACGGCACGTTTCGGGGGGACCTTGAAAATGTTGTATCAAAAATACCACAGACGTGAAAATAGCATGATTATTATGTCAAAAACGTGTGTGATTACTTAGTTTCGGCACCATCCGAGTGGCTGTTTCGAACAGCCTGCTGAGATCATCCATAATGGTCCGGTGCCTAATTTGGGCAATTTCAGGGCGAATCGGACTCTCTTATAACGATTGGGCATCAGGATGATTTTGGCACCAATTTTGCGCATACGGAAAACTATCCGGTACGGATGCTGAGACGAGCGCTATCGCCCCGCTTTGTTTGCGGCTATGCTCGCGCCCCCTCGGAGGATGATCCTGAACTCGACGTAGAATCTGAAAATGAGCCAATCGAAAAATCAATACGCGTTCGCCCTGCACGGCGGTGCAGGGGCTGTGGCAGGCCGTAATTACGACTCTGTCGAGGAGCATCTCCATAATCTGACAAGAAAATGTGAAGCGCTGCTCGCGGACGGCGGCAACGCTCTCGACGTCGTCGAAACGGCCGTTGCAGAATTGGAAAGGTCCGGAATGTATGTTGCCGGACGGGGCTCCGCTCCCAATACTGCGGGCTATGTCGAGCTGGACGCATCGATCATGTACGGGCCATCCCGTGAAGCCGGTGCCGTCGCCGCTTTACCCGGATTTGAAAGCCCGATACAGATCGCTCGTGGCGTGATGGAAAAGACACCGCACGTTTTGCTCGCAGGTTCGGGAGCTCGAGCCTTCGCGCGCGACAACGGTTACGCCGAGGTCGAAAATCCGGATGAATATTACGTGTTACCTGTTGGCGTTACAGAAGACGATCTCACAGATAGTAGCGCCCACGGCACGGTTGGCGCAGTCGCGCTCGATCAATCTGGCGCGCTGGCTGCCGCGACCTCAACGGGCGGCACTTTCGGCAAACTCGAAGGCCGCATTGGTGATACGCCACTCATCGGCCCGGGAACCTGGGCCGACGACGATATCGCGATTTCATGCACCGGCACCGGAGAACACATCATTCGTGCTGGTGGCGCGGTATCAATCGCCTGCGCGTTCAAATCCGGAGTGAAGCTCAACAAAGCCATCAACGATATGCTGGACGAAGTGCGGCGCCTCGGCGGCGATGCGGGCGTCATCGCTGTGACGCGGCAATCGGAAATTGCCACCCTGTACAACTCCGACGGCATGAAACGAGCATCAGTCTCCACCGAACAAGCGCTTCAGGTCGCAACGTTCAGCGTCAACTAAATAGGCAACGCCGTCGTGTGCTTGATGTCGGAAAGCACGATGCTTGAATTGACTTCCTGAATGCCCGGCAATTGCGACAGTTTTTCGAAGAAAAACTGTTCGTAGGCCTTAATGTCCGCTGTGACAATGCGTAACAGGAAGTCGACATTGCCGAGCACCACATAGCAGTCCATTACTTCCGGGTAGCGTTTCACATCTTCGGCGAATGTGGACAGATTACTGCGACCGTGCGACGTCAGCTTGACGTGCGCGAACACCATTGTCG
>CAYWBZ010000319.1:0-2669 GCA_964456535.1 uncultured Woeseiaceae bacterium | reverse complement strand
CATCGCGGGGCGAGCGGCTATCTGCCCGAGCACACGATCGCCGCCAAGGCGATGGCTTATGCGCAAGGTGCGGATTACATCGAGCAAGACCTGGTGATGACGAAAGACGATGAGCTTGTCGTCCTGCATGACCGTCACCTGGATACTGTCACAAACGTAGCTCAAATCTTTCCTGACAGACATCGCGACGATGGCAGATTCTATGTCATCGATTTCACGCTGGAAGAAATTCGGCAATTATCCGTCTTTGAACGATTTGAGATGAAGGAAGGCATTGCTACGCCAGTTTTCAAAGATCGTTTTCCCCTGGGTAAGTCATCCTTTCGTGTGCATACGTTTTCCGAGGAAATTGAGTTAATTCAGGGGCTAAATGTTTCAACAGGAAAATCGGTCGGTATCTATCCCGAGATAAAGAGTCCCGCGTTCCACCGCGACGCGGGCAAGGATATTGCAGTGGCCGCTCTGAGCATCCTCAAACAATACGGCTACGATGAGAAAACAGACAAGGTTTTCTTGCAGTGTTTCGATTCAAGCGAGTTACTGAGAATTCATGATGACTTGATGCCGGCATTGAACATGGATCTGCCACTTGTTCAATTGATGGGTACTGAAAAGGAGTACCACTGGATGTTGAGCGACAGCGGAATGCAGCGACTCGCGACCTACGTCGACGGAATAGGGCCATCCGCTTTCTTGCTCATAGCGCCAGACTCCACTGCATCGGAGATCAAAGTCACCAAGCTGGTCGAGATCGCGCACGCAGCCGGGTTACAGGTTCACCCCTATACGTTTCGTCGTGAGCGAAATCAAATGCCGCCTTTCGCGAAAGATTATGAGGACTTCTTGCGAATCTTTTTTGATCAGGTTGGCGTCGACGGAGTGTTCACCGATTTTCCGGATTTGACCGTGAGATTCATTGAGTCCCATCAGTGATCGGATTTCTTCGACCACCAGCCCACCGGGAGTCGTTACCAAAAGACGAAGTTGATGCAACCTATCGACGGCTTCGGTTGCAGGTGTTTATCGGAATTTTTGTCGGGTATGCCGGCTACTATCTCGTCAGAAAAAATTTCACTCTCGCGATGCCGTACCTGATCGAACAGGGCTATTCGAAGGCGGACCTTGGCCTCGCGCTTTCCGGTGTTTCCATTGCGTATGGTTTGTCCAAATTCATCATGGGCAGCGTTTCGGATCGCAGTAACGCACGCGTATTCATGACGCTCGGGCTTTCATGCTCGGCACTGATCATGATTTTCATGGGTACGATGCCGATCGCTACCAGCTCCGTCACAATCATGTTTGTCCTGCTTTTAATGAATGGCTGGTTTCAGGGAATGGGTTGGCCACCGTCCGGACGGGTGATGGTGCACTGGTTTTCTCCGAGTGAACGCGGCACCAAGATGGCTATCTGGAACGTTGCTCATAATATCGGCGGTGGAATGGTCGGTCCGGTCGCGATTCTGGCCATGGCAATCTTCGCCGACTGGCATGCAATTCTTTACGTTCACGGTTTTTTCGCGCTCGCGGTTGCCGCTCTTATTTTCCTGTTGGTCCGTGATACACCGCAGTCTGAAGGTCTCTGCACCATAGAAAATCACCATAACGACTATCCGAAAACATATGAGTACAGCGAAAGCTGTGAAAAGGAGTTGCCAGCGAGAGAGATTGTTTTCCAGTATGTGCTGAACAACAAATTTCTATGGACCATCGCGGTCGCAAATGCCTTCGTCTACTTCGTGCGTTATGGCGTACTGGACTGGGCACCAACCTACCTGGGCGAGGTCAAACAATTCTCGTTCGAGCAATCCGGTTGGGCCTATGCATTTTACGAATTCGCCGGTATTCCCGGTACTCTGATTTGCGGCTGGTTGTCGGATAAAGTATTCGGTGGCCGACGCGCACCTGTGACAATCGGGTACATGTTACTCACACTGATCTGCGTACTTGTCTATTGGAAAAATCCGGCCGGGAACCCGAATCTCGATCTCGCGATGTTAGTTGGCATCGGATTTTTCATATACGGCCCGGTAATGTTGATTGGTGTGCAGGCTCTGGATCTTGCGCATAAGAAAGCTGCTGGAACGGCAGCGGGATTTACGGGTCTATTCGGATACGTGGGCGGCGCTGTGAGTGCGAACGTTGTGATTGGCTATGTTGTTGATTCTGCTGGCTGGGATGCTGGGTTTTCGCTAATTGCCGCCTCTTGCGCTATTGCAATGATACTGATTTCATTCACCTGGAACGCTGAGCAACGGGCGAATCCAGCCAAAGGGGCGGTATGAAGGCATTAAAGAGACTCGCGGTCGTCGCAGCGATCGTCATACCCGGATTGGTGATCGCAGAGGAGCCGGGCCAGGAGCCTGGATCACTGGTTCAGGTGTCGGACAAATTGATGGACGAGAAATATCGCAAGTCTGTAAAGAAGATCGTAGTACTACCGGGCGTGAGCCCCGCGTCTGGCGCGGTTACTGGAAGTTATCGGAAAGAAACGGACGGCCTGCTCGATGGCGTGGACAGGGGACGAGAGATCGGTGTTTTTCGAAAGGACGTCGGTGGTATCCCCATTAGCTTCCCGATTCCCATTTTGACGATCCCGGGTATGATATTCGGTGGCCTGTCAGGAACCATCAAACGCGAGATTCAGGATTTTCGTGACGCGATGACGGAGA
>CAYWBZ010000318.1:0-2699 GCA_964456535.1 uncultured Woeseiaceae bacterium | reverse complement strand
TGCGAGCTTCAACCTCATCAGTTCAGACCCAGGTACGGATATATCGCATCGCTGACAACGTGAAAATTGTCGGTAATCAGGATCAGTCCGAAAATGATGACGACCACCATGCTAACAAGGCTTATAGCGCGTGCTTTGCTCGCCAGGAAAACCAGAACACTGTCCATCCGCGACATGTACCAGGCCGCCAGCAAGAACGGGATGGCGACACCAATAGAGAAAGTCAGCATGATGCCCGCGCCGACCATAGCGCTGCCGATCGCACCCACGTAAATAATCAATGTGGCGACGATTGCACCACCGAAGCATGCGGTGCAACCGAGCGCATAGCCCATCGACACCAGCAGCGAACCTGCTACATCACGTCTGTTGGTCGCCTGCATCGCGCTACGATCCGGAATGCGACAGGCGAGATTGCGGCCACCACGAATACCAATCCAGACGCCCATCAATATGACAACAATCCCTGACGCGATGGCGACGTTGCGACTGTGCTCCGCAAACAGGAGTTGTGCCGTGTGCCCGACGTGGCCGATCAGCGCACCGGCCAAGGTGTAGAGCAAAGTGAATCCGGCGACGAACGCCAGAGCGATCTGCATAATTTTTCGACGGACATGGGGCGTGACCTCGTTCATATTCACGTCCGCCCCTCCCGGCACTGTTGAGAAGGAGCTGATAATCGAGCCAAAAATCACAACGAGTTGCAGCAAACAGGGAGTAAGCACGGCCGACAGCAAGCCGGCACCCAGTGCCAACATCGCAATCGGAGTAATGTCGGCGCGTGACTTCAATTCATCAGGCAAGTCGAACGGTGCATCCCAGCGCCCTATAAAAGTGAGCTCTTCATCGCTATCGAGATAAAAATTTGAGACGTACAGCCGAATACTGTCATGTTGCGAAAGATCTATTGCCGACCCGTCGGCGGCGCGCTTCGGGATGCTGTAAACGGTAATTCGATGATGCTCGGCAACATTTGGCCCAATGGACTGTTCAGGCTCGTAGACCTCATCCCCGATATGCAATCGAACTTTCGGCAGGTCGAACGCAAGCTTGCCTTCGTGGATATTTTCACTAACAAAAAAAATGAAGTTCCGATCGGGACGCAAGTTGCCTATCGACGATGCCTGGTCAACGTACTGAAAGAATTCGTCGGTCGCAAAGGTTGCCGTGAGTTCAAGGCTGGGATGGTCAACAAGGTAGCGCGTTAAATACATGGAGACATGACCCGCTTTGGTCATGCGAGCATTGTCACCAACGTTACTCAGTAGTTGCTTACCTTGGATAAGGTAGGGAAACACGAGCCAGGCAGATGAGATGAGCAGACTGATGAACAGCACCAGTCCAACGCGAGCGTAGTTGTTGCGAACTCCGGTAGTCATGACGTCATTCAGCGCATCGCCGCCGTGATGTCACCGGTCGGTGTATTCATCGCAAATACTTCCACGATAGTCCCGTCCGGACCAATGAGAAAAATACTGGGCGTATGCTGCACCGTGTAATTGTCCTCGGACTTGGTTACAACAAAAGTGACACCAAAATTCCTGGCCGCGACAGCAACCTGCTCGTAACTGCCGCCAAGGCCTATCATTCGGTCACCGAAACCACGCGCGTAGTCATTTGTGATTGCTGGTGTGTCTCTTTCAGTATCCACGCTGACGAAAATGCCAATCGCCTCTGTATCGCTGGCTTTGAGCGCACGCGCCATGTTGGCGGCAATCATCGGGCAAATGTGCTGGCAATGAGTGAAGCCGAAAGTAAGCAGCACGTTTTTTCCACGATAGCTGGACAGCGAAATCTCAGCACCGTCAGCACTCAATAAATCGAACCCGGCAGTCAGTTCACTGAATACGTCTTGCTCGGCCGTCACGGCCGTCATCGGCAACGAAACGGCGAGCATACTGCTAATAATTAGTACTGCTATTTTCATATTGACCTATTATGCCAGTTCACAGTCAAAGCGCTCACATGTCCGAAGCTCTCAAATACACGACCTACCCAGCGGCCGAAGAACGAATCAATGTCTACTCGCACGGCATTGGCCTTGTCCTTAGTGTAGTTGCACTGCTTATGTTGACACTGAAAGCCCATGGAATGTTGCAAGTTGTCAGTGTATCGGTTTTCGCCATCAGCATGATCGCGCTGTACGGCTCATCCACGATCTACCACGGTACGACCGATGTCCCTCGACGAGTCTGGTTGCGGACCGTTGACCACGCGATGATTTATGTTCTGATCGCAGGAACCTATACGCCCTTCTCACTTCTGGTCATGCAGGGGAAAACCGGCTGGGCAATATTCGGCGTGACCTGGGCAATGGCCGTGACCGGGATCGTTATTAAGCTGTATCACACCGGGCGATACAATAAAGTCTCTACTGCGATGTACGTCTTCATGGGTTGGATGATGGTGTTTGCGATCAAACCGCTTATCGCAAACCTTCCACCTGAAGGTCTGATCTGGCTGTTTGCCGGCGGCGTCTCCTACACAGTTGGCGCCTTGACATACAGCATCAAGAAAATGCCTTTCGGCCACGCGACCTTTCATATTCTCTGCCTGATCGGCAGCGCTTGTCACTTCGTGTCTATCTACTACTTCGTGCTCACGACAGACTGAGCAAGTGCTCGCGCATTTTCTTGCGAGTTTTTTCGTCAGGCATTGCACCGAAACCGGCGCTGAGATTATCCACTACGTGTTTGGGA
>CAYWBZ010000317.1:0-2703 GCA_964456535.1 uncultured Woeseiaceae bacterium | reverse complement strand
CAAAGCGAAGAAGTTCTCCGATCTGCAAAATCCGGAATTTGCGGCGGACGCCGACTTGGAGGTCGATGAGTTCAACGTGTCCAGCCTGATCGGTCACGCATATATTCTGCAAAAACTGGGCGAAAATCAACGTGCGGGCGCGCTCCTGCAATCGGCGCTGACTGTCGTTCGAACCTTGCCGCGGATCGGCCTTCGCGGACACGGCATACGTGATGTGCAAATCCTGGCCCTGCAAGGGAAGACGCTTGAGGCTCTTTCCGCGTTCCGCGATGCCATCGATGAAGGGTTCCGGGGGACCGTTGCCTCAAATGGCTGGCCATTGACGATGGATCCATACCTGGATTCTTTGCGTGACCAACCCGCGTTCCAGGCAATGACCAGCGAGATCGACGATGCGCTCGCACAAATGCAGCAGCGCGTCTCCCAAGCCGAGCAGAGCGGTAATTGGGATGAACTCAGGGCGCTGGTTGAAAGCAGCTGATCGTTACCGATCTTCTTAGCCGGCAGCTACTCTTCCCCAACCGCTTCAAGTCTCTCCGCATGATCAAGCTCATAAGGTGGAGGCTCTCCGCCCGAGCCTTTGAGGTAATGATCCATCCAACGCATCAGTCGCAGCGAGTAGTCGTATTGTGCGGCCGTATTGCGGTTACCGTGAACCTCGCCCGGATAAATCACTAGTCGTACAGGCGTATCAGTGCGGATCTTGACGAAACGGTACATCTCCAGCGACTGACCCGGGTGTACCCTCGGGTCCTTGTCACCACCCATGATCAGCAACGGCGTCTTTGTCTTGTCGGCGTGGTAGATCGGGCTGCGTTTGAGTAGCCACATCCAGTCGTCCCAGGGCCACGCCAGCGCGTGCGCGTTGTACATTTCGTAGGGAATGTCGCCCGTGCCAAACTTGGATATCTGATCGGAGATGCCGACGAAAGCCACGGCGGCGGCGTACTCTTCTGTCAGGGCGCTGGCGCTCCACATGCTCGCATAGCCGCCGTACGATCCGCCGGTGATACCCACGCGATCAGGATCGACGAGTCCTTCCTCGACGAGGTGTCGCTTGGCATCGACGAGATCGTTGAACTCTTCCTCGGCATAGTCGTGTTGGTCGAGTTTGGAAAACTCGACACCTCGCCCGGTGCTACCACGGTAATTCGGGTAGACAACAGCGTAACCATTGGCGGCGAGAACCTGCCCCGGTCGGCTGTAGTTCGTCATCCAGCCGTTCGAGAAATTCGACTCAGGTCCGCCGTGTGCAATCACGACGAGCGGATTGCCGCCGCGCTTGCGCTCTGCCGGATGAATCAGTATTGCTTCGAGCTCCAGACCGTCTCGAGCCTTGTAGGTAATCGCTTCCTGCCTCGCAAGTTCCCTGTCGCTGAGGAACGGATTCGAGTTGGTCAGCCTGACCGGCTCTTCGCCGTCACGTAAAACGTAGAGCTCCGCTGGATGTTTCGGGGTATCCGCTATCGCCGCCACAACATCCTGACCCGGATTGCCGAATACCGCGCGAACGATGGGTCCCGATTGCGGAGCGGGTCCGGGTGGCTGCGTCTCGTAAACCGACGTTGTTGACCATTCTGAATACACACCACGACTACCGAGCCAGCGGACGTTGTTGTCGTCGCCCCAGATTAAATTACCGACGTGCCCGAGGTACTCCGGAACGAGTTCTCGCCGCTCGCCCCCGGATGACGAAGCCACATACAGCCGGCCGTCGCTCGGGTCGTTGACATCCACGCTGCCGACGTACGCGATTCGCTCCCCGTCCGGCGAAAACGCGAACGGGCCGAGTTTGCCGACCGAGCCCATCTTGCTCTCTACCTTGCCGCGAGCCGTGTCGACCACATGAATATCTCTCAACGTGTATGTGTCATCCACGAGCGGTGTAGGCGCCAGGGCAACGGCGTATCGGCTGCCGTCCGACGACCAGGTGAAACTGGAGGCCGAACCAGGCAAGTCATGGGCCGCCGACTGCAGTGTCTCGAGATCGAGCATCCAGACCTTCGATGCCAGCACCGATTCTTCATACACGACCGCCTTGAAGCCCTTCTCCTCGAGTTCTTTGGACTTCTCAGGCGGCGCATCGCTTGCTGTGAACGCAAGCATGCCGCCGTCCGGCGACGGATAGACCCGGCTGATGGAGTTGACGTGTGTAAACAGCTGTTCCGCTTCGCCTCCTATCAACTTTATCCGGTACAGCGAATTGAAGTCGGCTTCCTCGTCGCGCTGTGCGAGAAAAAATATCGACTTACCGTCGGCTGCCCACGCGACATCAGTGATCTCGACATCGCCGGTGACATAAGGCACCGAATTGCCATTCAGGTCGGTGACGTGCAGCTCGTGATAAGGCTTCCCGTCGTCATCCACGTAAATCTTGCGTGGCACCTGCAGCAAGTAAGCTATCCGGTCGCCAGCAGGATTCATGCGTGCGGTCACCACCTGCTTCAGGGAGTTGACGTCCTCAAGCGTCAGCGATGTTGCCTCCGCTGTGGTAAAGCTGGAAACTAAAAACAGGGAGGCTGCGAGAGCACCAAAGGCTGAGGTCTTCATACGTAGTCCTTTATTCTTATGGCTCGCAGGCGAGTAACGGTCGTTACTCAACCTTTCTCCGTGTGCCATTAGCCCTGCGGCATATCCGGGTAGGTCAACGTCAACATGTACTCGGCCGCTTTAGTGACCGTTAAGTCGTCCAACGCCTCGTCG
>CAYWBZ010000316.1:0-2705 GCA_964456535.1 uncultured Woeseiaceae bacterium | reverse complement strand
GCGCACACAGCGGAATACATTGACCGAGTTCTGACTCGACTGACGTTCTGGGGCGCACTGTACATTGCTGGTGTATGTCTGCTGCCTGAGTTCGTTCGCATGTTCTATCCGAGCATGCCGTTCAGCTTCGGCGGCACATCGCTGCTGATTCTGGTCGTAGTCACGATGGACTTCATGTCACAGTTGCAGGCACATGCCATGAGCCATCAGTACGAAGGCATGATGCAGAAAGCCAACCTTCGCAATTACGGCAAGGGTGGACAAACTCGCTGATTCGTCAGCGTTTAGGAGCAAGCTCATGAAAGTAAGAGCATCAGTAAAGAAAATCTGCAGAAACTGCAAAATTGTTCGCCGCAAAGGTGTTGTGCGAGTGATCTGCACAGACGCACGGCATAAGCAGCGCCAGGGTTAATCCCGGGTCTATTGATAAGGATAGGTTAAGTGGCACGTATAGCAGGCATAAACATTCCGTTGACGAAGCACGTCGTGATCGCACTGACGTCGATCTTCGGTATTGGAGACACGCGCGCGAAGCAAATCTGCGAAGCGGCCGGTGTTGCTCCGGACATGAAGGTAAAAGATCTGGCTGAGCCGGAAGTTGCGAAGCTGCGTACCGCAGTTGCAATCTTCACGGTCGAAGGTGATCTGCGTCGCGAGACGTCAATGAATATCAAACGCTTGATGGATCTCGGTTCGTACCGGGGTATCCGTCACAGACGTGGTTTGCCGCTACGCGGCCAACGCACTCGTACGAATGCGCGCACCCGAAAAGGTCCGCGTCGTCCGATCAAGAGGTAAGTCTTAAATGGCTGAAGTAATAAAAAAGAAGAAGGTCAAAAAGCACGTTGTTGACGCAATTGCGCACATACATGCTTCCTTCAATAACACGATCATTACGATTACCGATCGTCAGGGCAATGCTCTCGCATGGGCAACGGCTGGCGGTTGCGGTTTTCGTGGATCTCGTAAATCCACCCCGTTCGCAGCACAGGTTGCGTCAGACAAAGCGGGCCGTGCGGCTCTCGAGTTTGGTGTGAAGAATGTTGATGTGCGAGTCCGTGGGCCGGGCCCAGGTCGCGAGTCAGCAGTACGCGCCCTGAATGCTCTGGGATTCCGTATTCAAAATATTGAGGACGTCACACCGATTCCTCATAACGGCTGCCGTCCGCCGAAAAAGCGTCGTGTGTAGAGGCTGAACAATGGCAAGATATTTAGGACCAAAATGTAAACTGTCCCGCCGCGAAGGCACGGATCTGTTTCTTAAAAGTGGCATAAGGCCGCTTGAATCGAAGTGCAAGCTGGATGTTCCTCCAGGTGGTGCGGCTCAACGTCGCCCGCGTGTCTCGGAGTACGGTTTGCAGCTCAGAGAGAAGCAGAAGCTGCGTCGTATGTACGGTGTACTTGAGCGTCAGTTCCGTAACTACTACAAGCGTTCCGCACAGTTGAAAGGCTCAACAGGTGAAAATCTGTTGCAGCTGCTCGAAGGACGTCTGGATAACGTCGTTTATCGCATGGGCTTCGCGTCAACACGCGCTGAAGCACGCCAGCTAGTGAGCCACAAGAGCATCGAAGTTAACGGCAAAATCGTTAATATTCCGTCTGCTCAGCTCAAAGCGGGTGATGCGGTCACGATCCGTGAGAAAGCGAAGAAGCAACTCCGAATCCAGAGTGCATTGGAAATTGCAGGACAGATCGGCTTGCCCGAGTGGGTCAATGTCGACACGAAGAAGATGGCGGGTGTTTTGACGTCGTTGCCGGATCGGGAAGACATTCTCCCCGATATCAACGAAAACCTAGTCGTCGAGTTGTACTCGAAGTAGCCAGGAGGGTATTTCCCCATGCAGGAATCAGTACACGAATTTTTGAAGCCGCGCGTTGTAAAAGTATCGCCGGTAAACGATCTGCAAGCCAAAGTCACCATCGAGCCGTTCGAACGCGGTTTCGGTCACACGCTTGGCAATGCGCTGCGTCGAATCTTGCTGTCGTCTATGCCAGGCGCCGCAATTACAGAAGCCGAGATCGAAGGCGTACTTCACGAGTACACCAGCATTGAAGGTGTTCAGGAAGATGTTGTCGACATTCTTCTGAACCTGAAGCTAGTGGCAGTCACGATGAATACTCGTGACACCGCTGAGCTGCGCGTATCGAAAAAAGGCCCCGGCCCGGTTACAGCTGGCGATATTCAGCTGGATCATGATGTCGAAATCATGAACCCTGATCTGGTTATCGCGAACCTGACCAAAGCGGGTGAGCTGAACATGATTCTGAAAGTCGAGCGCGGTCGTGGTTACCGTCCTGCGACACAGCGTCCGTCGTTTGAGGAGCAGGGTGGACCGATCGGCAGTCTGCAACTCGACGCATCGTTCAGCCCGGTTGTCCGGGTAACGTACAACGTTGAGTCTGCTCGCGTAGAACAGCGTACTGACCTCGACAAATTGCTCATCGAAATCGAGACCAACGGTACAATTGATCCTGAAGAAGCTATTCGCCGTGCGGGCAGCATTCTTAAAGACCAGCTGTCCGTCTTCGTTGACCTGCAGGGCCAGGAAGACGGCCTGTCTGATCAGGCTGAGAATCAGGTTGATCCGATTCTGCTGCGCCCGGTTGACGAGCTTGAGCTTACAGTACGTTCTGCGAACTGCCTCAAGGCGGAGAACATCATGTACATCGGTGATCTCGTACAGCGAACCGAAGTTGAACTTCTG
>CAYWBZ010000315.1:0-2719 GCA_964456535.1 uncultured Woeseiaceae bacterium | reverse complement strand
TTGGGCGCTCGATACCGGATACGGATTGGCACGTCGCAAAGCTGTATGAGTTTGCGATCGATATGGGTGCGAACGTTCTCGTAGCGAACTGCTCTCGCTACGTCGTTGATTTGAACCGCCCGGCAGACGATGCTGAACTGTATCCGGGGCAGCTTGCAACGGGGCTGTGTCCGCTGCAGACATTCGCCGGCGAGCCGATTTACCATTCTGGCGGTGTGGACGAAGGCGAGAAGGCACATCGCATTGAAAAATATTGGCGTCCGTATCATGCGCATCTTCGCGACACACTCGATGCTCTGCGGGCGAAACACGGTTTTGCGCTTCTGTGGGATGCGCACTCGATCCCGAGTGTTGTACCACGCCTGTTCGATGGTGAATTGCCGGAGCTAAACCTCGGCAGCAATAGCGGCGGGAGCTGTGAGCAATTGATTGAAGATGCTGTCGGCGCTATTGCCACCGCGAGTGGCCATAGTACGGCTATCAATGGCCGTTTCACGGGTGGCTACATCACGCGCAACTACGGCGATCCGGAAAATGGCATACACGCGTTGCAGTTGGAGATCGCGCAACGCGCGTACATGAATGAACAAACGACCGCGTTTGATTTAGCGAAGGCCGCGGTTCTGCGAGATACTCTGCGCAAAATGCTGAGCGCTTTTGTGACTGCGAGACCGGTTCAGTAGCTGTTCAGCCTCGCCACACTAATCTGTGCCCCATGATGGGCTATCATAGCCCTTACTCGCGGTCTGAAGCCCAGACCGTCATATCACAGGAATTTAGAGATGAAGAAGTACAACAAGGTCATTCGCACGGCAAGCATGCTTGTCGCGATGTTGTTTACCAGCACAGTACTGGCAGCATCCGCATCGAAAATCGACAGCGAGGCAAACAAGGCACTGCAGGTCTTCAAGGAAGACGTTAACGGCGCCCAGGTATTCCTCGATCAGTCAGCCGGATACCTTATTTTCCCGAGGGTTATTAAGGTTGGCATCGGTCTTGGTGCCGAGACGGGTGAGGGTGCCTTGCGTGTCGGTGGTCAAACCGTCGCTTATTACCGAACAACGGCAGGCTCAGTCGGACTACAACTGGGCGCACAAGCCAAGTCGATTGTCATCGCGTTCATGACCAAAGAGTCGCTGCAGAAGTTTCGCGATTCCAGCGGTTGGAAAGTCGGTGTCGACGGTTCTGTCGCGCTGATTGATCTCGGCGCAGGAAAAACAATCGATAGCAATAACATCAAGGATCCTGTCGTCGGCTTTATCTTTGGCTCGAAAGGGCTGATGTACAACCTGACGCTGGAGGGATCGAAGTTCAGCAAGCTTGATAAGTCCTGAACAAGCCCTCTCTTTCTGAACGACTGAACCAGGAAGCGCGCGCGCTTCCTGGCAAGTCGCACATCCGGTTACGGACCTGGTTTCGAAAGGTGTGGAATATCCGCGGCGGTGGACTCTATGCCTGCGGTTTCGCGGCGACCTTTCTATGGCTGGAAGCTGGATCCTTCATTGAAGATTTCAAACAGATTCACCTGTTGTTCGACGGCGAAGTCATCGGTTTCATTCTGAACTTCATCATCGACTCCTTCCAGAATACGATTGCTGCGTTCATATGGCCGCTGGAGATCATCGAATTAGCGCCGCCGTTTGGTGCCATCGGATTAGGTCTGGCATTCTGGTTGTTTCCGACCTATGTAAAAAAACACATAGAGGCTTGGCTCTTCGATGGAGAAGAGGAAGAAAAGACCGAATAGCTACTGTAGGAGCGGCTCCAAGCCGCGACAGCCGCACTTATTAGAAGGGCGGTGAGCAAACAGCAGAACTTTTCACTCCGGTAAAAAACCCCTCCGCGGAGGGATAATTGATCGATGTGGAAAGTTCGCCGGTCTCATCGTTAATATCGTCATCGATCATATCGTGAGAGTTATAACCGCAACTCGGAACGGCCCGCCCATCCGGTCGCTTGAAGAACCAGCGATCCTGATAGTCACGCTCAATGCGAAAGCCACCTTCATGCACCAAGCGATGATGCCGGGAACAAAGCAACATCAGGTTATTGAAACTCGTTTCACCACCGGCCGACCAGTGCCTGACGTGATGAGCATCGACAAAGCGCTTGTGATGGCAACCTGGAAACCTGCAGCCTTTGTCTCTTGCTCGCAAAGCCCGTTTTATCGCCGTCGAAACCGTGCGAGTCTTGCGACCAACGCTAAGCGGCTCACCTTTCTCATCCTGGACGATAACAACCGCATCACCGTCACAACACAGGCGCTTTACCGACTCAATGGGTAGGCTTGAACGCCCATCGCCATGGGCGAGTGCGGAACGATCAACATGTACAGTGACCTGATAGTTGTCGGACGTACAAGTCGTTTTCGCGCCGTTCCCTGAAAGATAAGCATTCGAGACAGTGACCAACGCATCCGCCTGTTGCACCGACCAACTCTCATCAACCAGCTCCGGCGTTTGCGAGGCAGTTGTGTCCCGTGCACGATCCAGTGCCTTTTCCAGCAACTCCCCCGTCTCGATGGGAAGCTCAACGGTAATTGTCATCGTTCCCCGATCTGCATCGCGGTGAATGCGAAGAGATCGGCAACAATGAGCGCGGTTGGCCTCATCAATGGAAGCAACCGTACCGCAGCGAAGCTCACGACAGCGTTCTTCTACCCGAGACGCCGTGGTCTTCACGGCAAAAGAGAGCAATGAGTCTTCATTATCCGGTCTCG
>CAYWBZ010000314.1:1525-2721 GCA_964456535.1 uncultured Woeseiaceae bacterium | reverse complement strand
AAGATCTCGCCGGCAAGAAGGCAGACTTTGAAATCAACGTGCATCGCGTTGAAGGTGAAGTTCTGCCAGAACTCAACGACGAGTTTGCCGAGTCGTTCAACGTCACTGAAGGTGGCCTTGAACAATTCAAGACAGATGTGCGTGAGAACATGGAACGTGAGGCTTCACAAAAATCAACGAATGATATACGCGAGCAGGTCATGAATGCGTTGCTGGAATCCAATCCACTCGATATTCCAAATACGCTCAAACATCAGGAAATGCATGCGCTGCAAAAAGAAGCGATGCAGCGACTGGGCGTCGAGGATGCTGCGATGGCTCCGCCACTGGATAATTTTTCCGAAGGTGCTGAGAAGCGTGTTGCGCTTGGTTTACTGTTACGACAGGTTATCGTCGACAAGGAAATCACCGTCGATGAGGCGATGATGCGTACGCGTGTTGAGGAAATGTGTGCCGGCTACGAGAATGCCGATGACATGATCAACATGTACATGAGCAATCCGCAGGTCATGCAACAGGTTGAGCCGATGGTCGTAGAACAGCAGGCGATCAACTGGATCATCGATAACGGCAAGAGCAAAGACAAAAAGATATCGTTTAAGGAGTTCATGAACACACCTGCTTCATGAGACACTACGACACTGACGTACGATGGAAAATAAAACTATGAGCGCAACAGCATTGAATCTCGTGCCGATGGTCGTCGAGCAGACGGCTCGCGGCGAACGTGCTTACGACATTTATTCCCGGCTCCTGAAGGATCGACTGATATTCATTGTCGGGCCGGTCGAGGATCAAATGGCGAATCTGATCGTGGCGCAACTGCTTTACCTTGAGTCCGAGAATCCGAACAAGGACATCCACCTGTATATCAATTCACCGGGTGGCGTGGTTTCTTCGGGACTGGCCATTTACGACACGATGCAGTTCATCAATTGTGATGTGTCGACGATTTGTATCGGCCAGGCGGCGAGTATGGGTGCGTTACTGCTGGCCGGTGGAACGAAAGGCAAACGCTACGCTCTGCCGCATTCACGAGTCATGGTGCATCAGCCGAGCGCAGGCTATCAGGGGCAGGTGACTGACATCAGTATTCATGCCGAAGAAGTCATTGCACTTAAGCACCGCTTGAACGAGATTATGGCCAAGCATACGGGCCAGAGTCTTAAGCAGATCGAGAAAGATCTGGAGCGCGA
>CAYWBZ010000314.1:0-1425 GCA_964456535.1 uncultured Woeseiaceae bacterium | reverse complement strand
TTGCATCTTCGATTAGCAGCGGAAATCTGTAGCCGGCACCGAAGTCTTTGTCCAGCATAATTGTGCCAGTGACTACTACGGTCTCGCCCATGGCTGTTGTTGCCTTGCTGGTCACGGTCAGGTCGTTGCTACCATCCGCCGCATCACCGGAGCCATCCTGAATATGGATGAAATTCCAGCCCAGTATGCCCTCGTTGTACTTGACCACCTTGCCGCGCAAGCTGATTTGCTGGCTGGCAAGCGAGTCCTTGTTGGCGTACACGTAGGCGATATTCTGACCTGACTCGAATTCGGCTACGTTGTTGTCCGTTACGTCTGTGGTGCTCGTCTCATCGATATCCGGGTGTCCAGTGGGCAGTTCGCTGACAGGAGGTTCTTCTGCAGGCGCGGGCGCCGACAGGTTGTGCACGGCATCCACAAAATAGACGACATCGAATGTGCGGTTCAGGGTCTGGCTCGTGAATGCAGACATGGGCATGCCTTGGAATGTCTGTACGACGTCCCCAACCGAAACCATTGTCTGGCGTGCAGCTACCCAGCGTTTGTCCTGATCAGTCTCGATGAATACATAGGTGTATCCGCCAGAGTTCATTGTCTCCAGTACCGTGCCGCGTACCATGCCGTCAGGTACCGGCGACGCCAATGCCGGGTTGTCAGTGGCCGGCTCCTGTCCGGATTCCACACAGCCGATCTGGGTCACGAAAAGGCCCGCGATTAATCCCGCGGCCGCCAGCGTTGAATTGATTGATTTCAAGATAATTACTCCACTTTGTGTCTCGCAGAAGAATCTGCTTTCAGGTTGGATTTTTCTCACGGACAGGGCGACGTCACTATACGAGCAACTGCCTATGCTCGTTTCTCATTGCGTGCCGATTGCCACGGTCCGGCGTCGCTTTTCCCGTTTAAATTTTTCCATTCATCGGCATCTCGTTGATATTTGCGTCTATTTGTCAAAATCAATGTGAACTAAACTCTTAAATATCAATCTGTTATAAGGTAACAATGTGCTTCTGTGACGTGTGGCTATGCACACTCAAAGCGCCCATGTAAACTACGATCCCAACGCATACGTCACAAAGGCAAAACCTGTATGAGCGATGAAACCCGCGGTAAGAACGAGGACGGAAAACTCCTTTACTGTTCTTTTTGCGGCAAATCACAGCACGAAGTTCGCAAGTTAATCGCGGGCCCTTCTGTCTTTGTTTGTGACGAATGCGTCGAGCTCTGCAATGACATCATTCGCGAGGAGCTTGAGGACACCGGCGACGCCGGGCACGACAAGCTGCCGAAGCCGGTGGAAATCAATGCAGTTCTTGATGAGTACGTCATTGGCCAGGCACGTGCGAAGAAGGTTCTGTCCGTCGCCGTCTACAACCATTACAAGCGCCTCAATGATCGTATGGACGAACGTTCCAAGGACGACAT
>CAYWBZ010000313.1:0-2761 GCA_964456535.1 uncultured Woeseiaceae bacterium | reverse complement strand
TGCCGACGTTCCAGCCGATATATGACCGCAATCTGGAGATCTATGACTCTGAGGAACGCATCGCGTCACCCGGACTGCTGGGCGACACTATCTATAACTATTGGCGAGACGCGACCAACAAACGCGGTATTTGGCGACGTACGACGCTCGAAAACTATGTTTCAGGTGACCTGGAATGGGACGTTGTACTGGACCTCGACGCGCTCGCTGAAGATGAGGACGAGGACTGGGTCTGGAAAGGCAGCTCGTGTCTGCGACCTGAGTACGTTAAATGCCTGTTGCGACTTTCGCGCGGTGGTGCTGACGCGGTAGTTGTACGTGAATTCGATAGTGAAACGAAAGCATTCATCGACGACGGCTTCTTCGTAGCAGAAGCTAAATCGCAGATGAGCTGGATCGACGAAGATACAATTTTTATTGGCAGCGATTTTGGTGATGACACAGTGACCGACTCGGGATACGCCAAGACGTCGCGTCTGTGGACCCGCGGTGTACCCCTGGAGGAGGCGAAGGAGGTGTTTGCCGGAGAGCAGGCCGATGTCGCGGTAACCGTTTATCGCGATTGGGATGGTGACGAGCCTTACGACGTTGTGCATCGCACACCGACGTTCTTCACGGCGATTCGCTATATGTACGCTGAGGACGGCAACTATCAAAAGATCGAGATACCCGACGATGCGTCGTTTCACGGTCTTATGAACGGACAAATGATCGTCGAGCTCAAGAGTGACTGGCAGCCTGCCGACACGAACTACGCGCAAGGCACACTCATGTCGATCGATTTCGATACCTTCATGGACGGTGGTCGTGATTTCAAGATTATCTATGTGCCGACCGAACGGAGCGCGATTCCGCGCGGCGGCGTCGCATGGACGCGAGACTACCTGATACTCAATCAACTGGAAGACGTAACCAGCAAATTGTCGCGTTACGAACTTGTCGATGGAGAATGGCTTCGAACCGAGATACAGGCCGAAGCACTCGGCAGTATTTCTCTGGTGAGTGCTGCCGAAGATTCGAATGTGTTCTTTTTTAATTACGAGGGCTTTCTGCGTCCTGACACCCTGTACGTCGCGAATGATGGTGGCGACTCGGTTGAGCCCTTGTTCTCACTGCCTTCGTTTTTCGATGCGGAGGGCATGTCTGTTGAGCAGCACTTCGCGACCAGTAAAGATGGCACAAAGATTCCATATTTCCTGGTTCTGCCAAATGGCTTCGAGTTGAGCGCTGATACGCCAACACTCATTTACGGGTATGGCGGATTCCAGATCAGCCGGACGCCAAGTTATAGCGCTACGGTTGGTCATGCATGGCTTGCGCGCGGTGGTGCATATGTTGTCGCCAATATCCGTGGTGGTGGTGAGTACGGCCCCCGCTGGCATCATGCGGCGTTGAAGGAGCATCGCCAGCGCGCTTATGATGATATGGCGGCGGTCGCTGAAGATCTGATCGCACGCGATGTAACGAGTGCAGAGCATCTCGGTGTTCGCGGCGGGTCTAACGGTGGTTTGTTGACCGGTGTGATGCTGACGCAAAGACCGGACCTTTGGGGTGCCGTTGTTGTCCAGGTACCGCTGCTGGATATGAAGCGATTTAATCATTTGTTGGCCGGAGCATCCTGGATGGACGAATATGGGAATCCGGATACCGATGATTGGAGTTACATCAAAGAGTACTCGCCCTATCACAACATCGATGCTGACGCGGACTATCCAAAAGCGTTCTTTACGACCTCAACGCGTGATGATCGCGTGCACCCGGCACATGCACGAAAAATGGTCGCTCGCATGAAGGAAATGGACCACGACCTGTACTACTACGAGAATACAGTCGGCGGTCACGCAGGTGCGTCAGACAATACACAAGCCGCGCGTCTGCAATCGCTTATCTACAGCTACCTATGGGACCAATTACAATGATCGATCGCAGGGAATTCATGCAGTACACAGGCGCTGCCGCAATAACAGCACTTGCAACGCCCACCTGGGCCGCGGAGCGGTTGCCGACACGCCTGATTCCCGGAACTGACGAAGCATTGCCAATCGTCGGGCTCGGCAATTCACGCGCTTTTGCGGCCGCGGACCAAGAAGCCGCATCGCGAGTTCTGGATACGTTTCTGGAATACGGTGGTGGCTACGTGGATATTTCCGGGTCCAGTCGCTTCACCGTGGGCAAGATTATTGCCGACCGCGGTGCTCAACAGAAAACGTTTCTTGGCAATTACCTGACCGGACAAAACCTGGACGAAATGCGTGCTGAAATTCGCAAGCTGCAGTCTGTCCAGGGTGACGGTCCGCTGGATCTGTCAATGAAGCGGGATGTGGCAGATCTTGGCGAGCGTGCAGATCAGTTCCGTGCGCTTAAAGAAGAAGGTCTGCTTCGCTTTGTTGGTATCGGCCGGCCGCACCGGCGATTCTATCCAGCCATGATGCAACTCATGAACGACGACGTGGTCGACTTTATCCAGGTTAACTATTCAATGATGGAACCGGAGGCGGCGGAACAGATTCTGCCATTGGCGATGGACAGGAATATCGCTGTTGTCATAAACCGGCCCTTTATCAATGGCGACTATTTCGGGCTGGTCAAAGGACACGAGCTGCCAGAATGGGCAGCAGAATTCGACTGCGAAAGCTGGGCGCAGTTCTCGCTCAAATATATTCTGTCGAATCCCGCCGTCAACTGTGTGCTGACCGAAACATCAAATCCCAAACACGTAGTGGATAATCTCAGCGCCGGTTTCGGTGCAATGCCTGACGAA
>CAYWBZ010000312.1:0-2762 GCA_964456535.1 uncultured Woeseiaceae bacterium | reverse complement strand
TCTATATTTCAATGGGTTACGGGGGCGTCCGTCGCGTGACTTGCGTCACCGTGCATGACGATGCACAGCTCATTCACGCAAATCTCCCGCATCGCACCCATCAAATGTAACAGTCGATTTTCTTGGTCGATTGATAGATCTTGTTCACGAACGTCGGTGGCCGGCAATTGCCCAAGGCAGGTCTCATCGGCGCGAGTTCATGAGCTACTGGGAAGTAAAACACACCTGGTGGCGGGGCGGAATTCGGGTTACCCCTACTGACATCTCGTTATCCAATCGTGATCTTATAAGTAACCCAGTTAGCGGTTAGGAGAACAGCTGTGGCGGACATCTTGGAGCAAACCGGTATTCAACCTGTACCTGTGACCGAGTTACGCACTGTCTGCCAGCCCATTGCGATCGAGCCGGAGCCAGGCGAAAAAGCACCGGCGACTTCGACGTATCTCGGCCAGGGACGCGCAATCAACGCCATCCGCTTCGGCATCCAGATGAAGCACGATGGTTATAACGTCTTCGTGCTCGGGCCGCTCGGTAGCGCCCGACATGGCTTGGTTGAAGAACTGGCGAAAGAACCGGCTCGTGCAAAGGGCGCGCCGGATGACTGGTGTTACATCAACAACTTCTCAGATCCCGAGAGACCACATGCATTACGGCTGCCGGCAGGCAAAGGTGCCGAATTTCGCGAAAATATGCGGGCGCTGATCGAAGAGATACAGCTCGCAATCCAGGCCGCTTTCGAAAACGACGATTATGGCAATCAACTAACAACTCTTGAAGCGGAGACGCAGAAAGAAGTCGAAGGGCTGTGGCGCAACCTTCACGAGGAGGCGGCCCAGGAAGGAATCGCGTTACTGCAGACGCCCACCGGCTATGTGCTGGCCCCGCTAGGCGACGACAAGGTGATCGACGACAAGGAGTTTGACAAACTTCCGGAAGAAAAACGTAAGGAGATCAAGCAATCCATTCAGCGCCTGAGCGAGGAACTCAAGGCCCGAATCGAAACCATACCCAAGCTGCGCAAGCGCCATCATGAGCGAGTCCGGGCACTGGACCGGGACGTTACAGCGCACGCTGTCAGCGTGCTGCTGGAAGACCTCAAGCAGAAGTACCAGGCGCTACCGGCCGTGCTTGGCTATCTGGATGAAGTACAGCGCGACATAATCGAGAATGCGCAGGAGTTTCGTCGCACTGAAGAGCCATCGCTGCCATTTCTTTCGTACGATTCGACGGCACTTTTCGCATCGTATGAAGTGAATTTGATCGTAAGCAACGAATCCGATGCAGCGGCACCCGTCATTTATGAGCCGAATCCCAGTTATCCGAATCTGGTTGGCAAAGTTGAGCACCGGGCCGAGATGGGTGCGCTGTTGACGGACTTCCGCCTGGTGCGATCCGGGGCGCTGCTGCAGGCCAACGGCGGTTACCTGGTATTGGACGTTCATCGTGTACTGGGCCGGCCGTTCTTATGGGACGCACTGAAACAAGCGCTACTCACAAAGGAGGTTCGTATCGAGTCGCCGGCAGAAACGCTGGGATTTGCCAGCACGACGACGTTGAAGCCGGAACCGATTCCTCTTGATCTTAAGATTTTGTTGATCGGGGAGCGTTGGCTCTACTACTTGCTGTGTGTGTATGACAAAGAGTTCGGCAGTCTCTTCAAGGTTGCGGCTGACTTCGACGATGACGTCGAGCGCTCGAATAACAACGTTGAGGCGTATGCGCGGCTCATCGCTGAGCGCGTACGGGAAAGCGAACTACTGCCACTTGGCGCCGCGGCCATCGCCAAGGTCATTGAACAACGAGCAAGACAGGCGGGCGATAGCGAGCGTCTCTCAACGCACATGCGGTCGCTCAATGACCTGCTAGTACAAAGCGACTACTGGGCCAGGCAGCGCGGTGCCGATCAGGTAGCGATCGAAGACATTACCGAGGCCATTCGCCAACGGGACAATCGACAGGACCGAATGCAAAAAAAGATCGTCGACGCAATTACGAGGAACACGTTACTTATTGATACAACAGGCGAATGCGTTGGACAAGTGAACGGACTTTCGGTGATCGATCTTGGGGAGTATCGGTTCGGGCACCCGGTCAGAATTACCGCCACAACCCGGGTTGGTAAAGGCGATGTCGTCGATATCGAACGCGAAGTCAAGCTGGGTGGGGCGATACATTCGAAAGGCGTGATGATTTTGTCGGCGGCGCTTTCCGCACGTTACGCACCTGATGTGCCGTTGTCGCTGCACGGCAGCGTGGTGTTCGAGCAATCATACGGCGGTGTCGAGGGCGACAGCGCGTCGGTCGCCGAACTTTGCGCGCTGCTGTCTTCGATTTCAAGTGTACCGATTCGACAAAATTTCGCGGTCACCGGCTCAGTCAATCAGCTCGGTCGTGTGCAGGCAGTCGGTGGCATTAATGAAAAGATCGAAGGTTTCTTTGCGGTCTGTAAAGAACGGGGACTTGACGGGTCGCATGCAGTCGTCATTCCGCGCGACAATATCAAACACCTGATGCTGACAGAGGCCGTTATCGAAGCCGTTCATAAGAATTTGTTTAACGTCTATGCAGTGCAGAGCATCGATGAAGCCGTTGCCGCACTAACGGGCATGACCGCAGGGGAGCGCGACAAAGACGGCGAATTTCCGGCGGATACGCTTAATCGATTGGTAGAAGACAAATTGATCCAGTTCGCAAGCAGACGGAAACAGTTTTCCGAAGGCGCCGGTGATGACAAAGGACACAAGTAACACGCGCCGCGTCAT
>CAYWBZ010000311.1:0-2779 GCA_964456535.1 uncultured Woeseiaceae bacterium | reverse complement strand
ACGAGTAGCCGTTTGATTTGTGTTGCAGTCATAGCGCCGAATCATGTTGTAAGGATGTATTGATGTCAACCGTTGCCTAATCGGTTACGTGTGTTACTAAAGATGATGCTTTAACTATAGGCAATAACACACTAATACTAATGCGTTTTATACTATCTAAACTCCCGGACTGCATACACTTATATATAGCCTTCAAAAAAAGCGCTGCTGACAGCTGCTGCGGTTTGACGCAAGAATGGATAGCAGAGATAGCGCAACAACAGGAATTGGCATGGCCACACTATGTTTTGAAAGCCACAAATGTTATGTGGTTGTTGGGCTGGCGATATACAAACCATGTGTTATTCTTGCCGCAAGAGTGAACGGGGACCTTTCGATACAAAAGGAATAAATGGCGGGAAAATCTCAGACGGAATTTCTGGGTATGCCAACGAATAGAAAGATAAGAAAGGGGTTCCAAAAATTTATCGCCGCGCGGCGAAGGTGGAGAGGGCCGCGTGCGCAATTGGAGATGCAATCTGCATTTTCGGTTTTCATTTGTGCATGTATTCAACGGATACGTTGCATCCCTCTCCTGTATATATTAACTAAAACAAAATGACCTTTAAGGAGCGTCCATGAAAAGGTGCATAAGCAGCAGTCGGCGCCTAACCGCTGCGTTTTTCGCAACTACGGTTATCGCAATTTCCGGCAGCGTTTTCGCCCAGTCCGTCGATCAGGTACTTCAAGCTGATCAACGTCGGTTGAATCTGGCTCAACAATCCCAGGAACGTATCAACAGTGTTGTTGAAGGAACGCGTTCACTGGAAGACCAGTACAGGGCTGTAAACAAAGAAATCGACGGACTCAAAGTCTACAACCGCCTGATGAGGGCGCAGGTTGATGGTCAAACGGCCACGTTGGAAGACATTGGATTGTCCATGGATCAGGTCGACGTCATTAACCGACAGATCTTCCCTTTAATGGAGCGCATGATTGATGGGCTGGATCAGGCCGTTAAGCTTGATATCCCATTCCTGCTGGATGAGCGCACCAAGCGAGTGGCGGACCTGAAGGGAATCATGGAGCGCTCAGACGTTTCTGTTTCGGAAAAATTCCGCAAAGTTATGGAGGCCTACCAGATTGAGAATGAATTCGGCTGGACTTCAGAGCATTACACTCAGTCGCTAACGATCGACGAGGGCGACGGCCCCGTAACTCGCTCATTTAATATGTTGCGCATCGGCCGCATTGGACTGTATTTCCAGTCTGATGACGCGAAGGTTACAGGTCGTTGGGACAACAAAGAACGCACGTGGGTAATGGATGATTCAGCACGCAATGAAATTCGTAAGGGCCTGCGTATGGCTCGCCAGTTGATTGCTCCTGAACTTATCAGTATCCCGGTTCCTGCAGCGGAGGCATCATAAATGAAACGCTTGACAATAATCATTGCCGCCGGACTGCTAAGTCTCGGATTGGCAACGGCAAACGCCCAGACCGGAGACGACGCGCGCAGCATGGCCGAGCTTCTTCAACTGATCGAACAAGGACAGGCTCGCGATTCGCAAGAATCGAGGCAGCGTGAATCTACATTCGCACAGGCCCGCAACCAGCAACAATCTTTGCTGAATCAGGCTCGTGCAGAACGCACACGCCAGGAAAACGTCAGTGCACAACTCGAGCAGCAGTTCGAAGAGAACCAGCAGCGCATCATCACCGCGCGGCAGGCTCTGGACGAAAGACTGGGAGCACTCAAAGAGCTGTTTGGTGTTCTGCAGACCGTTTCCGGCGATACTCAGGGTGTATTCAACACGTCTTTGACCAATATCCAGTACCCGGATCGGGGCGAGTTCCTGGTTGAGCTTGGTAGCAAGATGGCCGGCGCAAGCAGCCTCGCATCCATTGCAGATATCGAACGGCTCTGGGCAATGCTGCACCAGGAAATTGTTGAGTCTGGACGTGTGGTTCGCTTCACCAACCTCGTTACCAAAGCAGATGGTCAACAGGAAGAGATGGAGGTTGTCCGGGTTGGTTCGTTGAACATCATCAACGAAAACGGTTACCTCAAGCACAACTCGCAAGAAGGAACGCTAACCGAGTTGGCTCGCCAGCCGGAGTCTCGTTACACCAGTACGACGGGCGATTTGCTCGACGCTGACAGTGGTGTCGTGAGCTTTGGTGTCGACGTAACTCGTGGCACTATTCTTGGCCTTCTGGTTGAGTCACCGACGATCAAAGATCGTATCGAGCAAGGTGGCATCGTTGGTTACTGCATCATCGCTTTGGGTATCGTCGGACTGCTGATCGCAATCTGGCGTTGGTTCGGCCTCACCGGTGACAGCCGCAGAGTTTCAGCTCAGCTCAAACGTGAAACGGCCAGCACTGACAATCCGTTGGGTCGTGTTCTTGCGGCATACGAAAGTAATCGCGGGGCGGATACCGAGACTGTTGAGCTTAAACTCAGCGAAGCAGCACTCAAGGAAATGCCTGGACTCACGAAAGGACTGTTATTCATCAAGGTCGTTTCAGCCGTGGCACCGCTCATGGGGCTCCTCGGTACTGTTACCGGCATGATCAAGACCTTCCAGGTCATCACGCTGTACGGCGCCGGTGATCCGAAGATGATGGCTGGTGGTATCTCGCAGGCCCTGATGACAACGGTATTGGGCCTTGTCGTTGCCATTCCGATGGTACTGCTGCACACAGTTGTCAGCGGTCAGAGTCGCAAGATCATCAACATCCTCCAATCTCAGAGCGCCGGAATTGTTGCCCAGCACTCGGAGCGTAATGGCTAAGG
>CAYWBZ010000310.1:0-2790 GCA_964456535.1 uncultured Woeseiaceae bacterium | reverse complement strand
CCTTGACGTTCGGAATCGAACGCGTCAACCCTACAACGGCAGTGAACATCCTGCACTACGCACGTGGCAGGAAAACGCAATACGAGCTCGCAATAATGCGTCTCGCTTCACAGCGCGGAGCAAGTGGTCACGCTGCAGCGGAAGCTGCATTTCGTAATGGCCAGTCTGAGTTCGAAATCCACCGCGCATATTGCAAAGCCGTTAGCCACACAGATCCGGAGCTGCCTTACGGCAACATCGTCGCGCTGAACAAGCACGGTGCTGTACTGCACTACACGGATCTCGACCGTCAACCGCCCGCTGAATCGCGATCTTTCCTTATTGATGCCGGTGCGCAAGTGCACGGATATGCGTCCGACATCACCCGCACGTACTCAAACGGCGATGAGCGTTTCCAGGCCCTGATTAAACGAATGGAAACAATGCAGCTGGATATCGTTAGTCAGGTCCGCGCTGGTGTCGATTACCGCGACCTGCATATCGGCACTCATAAGATGCTGGCGGGCATACTTGTCGACGCTGAGCTCGCCGCCGGCGATCCGGACACCTTACTTGAGACAGGAGTAACGTCCGCTTTCTTCCCGCACGGCCTCGGACATTTACTCGGCATTCAGGTGCACGATGTTGGCGGCTTCATGGAGAGTGAATCCGGTACCACAATAGATCCGCCCAGCGGTCATCCGTTCTTAAGGCTGACACGCGTACTTGAAGAAGACATGGTGCTGACAATTGAGCCTGGACTGTACGCGATCGACATGCTGCTTGAAAATTTGCGTGGTACGCCCGCCGAGTCTCATGTGAACTGGAATACGGTCAACTGGCTACGCCCGTACGGCGGCATCCGGATCGAAGACAATATTCGCGTACTGGTTAATGATCGGGAGAATCTGACTCGCGACGCTTTCGCTCAGCTTTGAGTTTCGCCTTCACTTTTGCTCCCTTGCGCTCCAGCATAGGTCTGACTTTCGGGTTTAGACCAGGGAACAAATACATGAGCGTCGTCAAGAAGCCACTGAGTTTCGGCATGGACTGTTCACGAAGATTATTTCCACACAAGTCCAGAATTGCCTGAGCAACTTGCTCGGCAGTACTGATTGGCTGTGAGAATGTCAGGTCTGATGTCGCATCGATGTCGGCCATGATGAAGCCAGTATCAATCGGCCCGGGCGACACAACAGCGAGTTTGATATTACTGTCGGCCAATTCACTTCCCAAAGCATACGTAAACGACCGTAAGCCAGCTTTGCTGGCCGCGTAACCCGCACTGCCTGGAATAGGCGCCCGGCCTGCCAATGAACCCACATTGATGATTGCGCCACCTCCCGCCTCGCGCAGATAGGGTAAGGCAATTCGGCTCAACATGATCGGCGCTTTCAGGTTCACGTCGATCATTTTGCCAAGATCGGCAGGGTCAATCTCTTCAACCGGACCACGCGTGTGATAGCCGGCATTATTAACCAGCACATCGACTCGACCAAACTCGAATGCCGCTTTCTTGAATACGTCGACGCAGGCTTCCGCATCGGAGACGTCCATCGCAAAGACTTCGACTTTGGTTTTGGAGCGTAATTCTTCGGCTATGGCGTCAAGGTTTTTTTTGTTGCGCGCGACCAGCATCAGGTTGGCGCCAGCTTCGGCAAACATGCGTGCGGCAGCCGCACCCACGCCCTCGGATCCGCCCGTGATGATCACGGTCTTGTTATTAAATATCATTCAGAGATTGTAGCACTTCGGGGCAGCGCTCTTAGGCGCAGAACCTAGAGACCCAGGTAGGCTTTGATCTTTTTCCAGAGGCTTGTTTCCCAGCCATAAACATCAAGCTGGTCAGGGTCGAGGACTGCCACAGGCATTGTCGTGTCAGCACGGATAACTTCGTTGGCTGCAACATCGTCAGGGCGTAGATCGAGCTTCCCTTTCTTCCCATCGCTAGATTCAGTCAAACCATCGACCGCCAGACTTAAGTAGGGAAGTACGTCATCGTCAACAATATCGTCAAGGAAAACCGCGTCCGGATCGAACGTTTCCTTGGTCAAAATGACGCAGTCATCAAAGGCTTTGTCGTTACTGATGAGTCTGTCTCGACGTGTGACTATGTGGCTAACTTTAAAACCATTTATCAAAAATCACTGTGAGCCGACTCACAAATGTGGGCTTTCATATTCTCAATGTATTTCAAAGGCTTATGTGTTTTATTTCGGCCGAGGCACAAAAAAACCGGGCAAAAGCCCGGTTTTTCGTGGAACTGCATCAATGCGAGGATCTAGTCTTCGACAACAGCCTCAGGAGCCTGATCCGTCAACATGACGATCGCCATCGGCGCATTATCGCCTGGACGAGGTCCGGTTTTCAAAATACGCAGGTAGCCACCCGGACGCTCTTTACAGCGCGGGCCAATATCTGTGAACAGCTTGCCAACAACTTCCTTGTCACGCAGGCGATTAAAAGCCAGGCGACGATTCGCAACACTGTCTTCTTTCGCGAGCGTAATAAGAGGTTCTACGATGCGACGCAGCTCTTTTGCTTTGGGTACTGTCGTTCGAATCGTCTCGTGCTTGATCATCGACGCTGCCATGTTACGAAACATTGCCTTGCGATGAGAGCTGTTACGACCCAGTTTACGACCGGATTTTCTATGACGCATTGTTCTAACCCTTCATTCTTTGGGGTCAGAGCCCTTTTCGTAGAAAAGGGCTCTGACTCCGTTTAATTACATCACGAGTTCGTGTTCGGGACGCAGGGAGGCTGGTGGCCAGCTTTCCAGGCGCATACCCAGACCCAGACCGTGACCTT
>CAYWBZ010000309.1:0-2840 GCA_964456535.1 uncultured Woeseiaceae bacterium | reverse complement strand
CACAATATAAGTGTGACTACCTGATGGGATCGGGCTGCGGCCACGCTACTCGTCCGGCAGCAGGCCACAGCCGCTAAAACTGGTGATACCGCCGGGGCCGATCATGCTTTCTGCTTGTCCATCGAAAAAACGGCAAGACCATTCCTCGTTGGTCCCTTGGATCTTCTTTATCTGGCCACGTATCATGCTGCCGGCGTTACAGATCGGGCCAGCGGCACTGAATCTGGCTTTGCCGAGCGATGCAACCAGCACCCCGCCCATCCCCAGACCACCGACATTGTTCATGTGTGCTTCGACCAGGCAGCAGGCCTTGATTGCCCCATCCTTGTATTTTTCGCATTTCGCATAGTTGGCCAGCGCGCCGATCAGCCCGACCGAATTCTCGATCAGAGTCAACATGTATTCCACAGCGACACCGCCACGACCATCGGCAGTCATCCCGAGCGTTGTTCCGCTGGCCGGGTTAACACGCCACCAGCCGGTCAGACCCAAACCAGAGGGTATTTGCTCCGGAATCAGCACCGCGTTACCGGCCTCGAGGTCGCGCATCAGGTGCGCCCGTCCATCGTCATTCAACTCGATACGGTTCGTGTTCGCGATGTTTGGTCCAAGCACGCGCGCTGGGATTCCCTGCTGCTGTGCCGCATCGAACACGGCAAACGTATTGCTCCGAGCGCTGCCGGGCGCAAAATGGTCATGTGCCATTGTTTCGATCGCCGTCTCCCAAACACCGATTGCGACCGCCTTTTCGGCGCTGAATCGCAGCTCGTTGTTGTCGCCACGCACAAGCACACGCCGGTCATTGGTCACTACATCAACACTGCGAAAGCTACGTTCCTCCGGTAGCAGGCCTTCGCGCAGTACGATCAAAGACGGTGAGGCACGATAGGTGATCGGTGCACCCATCTTCTTCGGCCCCATGTCGAACGTACGGTAGAGCGCCAGGTGCGGTAGTGGCGACGGCTTGAGTTCCTTGATCCTGGCCAGCTGAATGTCACTACCGTACAGGTACTCGAGCATTAGTCGCCAGGCCGGGGCACTGTCGATAAGACGTCGTAGTACCTGCTCTACGGTATAGGCCTCGGAGTAGGAACCCGTAGCGACCATGAAACGGTGCTGTACTGTTAATGCCCGCCGTATGTCAACCTCGCTCATCGGGTGCAGGGAAATCTGTCCGGTTTTGCGACCGGCGGCGCCAAGCCTGTCCAGCAACGTTCGACGATACGTAATCTCCTCACCACCGGGCCTGATCAGGGTATATTCGATCCAATGAGCGGTGAGGGCTATCAAATCGGTACTTTCGCGATCGCCGGTCGCACCGAGCGTAGCCAGCGCATTCGCCGCCTCCCCGGCCTTGTTTCCAACTGTCTCTATGACGGCGGCAGCGCCGAAGGCATCCATACCGAGTGAGTCGATATCAATAGTCGAGCCATTCAGATCGAAGGCCACACCCGGTTCGTCGTTCAGCACTGAAATAAACAGCCTGGCCTGATCGACGGCAGCCCCGACGCCAGTTCTGATCGTCTGGAGATCCAGGGTGTTGGGCTGATTCAGATAGCTTAGCACCACGCCATTGAGGTTCGCTATCGGCCGCTCCCATGGCCCTGCAACACGATGTGTTTGCAGCTGCTTGCCCAGCTTCTGCTCGATAAATACCTCGATCTTCAGGCGGTGCTGTAAGGGTTCGGGCACTTGGTTGCCGAAGGTTTCGATAGGCTCCATAACCCAGTCGATGGGTGACCCGAAAGCCGGATGGTGCGCCTGCCATGCATTGCCCGGGCCGAGTCGGGACTCGGCCCAAAAATAGTCCCGGGCTTCCGTCACGAGAGAGTTCGTATCGGCCTCGGCCAGGTCAATGTCAGCGTCGTGCAGTGCCTGAATCAGTTCATTCGTGGCTCGCTGTGTCGCAGCGTAGAATGGTGCTTCCTCAATTGGAGGATACTGAAGCGGTGCCGGCGCACCGGAAATCTCGCGCAGCTCCGCGAGCCTTGCATCCCAGGTTTGTGGTGCATCGGGAAGATGACCGATATCTCCGGTAGGCTCTGTGATACCCAACAGCAATTGCTGCGCCTGCTCAGTACCCAGGCGGCCACGAACGATGCGCGCATCGAGTCCGGCATTCTTCAGCAAGGTGGCGAGCAAGATCGCCTGGTCCAGCGCGTTGCCGGCACCAGAGATTAGTGTGCCCTGGGCGCCACGCAGCAGACCCGGGTATTGTTCAAATCTGATCTCGTCACGTACAAATGCAATAATTTTCTGCTCGTCAAACTCCTCCCGATCCAACAATGCCTCCAGGTCGAAGTGGCTGCGATCGATTTCGGTTTCGAGCTGTTCCAGTTTCGCAACAAAGCGATCGAGCTGATCTAACGCTGCCTGCTGATCGTCCGCGCTGACACCCTGCGGTGGTTGATAAACAGCGTTCGGGATATCCGCACGGGCACCAACGACTACGAGACACAGGAACATAAGCAGGCTACGAGACAGCACCCGCAAAGACACCTGGCAGCGGCAGAGTCCTTGCCTGGCCAGCCTCGTTTGGTCCGGGAGCCGCATGTGCCGCCAGGTTCGCACTAGTTACCGAATAACTTCTTGAACGCCTTGCCGACTTTGTTCCGCACTTTATTCTCGGCTTCTTGTTCGGCAGCTTGCTTCGCAGCTTCCGCCATTTGATCAGCGAAGCCACCCTCGCCAAAACCGGGCAAGTTCATGCCGGCCATGCCAGTCATATCCAGCTTTGTAGATCCCTCCGGCAGATCAAACAGGCTTCTATCCTGCGGGCCACGCATCAGATTGGTGATTTCGAACTGAATACGTTGCTTTTCACCTTTCTCTTCGGATAT
>CAYWBZ010000308.1:0-2852 GCA_964456535.1 uncultured Woeseiaceae bacterium | reverse complement strand
CCCCCCGCGCCCTGGTACTTCTGAACGACTCCTTTGGGTGAAAGCAGTCATCGGCGAAAGAAGTACTGAGCACTCTCGGTTCTTGTTGCTCACGGCCGATTCTTGGTGTACTGCATGATTTCAGCCTTTGATGACTTCGCCGATCTCGATTCACAATCACGGCATGCATGGAACTCACACTGAAGACCTGTTCCGAAAACAGGCCATTGAATCTCTATCGAAAAAGACACCGGGTCGACCGATCTGCCTGATGCCACGGCCATGGTTATGGCTCAATGGACTGCTCGTCATACTTTTCCTGGCGGCTGCCTTCTTTATAGGCCACACCGAATACCCGCGAAAAGAGTCAGTTCGTGGATGGTTGGTATCCCGGTCAGGCGTAGTTCGGGTGGCAAACAACACGGCGGCTGTTGTTCGAGAAGTAATCCGAATGCCCGGCGATCAGGTCAGTGTCGGTGAGCCACTCATCTATCTATCGATGGACTCGATGCTGTCAGACGGCAAGGGCAAGAATGAGCAGATCATTTCGCAACTACGTGAAGAAATACTCGAGGTCGATACACAATTGGACCTATCGCGACAGCAACAGACCATGGAAGGCGCAGGCCTGGCACGACAGCTTCAGGCCTTCGACAAAGGGGTCAGAGCCCTTTTGGCGCGCCTTGATGATCAAAGGCGCAGGGTCGATCTGGGACGCGAAAAATTGCAGCGAATCGAGGGCGTTGTTGATAGCGGTGCCGTAACAGAGTGGGACGTACTTCGACAGCGCGAAGAGGTGGGAGTGCTGGAACAGGGTCTGGCCCAACTTGAACAGGACATCGCGAGTCAGGAACGCGAGCGTGAGCTGCTAGCGGGGCGACAGGACAGCATGCCTGTACAGGCGGACATCCAGCGATCTACATTAAAAGCGCGACGAACACAGTTATACCAACAGATTGCGGAACACGAATCGAGACGCTTGTCCGTACTGACCTCCCCGGTTACCGGGACTATCGCTGCCGTGGAAGTACACGCAGGTGACGCGATCGCGCCGCGACAATTGTTGATGACTGTATTACCGGAGCACATGGACCTTGCAGCAGAGATCTATGTGCCGTCGAAAGCGGTGGGTTTTGTTCAACCCGGTCAGACGGTGCGGATCTCTTATGACGCGTTTCCGCCGCAGAAATTCGGCACCTTCGAAGGACGAGTAGAACGCATGTCCAATTTCGTCGTGTTGCCCGGAGAAACACCGCAACCGTTTCCGATACGTGAGGCAACCTACAAAGTGCAGGTTCAAATCCACGACGCGGCGATTCAGACAAGCATCGGGGCGGCGGCTTTGCGGCCCGGAATGTTGATGGCCGCAGAGATCGTTCTTGAACAAAGAAACCTTGTTGACTGGCTGCTGGAGCCGCTGCGGCTTCGTCGCGCTGCACCAGAGTAAGTGGCAACCAACGCATCGGCACGACCATGGTTCACGATGAATGGCAGCAAGAACCTGCCGGTTCTTCGGCAAGCAACGGCTACCGAGTGCGGACTGGCTTGCGTTGCGATGATCGCCTCGTACTTTGGCCTGCCAACGGATCTCGCCAGCCTGCGGCGTAAGCACGAAGTATCTTTGAAGGGCACTACGCTCGCGGGCATTTCCAGTTGCTGCACGGAACTGGGGTTGTCGACGAGAGCAGTTCGCTGTGATGTTCGCGAACTCGGTAAACTTCGAACGCCGTGTATTCTGCATTGGCGCTTCAATCACTTCGTTGTTCTCAAGTCCGTCAAAGAAGATCGAGTGGTGGTGCACGATCCTGCGAGAGGAGTGGTGTCAGAACCGTCATCTGTAGTTGGCGACGCGTTTACCGGTATCGCACTGGAGGTTACGTCGGCACCGCGCTTTCATCGGGCGAAACCCCCGATACGGCTTAAACTTCGCAATCTCATTTCGAGCGATAGTCGATTACGCCGCCAATTTCTGGCCGGGCTATTGCTCGCCTTGATCTGCGAAATTCTGCTGCTGACAACGCCGTTCTACCTGCAGGTCGTAATAGACCAGGTTCTTGCGAAAGGTGATAGCCGACTCCTCACTACGCTGGCGACTGTTTTCTCGACTCTCCTGGTCATTCATGTGCTGGCGAACGTGATGCGGCAGTTGACGTTTCACTACCTGAGTCATGTAACGGTTTTTGATCTTACGACGCGCGTGTTGCACCGGCTCCTGCAGTTACCGATTCGCTTCTTCCGAAGTCGTGAGCTTGGCGATATTCAGCACCGAGTTCAGTCGTTGAACCGTATTCAGAGCTTTGTTGTGCAATCGATTCCGGCCCTGATACTCGATTCCGTGTTCGTCGTTTTGATAACCGCCCTGATGACCTTGTACGAACCCCGGCTCACGTTACTTATGGTTGTGACGCTTGGGCTGTGGTGCTGTTGGAGGATTCTGATTTTCTCATTGAGTTTGCGTTTATCGAGCGATATAGCGCAAGCCGAGTCTTCGGTACAGACTCATTTTCTGGAAACGCTGCGCGCGGTGCAATCAATCAAGATCACGAACGGCGAATCGCAGCGGGAATCGGAGTGGCGTAATCTGTTCGTCAGTGCCACGAACGCACGCATCCGCATCGGTAATCTGCACGTTGTCGACGGCGCTGTTCGCCAGGTCCTGTTCCAGGGTGCCCGAATCGCCACGGTGTACTTGCTCGCCCTGCGAGGTCTCGATGGCCAGATCAGCATCGGCATGATCTCGGCATACGTCGCGTATCTTGGAATGTTCACCACTCGCGGCTGCGGTATTGTCGATCGTATACTCGAGTACAGGCTACTCGAGGTCCCGTTGGACCGGCTCGCAGATATCGTTTTCAGTGAGGAAGAGTCCTGCG
>CAYWBZ010000307.1:0-2861 GCA_964456535.1 uncultured Woeseiaceae bacterium | reverse complement strand
AGCTATTTGTGCAATAAAGCGGGATAAGAGCATCAAGGCCATCGATGTTAGAAGCGATGTTCAAAGCGAATACGTTGCAAAAACGAAAAAGAACCTGAAATTGACTGTTTGGCAAACTGGCGGGTGTTCGGCATTCTATAGAAAGGATATGACGGGTGAGGTGACCAGCCTGTCACCGGAATCAGTGGTCAATTTTATCTTTTCACGTAAATGGTTTCGTTTGAGGGACTACCATTTATTGAGGTGAACCTTTACTCCGAATCTACGTGACCTTACCGACACCTACACCGAGCGCATCTGGAAACGAAGATAACGGATGGTGCCATTGGCAATCTCGGTTTCAAACTGGTCCATCCAGTATTTCACTGTCGGCAGATCAAGTGGCACCGCACCGGCAAGGAGGCTGCCCGCGCCAATCATCAACAGCTTTCGCTTCAACTTGGCCAATAGCGCCGTCAACCCAGCGCTCTCATTGGCGGACTCGGTTACTTCAAATCCTGCCGCACTGAACAGCGAGCGATAGCTTTTTTCATCCATCGCATCGCTTAGGCAAGTCCAGGGGGCAATAACCTCAGCGATGCGATCGGGAAGTTGTCCAAATACCGCCATATCCGTCAGCCCGATGTGGCCGCCCGGTTTTAGTACGCGGCTCATCTCGGCAAGCGCTGCTGGTTTGTCCGCCAACAAGCTGAAGACACATTCGGACACGATGCCGTCGAAGGCATTGTCTTCGAAAGGCAAGGTATGTACATCCGTCGCCAGGAAACTGATGGCCAGATCGCCTGCGCGGTGTGCGGCTCGTTCGATGTTGGAGACGCTGGTATCGACACCTGTCACGTCAAGATCGAACTCAGTCGCCAGTAGTATCGCCGTTGTGCCGCTGCCACAACCAATATCCAGAACACTGGCTGCAGCAGGCAGGTCCATCGCCGCTGTGGTGCGGCGCGTTAGCTCGGCGCCGCCAGGATGAAAGCTCTCGTCCGCAAACTGCTGCACCCAGTCCTGCTCATAGAACGCGGAACAACAGGATGGAATCTGCACATCGCTGGCTGCGAAGCTCATCGGTCCCACCTCAAGCGAGTATTGCCGCCGGTCGATTGACGGCGTTGTATTGGCAGAACGACACTGGGTTGCCGTCGTCATCCAGAATGTGTACGCAGCACTTGTCAACACGGTGCTGGTCATAGGTCCATGCGTCCATGAACGGTTTGATGCTAATGGTCAGGAGACGATCCCACAGCGCGCCTTCTTGCGTTTGGAGTGACGCGATTGCGTTGAGCAATCGGTCGACCTCGGCATCGCTTAGCGATTCGAATACGGGGACCATACGCTGATCAGACGTCGCCCACCGAATGGCTGCTGCAAAACCGTCCGGACCGTTGATCGTGTTTGTAAACGCAGCGATCAGATCGCGAGCCTCGTCAGTGTCCCAATCTGCGTATTTCGGGAAATAGCGTGATACGGGGATCAGTCCCTCGTCTGTGCGAATTGCGACTGCGCTGCTGTGGCAATTTGGGTCCGAGCACGGTATCGGGCCGAAATCCTGATCGCCAAACGTACCGAACTGATCGGCGATGAGTTGCACGGTATCGGCCACGGTCAAGCGGTGAGCATGCCGCGGATTATCGTAGCGGCCCGAGTACATCGCCGGTTGGATGACAGCGTGCTTGACCGAGGGATTGTCGACAGCGAGCGAAAGAAAATTGCCGACTTCGTGATCGTTAATATCCCGCGTGAGTGTCATCACAGGATGCACGCGAATGTCAGCATCGAGACAGTTCTGTAGTGCCCGACGTTTGCCTTTCAGCAGATCGGCTCGGCCACGCAATTTCAGGTGTGTCGCATCGTCGAAGCCGTCGAATTGCAGGTAGACAAATAATTCGCCCGCCGGGTATGCGGCTTTGATCTCTGCAAGTCGCTCCACGAATGCGGGCTGCGCCAGTTTGATGCCGTTCGAGTTAATAGTGACTTTATTGAACCCGGTGTCGAAAAGCATCTCGACCATGGCGAAGAATTCGGGATGAACGGTAGGCTCGCCGCCGGACAGTTGAATCATGTCTGCGCCTTGCTTGCCGCCAGCGAGAAGTCCATCGAGTCGCTGACGAAAGGTTACCAGGCTCATCATTTTCGAGTGCTGTGGCGACGAGCCTGCGAAACAGGTGGGACAACTCAGGTTGCAGCGCTCAGTGATTTCGATCAGCACGGTGCAGCTGTGATTATTCCAGGCTGTACCGGCTTCCTGCGCGGCCGTTGTCGCGATTGAGTCGCAACTACCACCGCAGCACGATCCGACATTGCCCAGATCGACGCTATTTTCGTAGTAGTGCCGGATATCGGATGCCAGCAAAGCCGAGAACTCGCCGTGATCCGGGCAGGTTTTCTCCATCCATACGGCCCCATCCCGCTCGACAACGTCGGCGTCGATAGGCGCGAGGCATTCCGGACATAGGCTTTGCGTGTTCTTGATCTGTCGTACTAGCCCGCTATCTCCGCTTGTGCGGCTCAAGATTTCACTGTCTACGCTCATGCATTTGTGCGTCCTGCTAAAACGATACCATTAGCTAACAGGACCGTACCGAAGTGCAAACTATTACAGCTAACGACCTTATCGCTAGCGAATGCAAAACCTCCTGCCACGCGACCACGGAGCGCGTGGATTTGAGTTGCCGTCGCTCAGGCCTGTAGACTCGGCTCAATCCATAGTTGATTGATACCAAGTGTCGCCATGATCGTCTCTCGTGTTGTCCGACTTAGTCGCGTCCTCATACCGCTGGCCGCCTTATCCGCTTGCGGATTGTCCGATCCGGAAGTGCCTCGCGCGTTTTACTACGATCCGCCAAATGAACTCATGGGACGCGATC
>CAYWBZ010000306.1:0-2870 GCA_964456535.1 uncultured Woeseiaceae bacterium | reverse complement strand
TCCGTCTCCACGATGATGTCGGCGATCTCTCTATACATGGGGTCACGGGTATCCAGTAACTCCTGCAGCGTTGCCCGTGGATCAGTGCTTTCCAGCAACGGCCGCTCACGGCCTTTCTGGGTCCGCGCAACCTGCTGATCAACAGTCGTATATAGATAGACCACAAATCCGCGCCCGCCCAGCCGGCTGCGGCTGTCGGGGTTAATTACGGCGCCACCGCCTGTCGCGAGAACAACGCCATCCATCTTGCTGAGATCATCGATGACAGCGGTCTCGCGCTTGCGAAACCCCTCTTCACCTTCCTTCTCGAAGATAAACGGGATATCAACGCCCGTACGAGACTCAATCTCATCGTCACTATCAACGAATGACAAATGCAGGGTGCGCGCAAGGTAGCGTCCGACCGCGGACTTGCCAGCGCCCATGGGTCCGATCAGGAAAATATTGCGGGGATGCGTCATAGACAACCGTGGTTCATATAAGAAAGCCAACCCGAAGGTTGGCTTTCCAGGTTTATTTGAGGGCCAGCAGCTTAGTAAATATTGGAGCCTTCCTCAAGAATGCGCGGTGTAACAAATATCAGCAACTCGGCCTTGTTTTCGAGTCGCTGTTTGCTACGAAAGAGTGCACCCACAAACGGAATATCACCGAGCACAGGTACCTTCTTGACCGTTTCACGACGCTCAGTCTCATAAATACCACCCAGTACAACGGTCTGGCCGTCTGCAACCAGAACCTGTGTTTCCACAGATCGCGTATCGATACTCGGTACCGTTCCACCAAGGCCACCCGTTGAGATGATCTGACCCACGTTGTCTTTGCTAACTCGCAGGTCGAGAATGATGTTGTTGTCAGGTGTGATCTGCGGCGTTACAACCAGCTCAAGTACGGCTTCTTTAAACTGAACGGTTGTCGCACCTGAGGAAGCTGACTGCTGGTATGGAATCTCCACACCCTGCTTGATCGTTGCCTCACTCTGGTTTGCCGTAATTACACGTGGCGTCGAAACGATCTCGCCGCGACCCTCAGCTTCCAGAGCGGTCAGCTCCAGATCAACCAGGTAATCATTCTCAAGAATCGCCAGTGCGAAGCGACCAGCCGAATCAGCGATTGGCACGTTCACATTATAACGATTGTTCAGTGTGGGTAGCTCAATCGGAAATACTGTTCCGTTCAGCGGATCCGCCAGGTTATCCAGCGCTGATCCGATCATTGTATCCGTTCCATCACCCGATCCACTGATCGTCGTCAGGCCCGTATTGCTTTCATTGAACGCGGTGACGCCCAGTCGCACACCTAGATCGCGACTGAAGTCATCGTTGACGACAACAATTCGAGACTCGATAAGAACCTGTTTGATCGGCACGTCAAGCGTACGAACCATGCGACGAATGTCTTGCAGAGTTTCGGCGGTAGCCTGAACCAGTAGCGTGTTAGTACGATCGTCGACGCCGAGGCTGCCGCGCTCTGACAACATGCTGCTGCCACCACCGCCGCCACTAATCAATGCAGCAAGGTCTGAGGCTTTCGCATAGTTGACCTGCAGGAACTCCGAATAGACCGGCTCCAGTTCGCTGATAGCGAGTTGTGCTTCGAGATCCGCTGTTTCACGTGCTGTGATTTCCTCAGCCGGCGCAACCATGATGACGTTGCCGTTCTGGCGCATGTCCAGACCCTTGGTCGTCATAACGATATCGAGCGCCTGATCCCACGGTACGTTGCGCAGACGCAGTGTGACGTTGCCCTGGACCGTGTCTGATACAACGATGTTCTTGCCAGAGGTTTCAGCCAGCAGCTGTAGAACAGCGCGCGTCTCGATGTCCTGGAAGTTCAACGTTAAACGCTGACCATCGTATTCCTTCGTCTCTGAAAACAGACTGGATTCTGTATCGGCAGTCTCCGGCGCAGGATTAATTTCGATTGTAAATTCGTTGTCCGATTGATACGCAAGCTGCTCGTACTTGCCATCAGCGGATATAACGATGCGCGTATCCTGATTGGTACGCAGTGTATCGACAGTCGTTACCGGCGTAGCGAAATCCATAACGTCGAGACGGCGCATGAGGTCGGCAGGAAGACTTGTGTCCTTAAATACGGCTACAACACGACCGCCTTCCTGGCGGATGTCGACAGGTGTTGATGGGTCCGTCAGACTAACGACGACTCGACCACCACCGTCACGTGTACGACGGAAATCAACACTTGAGATAGCACGGTTGCCCGGAGCTGCGTAAGAGCGATCATCGGATGACGCTGCGCTGGCGAACTGGGTAGAGCCTGCACTGTAGTCATCACTATCACCCAGGGTGATTGTGACCGTGTTTCCGCTGCGTACGGTTTTGTATTCAACCATGGATCCAAGGTTCAGCACGACGCGCGTACGGCCATTGGCCTCTGCGGTCAGAATCGTGTCCAGCGGCCCGAGGTTTACATCACGACGACGCGAGGTCAGCCCTAAGGTTGTGTTCGGTAGATCAAGAGCGATCCGTGCCGGATTCTCGATCGTAAATGCCAGTGGTTCAGGCGCCGCTTCACTCATAATGAGTTTCAGCTCGACGCGCTGGCCGGGCAAGCTTTGTACCTGAATATCCTGGAGCCGATTGCCTTCCTGAGCGCTAGCAGTAGCCCCCACGAAGAGCAGCAGCGCCGCCTGTGCCAACACAGCCATTTTCACCAATGTGCGGTGTCCGGCTGTCGGTATACGTTTGAGCATCATTCCTTTTACTCCCAGTTCCATTCAGGTGTTAGTCCGAAAGACCAACCGCGGCATCTCTTTCGATGTAGCCGCCAATACCATCAGAAATAATTTCTACCAACCCGATTTCTGATTCAGAAATTTCCGTAATTCGTCCGTCATTTTGTCCCATGTA
>CAYWBZ010000305.1:0-2893 GCA_964456535.1 uncultured Woeseiaceae bacterium | reverse complement strand
CCGACCCGGACCAATCTGGGCACTGGGAACATGTATTAACACTCAGATAGTCGGTTGACCTGCAGGCTAACTCAAAAATGCCATACCAAGGCTGCGCCGATGCGCGTAACCGGATCGCTGTGAAGTCGCACTCGGCTATCATCCATCAGCGTCATTTCATATCGATTATGATATTGCCTGCCGACGCTGGCACTAATGACAATGTGTTTGTGTGCGTTCCAGCTGAAAGCCCATTCGAGCAGGAGTGCCTCGTAGATGAATTGGGACTGTTTTTGCAGACTTTTATCTCTGACATGCCACTCGTTTCCATCGGGTGCGATCCGCAACGACGAAGTCAGGCTTTTAGATACCTGGTACGTGATCTGTGAGGTTGGGAAACCCAATTCAATCGTCCAGTCAGCATGTGGCTGCCAATCGATACCAATCGAAGGATAAATCCTGTAGCGGCCGAAACGATGGTCGCCACAGATGCCGTACCGGAGATCAAACTGATTCGACATTTGTCTGCTCCAGACCAGAGCCGCCAATAATTGTAATGCGTCACCGTTGTACGAGCCGGGGTCTGAAATAACATTGGAAGAGGCAGATAGTGCCGGCGCAATACTAAAGCGAACACTCCCGCGATCAGACTGAGTGTGTCGGTGCAGAGGGAGAAAAATGGTGTGCAAATGCCCGTTCGTCTGCGGTTCGATCAGATCGGCGTTCAAGATCGTATACTGATGCCCGATTCCCAGTGCCAGGTTGTCGCTCAACTTGAACAGCAGGTCAGAATTGAGATTTTCCTGGTTGGTCGTAGCATTGCCCCGGTCAACGAAGGACCTGGCGTGGTCGTAGTAAGCGATCGACAGATGCGAATCATCCGTCGGTTGCCGGCAAATATCGACGCTCGCTGCACTATTCGAGAAGCTGGACAAGAACAGGCACATACCGGCGAGGTAACCATGAATGAGCCGCGAAGAGATCCTGGACATTGCGTTTTATGTAGCCATCAAATGCTACTGGCCAGACTGCTACTTCAGATCGGGAATTGCAAAATATTCGGTGTTGAATGTCGGTTATTGGCTGGAAGCGAGGTGCTCAAAATCGAATTTTTGAGCGTTTGGGGCATAGGGTTTAAGATCCGTAATTGTGGAGCCCACAGTCGACCGGAAGAACTACATGCTGGATGCGCGAATTGAGAAGGGCCAGGTTGCAGAAATATACGGCAGGATTGCCCCGTCCTATGATCTCTGGGCCCGCTTGACGGAAAGCAAAGCCCGTGATCGTTGCCTGGAATTGGCAGCCATCCAGAATGGTGAGGATGTGCTTGAGGTAGCGGTCGGTACGGGTCTCACGTTCGAGAAAATTCTGGAGGCGAACCCTTTGGGCCGAAACGAAGGTATCGATCTGACCGAGGCGATGCTGATCCGCGCTGAAAGAAAAGCTGCCAATGCGGGATCGAATAACTATCGACTTCGGGTTGGCGACGCCTATGATTTGGATTTTCCTGATGACAGTTTCGACGTGCTCATCAATAACTACATGTTCGATTTACTGCCGCAGCAAGATTTCCTCACCGTACTTGAGGAGTTCAAGAGAGTACTGCGCCCTGGCGGGCGACTGGCAATGGTCAACATGACAATAGGAGAGCGTTGGTACAACGGGATCTGGGAACGTATCTACCGGATCAACCCGGCATTGCTTGGTGGCTGTCGAGGGGTCTCGCTTCTTCCACTGTTAGAGGAGTGTGGGTTTCGAAAAACCAGGCGGGAGTTCACGAGTCAGTTGACGTTTCCATCAGAGATAGTCTGCGCAGCAGTCGTATAATCGTCTGTATCGTGCCGGCGTGGCTGGTGATCACTAAGCCATAGAAAAAAGGCCTTCTGCAGAAGGCCTTTTTCAAATATGGCTCCCCAGTACAAACAAATCTGGGCACTGGGAGTACGTCACCAGTATTCGACAGGAGTTACTCAAAGGCGTAACGATATCCGACGCCCCATGCATCCTGCCCCCCCTCGTCAGTGATGTGCGCACCGGACTGGTGATCGATGAACAGCATGATCTGGTGCTGCGGGCGCTTTGGGTGAGCAAAGGTTAATTCAATCGGCAACCAGAATTTGAGGTGAGCCCGGTACTCGCCGGGGTGACGCTGTCTGTCGAAGGTCCAGACTTTTGAGCTGTATGAGACGCCAAGCCCGATAGCAAAAGTCGTGTATGCAGTTCGGTTCCAGGGCCAGTCGCGCCAGCGAAGCATCAGGCCTGCGTTGTAATCGGGAAACAGGCCCCGTTCTGCCTCGTCAACCATTGTAAGCATCATTGGCAGTTCGAGCTGCGGCCGAAAACGCTGTTTGCCGATCTTCCATTCGAATTCGTGCAACCGATAGTTCATGGTGAAATTATAAGTCCAACCTTCGCCCGAACCCCAGGCGGTGTCGAAATCGAACTTGTAATAATCTCCTGGCGCGGAGGTGTCGCCGATTACACCAACGCCAAGAGTGAATGACCATCTGCTGCGCGGATCAAGCAACGGGCGAGAATCCTCTGCTGCCTGCGATCGATTTATGCCTGGCAACAACGTCACCGTCAGCATCACTCCGGCCATAAGGCGTGCCGTAGCGTTCGTCCGGCTATTTGAAACGATTCGCATTACTGCGTTCTCTAACATGACGCATTTCAGGGAAGAGTAGCAGCTTTTTTTACCGTCTCTGCAGCGCGGCCAAAGGACGAGCGCCTTGGGGGGGTGAGGACCTCTGGCCGACCTCGAAAGCGACCATTGTTCATCTGAACAATGTGCCAACGAAAAAGGCCCTCAATTGAGGGCCTTCTCGAAATGATGGCTCCCCGACGCGGACTCGAACCACGGACATTCTGATTAACAGTCAGACGCTCTACCAACTGAGCTATCGGGGAATAG
>CAYWBZ010000304.1:0-2898 GCA_964456535.1 uncultured Woeseiaceae bacterium | reverse complement strand
TCCGGCACACTCAGAAAATCGATCTTGTCACGCTCACTCGGAACCGATTGTTTTTCGGATGACATTGCCAACACTCTCGAAAGGCGCATGCCTGTTGTGTCCATTTTCTGTCCTTAGAGTCTAGACACTGACGAGGCGCAGTACCCATAAGTGCATTTACGTACTCTCTGAACAGTCAATAGCGACGATACTCAGACTATAGCTGCAGACCGTCGTTCGTGATGTATAAAGTCTTCGAAGATAGACATGATGCCGGCAAAGCCCTCGTGCCGGAGATTCAGCGCTGCGACCTGAAAAACCCGATAATCCTGGGCCTGCCACGGGGCGGGGTGCCGTTAGCCTATGAGGTTGCCATCGCGCTCAATGCGCCACTCGATACGATCGTTGTCCGCAAACTTGGTGCGCCATTTCAACCAGAACTCGCGATCGGTGCGATTGCGTCGGGCGACGTACATGTGCTCAATGAAACGATCGTTCGCTCTCTGGCGCTCGATGAGGCAAGCATCGCGGAAATTGTGGCTCGGGAATCAGCGGAGTTAAAACGGCGCGAACAGCAATACCGTGGTGACCGGCCGTATCCGGATCTGGCTGAATATGATGTCGTTCTGGTCGACGACGGCCTCGCGACAGGCGCAACAATGCGGGCTGCTGTCCGGGCCGTGCAATCCATGAGTCCATCGACCACGACAGTCGCGGTGCCGACGGGCTCGGAATCGGCCGTGCGGAAGGTCTCAGCCTTGGTCGATCGTGTCATTTGCCTCGAGTCGCCGGCAGAGTTCTCCGCCGTCGGCCAGTTCTATCGCGACTTTAGCCAGACGACGGACGAGGAAGTCCGTGAGCTACTTGAGCAGGCGCAAAAGATTCACGTTGATAAGTGACTCCCAGGCTCCTGCGAGACTACATTTGCATGGCGTTTGGCTCTGTGCTGCGCCGCTCCGGGTCCTCGATCTCGGTCATCGTCGCCTCCGTCAGCAGCAAGATACCTGCAACTGAGACGGCATTCTCAAGTGCGATGCGTACGACCTTGGTCGGGTCAACAATGCCGCAATCAATCAAGTCGACGTATTCGTTATGCGCCGCGTCAAATCCGATCCTGCCATCGCTTTCGAGCATCCGTGCAACGACGACGCCGCCATCAACGGCAGAATTTTCGGCAATTTGGCGGGTTGGGGTACTTAAAGCGCGTCGCAGGATCTGCAGGCCGGTCTTTTCATCGCCCTCGGCGCGGTTCTCTTCATCGAGTAGCGCCTTTGTGCAGCGCAACAATGCCATTCCGCCGCCGGGAACCGTGCCTTCTTCAACAGCAGCCTTGGCCGCGCTGATTGCGTCATCGAGAGCCTCTTTCTTGCTTTTCATCTCGGCCTCCGACGGAGCGCCGACACGTATGACGGCCACGCCGCTACTCAGCTTTGCCAGTCTTTCTTCGAGTTTCTCCTTGTCGTAGTCACTTTTCGTTTTCTCGATTTCCACCCGAATCTGCTGAATGCGTGCGGCGATTTCGTCTTTTTCGCCAACACCGCCGATGATCGTCGTGTGCTCCTTATCACAGATGACCCGTTTCGCCCGACCGAGAGCGTCGAGTCCAATGCCCTCGAGAGTTGTCCCCAGTTCTTCGGAAACGCGTTCTGCCCCTGTCAGAATCGCGATGTCTTGCAGCATCGCTTTGCGACGATCCCCGAATCCTGGTGCCTTGACAGCCAGGCTGCGGAAGACCCCACGAATCTGATTAACGACCAAGGTCGCCAGGGCTTCGCCTTCGACGTCTTCGGCGATAAAGACGATCGGCCTGCCGGTCTTCACGAGTTCATCGAGCAGCGGAATGAGCTCGTTCATGCTGCGAATCTTCTGATCGCAGAGCAAAATATACGGATCGTCGAGAACGGCTTCCATTTTCTCCAAGTCAGTTACGAAATACGGCGAAATGTACCCACGATCGAACTGCATACCTTCGACGACGTCCAGTACCGTCTCCGTGGTTTGCGATTCCTCCACGGTAATGACACCTTCATCACCGATCTGATCCATGGCATCGGCGACGAGTTCGCCGATGGCGGGATCATTGTGTGCGGACAAGGTCGCGACCTGGGCCTTGTCCTGGTGCGTCTTGACGGGAACGGCCATACTCTTGAGTTCTTCGATAGCGATTTGCAGTCCGTGATTCAGGCCTCGTTTGATGTCTATTCCGCTAGCCCCTGCAACAATGTTGCGGATACCGTCGGAAAAAATACTGTGGGCCAGTATCGTCGCTGTGCTGGTGCCATCGCCGACGGCGTCGCCGGTTTTCTCAGCGGCTTGGCGGAGCATTTGTGCGCCGAGGTTCTCTTCCGGATCCTTTAATTCGACCTCCTTGGCAATTGTCACGCCGTCATTGCAGACGATCGGCGTCCCCCACTTCTTTTGGATCAGGACCGATTTCGACTTCGGGCCCAGGGTTACGCGGATTGCATCAACCAGGGCCGTTGCGCCATCAAGCACTTTCTGGCGTGCGGCCGAATGAAAGAGTATTTGTTTGTATGGCATCGTCAGGACTCCGGTAATGAGCAGAGTATCGGGCGCATATTCAACCCTGGGCATCTCCGAGGTGCCCAGGCAATCAATCGTCGCCACCCAGTGTTGAGCGGCTTAGAATGCTCCAGCGATCAATCGTGGCTGAGTGTGATCCATTAGACCGGTCACTCCCGCAGCCAATGCACAGTGCGCCGAGCAAAATACGTCAGCGTCGTTCTGCACACCGTGTCCGATTACGCGGCACCCGCAGTGTTCGCACTTAGGCGCAAGTGCATGAATAGCGCACTCGAAGGAGTCGAATTCGTAAGTACTACCCTCTTTGATGACGCGAAACGTACTCTCATAGTCATTTCCGCATGTATGGCAGATTGTCATGGCATTCTCCCTTGC
>CAYWBZ010000303.1:0-2926 GCA_964456535.1 uncultured Woeseiaceae bacterium | reverse complement strand
ACGACAGCAGCATCGGCACCAGGCCAAGAATGGCGACGCTCGCCGTCATCAGTACAGGCCTCAATCTCATTTCTGCACCCTTCCGCACGGCATCAGCAACTGAAAGGCCTTTCTCACGCAGCTCGTTGATAAAGCTCACCAACACAATCCCATTCAACATCGCTACTCCGAAAACTGCGATGAATCCGATTGCCGATGGTACGGATACGTACTGACGACTAACAAACAAAGCGAAAATCCCGCCAATCGTCGCGAACGGAACATTGGCAATGATCATCGCGGCGTATTTCATTGAGTTAAAGGCCGTGTATAACAGGACAAAAATGAAGAAGATCGTTAAAGGCACTATCACCGACAGGCGTTTCAATGCTCGCTGTTGGTTCTCGAACGCGCCACCCCACTCAATCCAATAACCGGCGGGCAATTCGACCGCAGCCTCAATCGCCGCATTCGCGTCATTGACGAATCCGTCAACGTCTCTACCACGAACATCCATTTGAATCACGGCGTATCGTTGCAGTTGCTCGCGTCTAATGAATGAATACCCCTCGGCGACGGTTACGTCCGCCACCGTGGCTAAAGGAACGATTGCCCCGGAACTCGTCCGGATAGGGATTTCCCTGATCGCCTGCACTGACTCTTTGGATGCGTCTGCAATGCGTGCCGTGATATCGAAGCGACGTACACCGTCGATCAGTGTCGATACCGGCTCATTGCCAATACCAGTGCGTACAACCGACAACACATCGTCGGCATTCAGACCGTAACGTGCTAACTGGCCTCGATTCACTTTAATCCGAATCTGTGGTTTGCCAACGTTCGCCTCGAGAGAGAGATCTGCAACGCCCTCAATACCTGAAATCGCGTTCTTAATTTCCTCACTGAGGCGATCCAGTTCCTCGAGGTCCTCGCCGTAGATCTTGGTAGCGAGCGTCGCACGGACGCCGGAGATCAGTTCCTCCACCCTCATCTGAATCGGCTGAGTGAAAGCGACAACCGCAGTTGGTACGACCGTCTCCAGCTCCTCACGCATTTGATCGGCGAGTTCCGGCACGGTTCGTTTCTCTGGCCATTCGTCCTCAGGGTTCAGCTCGGTGTAAATCTCCATATAGTTCACATCCGCCGTTTCCCCCTTTTCCGCACGTCCAATCATCGCGACAGTCGTCTTGACTTCAGGATATTCCGTCAACGCATTCTCGATATCCTTTGAGATTTTGATGGACTGCTCAAGGGACGCTGATGGAATGGAAGTCACCCGCCACATAATCGATCCCTCTTGCAACGTCGGCATAAACTCTTTGCCGAGAAATGGGAACATCATCAGGCTTACCGCCAGAAGTCCGACCGCTGACATGACGACCTTCTTTTTGTTGGCAAGTGACCACTCGAGTAACGGCAAATACCGACTCTTGATCACGCGGACCAGAATCGTGTCCCGCTCCTCTTTCGGTTTGAGGATTAGCGCCGCGAATACAGGGATCACAGTCAACGTCAGTACCAAAGAGCCCGCCATCGCGTAGCTGATCGTGAAGGCCATCGGCTTAAAGAGCTTGCCTTCAAGTCCTTCCAGCGCGAACAACGGCAAGAACACCACCACAATGATTATGATCGCGAACGCAATTGGATTCGCTACCTCACGAGCAGCAGCAAGAACGGCGCTGCTGCGATCAACCGGCTCACCAGTTTCGCGCCGTTCAGCCATGATACGAAAGGCGTTCTCGACCATCACGACGGCACCATCAACCATCATGCCAATGCCCACGGCGAGCCCGGCCAAAGACATCAGATTCGCGGACAAGCCCGCCTGAGCCATAAAGATAAACGCGATGAGCATGGCCAACGGCAACGCAGTGATGACAACCAGCGCCGAACGGAACTCGCCTAAAAACAAGAACAAGACAATGGCGACAAGGATTGAACCTTCGACCAAAGCGGTCACTGCTGTGCCGACCGCCTTGTCCACAAGGTCCGTGCGGTCATACACTGGCCGCAGTACCACGCCGTCGGGCAGAGCCTCGTTAACGATCTCCACTCTGTCTTTCACCGCAGTAACCACATTTGCCGCGTTTTCGCCTATGCGCGACAAGGCCATCCCGAGAACCACTTCTTTACCGTCTCGGGTAACAGCCCCAAATCGAAGCGCTGGACCTTGTTCGATTTTGGCAACGTCGCGGAGGTAGACAGGCACGCCGTCTTCAACCTTTATGACCATCGTGCCGATGTCTGCCTCGTTTTCAACGAGGCCAAGACCGCGAACCAGGTACTGCTCCGAGCCCTGATTGATGTACTGACCGCCGACCTGTCGGTTGTTGGCCTCGATGACCTCCATGACATCCTTGAAGCTCAGCTCAAATTTGATCAGGCTGAGTGGGTCGATGATGACCTGGTACTGTCGTTCCTGACCGCCCCACGACATCACGTCATCAACGCCTGAGGCAGTTCGCAGCATCAGTCGGACCGTCCAATCGTGCAGGGTTCGCAGATCCATGTCCGTGATGGCCGCGTTCAATTTTTCGTCTGCGCGTTCGAGGGTGTACCAGAAGACCTGGCCCAGACCGGACGTGTTGGGACCCATCTCAGGCGTTCCATAGCCTTCTGGGATTCGATCACCTACTTCCTGCAACCGCTCCATGACCAAGCGTCGTGCAAAATAGATGTCCATGTCGTCGTCAAAGTAGACGGCCACATAGGACAGTCCGAACAGGCTGACCGAACGGATCTCCTGCACCTTCGGCAATCCCGCCATACCGGATTCAATCGGAAATGTCAGCAGCTGCTCGACGTCCTCAGCAGCGAGGCCTGGCGACTCCGTGTAAATATTCACCTGAGCAGGCGTGACGTCCGGGAATGCATCGATTGGCACCGTATAGATCGCACGCCAACCCAGAAATGCCACAACGCCGAACGCGATGAGCACCAGAAACTT
>CAYWBZ010000302.1:0-2932 GCA_964456535.1 uncultured Woeseiaceae bacterium | reverse complement strand
GTTCGTATCGCTGTGATCAAGTTCTTTGCGCATTCTACGCCGCATGGCGATAACGTCATCGCGTAACTTGTCGCGGCGAACGCGGTCTTTAAGTGTTTCCTGACGAATGCGTTCGAATTCACTCGCAATCTTGTCGCTGCCTGCGACCGCTCGCGCGCGCAACAACGCCTGATGCTCCCAGGTCCAGGCATTTTCTTCCTGGTAGCGCTCGAATGCTTCAGTACTCGATACGAGCAGGCCTGAACGGCCATCCGGCCGCAGCCGTGTATCGATTTCATAAAGCTCGCCTGAACCGGTTTGTGTCGTCAGGAAATGCACCAGGCGGCGCACCAACCGACCAAAGAACATCGCATTGTCCAGCGGCTTGTCGCCGTCTGTATGCTGCTCTTCTCCTTTGGCGTCGTGCAGAAAAACAATGTCCAGGTCGGATCCGTAAGACAGCTCCAGACCACCCAGTTTGCCGTAACCAACAATGCCGAATCCCGCTTCGTGGACAGCCCCATCCACCACGTACCGGGGCACTCCATGACGTTCAGTCAGGTCAGCCCATGCAACACGTAAAGCTTCATCCAATATCACTTCGGCTAGCCAGGTCAGCCCGTCGCTCACCTTCATAATCGGCAGTTTGTCGTTAAAATCCGCCACCGCAATGCGGAACATTGCGGCACGTTGATACTGCGCGATGACCTGCATTTTTTCTTCGCTGTCGAGATTCTCTTCGCCAGCAAGTCTTTGCTGGAGTTCATCGGCGAGATCGTCTTTTGTTACGCCCTCGGAATAGATTCTCGGATCAAGCAACTCATCCAGAAGAGCCGGATATCGGGCTATTTGACCCGCTATGTACTGGCTTCGAGCACAAAGGTCCACGAGCCTCGACAAGGCGTGCTGATTTTCATTGAGCAGCGCGAGATACGCACTGCGACGTAAGATGCGCTCGGTAACGGTAAGCGTACGTGACAGTGCGGCAACCGGATGTTTTGACGCTGTCGCCAGCTCAAGCAGCTTGGGAAGAAATCGTTGCAACCGTGCACTCGATATTGTGTCGATTTGCTGTGTTGTCGACGAGGACGCAAACGCCACCAGTTTTTCCGCCAATGTTTCGGCGGCAGCGCCATTCAACTCGCTGGCCCACTCCTGCACGCTGGCGCGCGACTCCCATAAACGACTGAAAGTCGGTGAAGTTGGGCTCTTGTCACTCTGGCCACGAAAAGCGATCGCCTCAAATTGCGCCGAGATAGCATCGCGATGCGCATCGAGATCGTGTAGAAGAGTCTCCCAGGAGTCGTAATTCATTGCCAGGCACAATCGCTCGCGATCAGTATCGTTACCAGGAAGATCATGCGTTTGTTCGTCACGAAGCGCCTGTATGAAATTTTCCAGACGCCGCATGTATCGATAAGCGTGACGAATTTCTTCCGCATCGGCTGCGGAGATACCACGTTCACTGACCAGCAACGGCAGTACCGTCTGGAGTGCACGACTTTGTAATGCCGGTTCGCTGCCGCCGCGCACTAGCTGCAGTGCCTGCACAATAAATTCCGCCTCGCGAATTCCACCAGGCCCAAGTTTGATGTTGTCGGCAAGTTCCCGACGGCGAACCTCAGCCGCAATCAGGTTCTGCATTTCCCGCACGGACTCAAATACGCCGTAGTCCAGGTAGCGCCGATAGACGAATGGCTGAATCAGGTTTGAGTACAGTTCCTCTTTGACCTCCGCGGACGGCTGCGTGCCAACAATTCTCGCTTTGACATAGGCGTAACGTTCCCAATCCCGACCATGCTGTAGCAGATAGGATTCGAGTGCCGCGAAACTCACGACGGGTGGCCCGCTGTCACCAAATGGCCGCAGCCGAGTGTCGACTCGGAATACGAAACCATCGGCCGTAACTTCATCTATCAAAGCAATAACTTGCCGGGACAATCTCGCGAAATACTCTTGCGCGCTAAGTGTCCGATCACCATCCGTTTCGCCGTTTTCCGAGTAGCAGAAAATAATGTCAATATCGGAAGAGAAATTCAGCTCGCGACCACCGAGCTTTCCCATGCCGAGAATGACAAGTGGAATAAGCTCACCGGCCGCATTTCTTGCGCGGCCAAACCGCGGTTCCAATTGTCTTTCGGCGTATCGAGTTGCCGCATCAAGCAATCGATCGGCGAGGTCGGAAAGTTGCTGCAGTGTTTCATCGAGATCTGTTTGCTGTTGAACCTCTCTCCAGAGAGCCCTTAGCAGGTAGCGGTTCCGGAAGCGGCGCAATTGAGACTGAACCGCTGCGAAATCGGCATCGCTTATTGCGATCGCATCGACAAGCTCACTTAAACCGCCGTCATCGGAAACGCCCGAGAACGAGGAAACATTCTCAATGAACCAGTCGAATTCGCGCAGCAAAACTTTGCCTGCAAATTCGCTGCAGGCGACGACGCGGGAAACGGGGGCAACAAGGTCGTCCGGAAGAGTGGCGTTTTGCTCCGCCAGCCGCTCGAACCAAAGTGTGACGCCTGGTTGCAGCTTTTCTGGCAAGCCGGCAATGCATTGTACGGTGGAATCCCCCATGGGCGCAGTTTAACCAACCGCGCCTCATGTCGACACTTTACTTAGTCTTCGTCAGCCTTCGAATGGATATCTGACAGGTCGGACAATACTGAATCAAGAGTGATTGGCTTACCGATGATATGGCCTTGCGCAAAATCCACGCCGAGCTCGCTGATCAGCACACGAATCTCTTCAGTCTCGACGTACTCGGCGACGGTTTTCAATTCCATCACCTTCGCAACCTGGGTAATCGCCGCCACCATTGATTCGGATATACGATTTTCGGTGATATCCCGAATGAAGCCACCGTCGATCTTCAACGTATCGACACTAAAGTTTTTCAAATAGGCGAATGAACTCAACCCTGCACCGAAGTCATCCAAAGAAATCTGGCAACCACGCT
>CAYWBZ010000301.1:0-2936 GCA_964456535.1 uncultured Woeseiaceae bacterium | reverse complement strand
GATCGTTTGCTCGCGGTCATGGATGTGCGCTTGCGAGACCGTGAGTTTCTCGCGGGCGAATATTCGATCGCCGACATCGCCAGCTTTCCGTGGGTTAAACCGTATCGCCGTTTTGGCAACGATCTGGACAAGTTCGAAAATCTGCGCCGTTGGTTCGACGCACTGAAGCAACGCCCGGCCGTTCGCAAAGGCATCGACCTTGGTCAGGACTGGAAGCGTAGCGAAAGAAAAAGCGACTCTGCGAGAGCGATTATTTTCGGTCAGAACTCACAAACTGTGTTTGACGCCGCAAACGCGGCGGAGAAATGATTTGAAGTTCTACGACTGCAAGACTGCGCCCAGCCCACGGAGAGTTCGAATCTTCCTGGCGGAAAAAGGCATTGAAATCGAGACGGTGCAGGTAGACCTCGGTAGTGGCGAGCAATTCGCGGATGCCTTCAGGGAGATCAATCCGGACTGTGTGGTTCCAGCGCTGCAGCTCGATGACGGCAGCTGTCTTAGCGAGGTCATCGCCATTTGCCATTACCTGGAAGCGAAACACCCTGAACCGGCATTGCTCGGCACCACGGACGAGGAACGCGCTCACATTCTCATGTGGAACAGCAAAGTGGAACAACAAGGACTATGGGCCGTGGCTGATGCATTTCGAAATGCGGCGAAAGGGCTAAAGGGTCGGGCGGCAACGGGCTTGGTTGCGTACCCACAGATTCCTGAACTTGCAGAGCGCGGTCGTGACCGGGTAGAACATTTTTTTCGCCGCATGGACGGACAGCTTGCTAACAACGAGTTTGTGGCGGGCGACCGGTTTTCGATTGCCGATATCTCGGCGTTGGTCGTCGCGGATTTCGCGTCCTGGATTAAGTTAGCGGTGCCGGAAGATGCGGAGCACTTAAGACGCTGGCATGCCTCGGTATCAAGCCGGCCCAGCGCGACCGCCTGAAACCTGAGCTCCAAGCGACGAGAAACCGAGATACAGCAGTAACCCGATCTTGATCAATTCAAGTGACGAGTAGATTGCGTGTGCGTAGGACGCGGGAGGCTCGACGCCGTTGATAATCATGTCAGTGCGTGCGGCAAGCTCTGGTGTTAGCCACTGCGATTGAGCGACGACGATGAGTGCGAGAATGGCGGCGAACACCCAGTATTTCGCTGCGCGGCCCGAAGCTCGAATAACAATGAGCAAAATTACGAGCGCCACGAGCTCTGCCTTGTTCAGCGCAGCGAATACCACGCGCCCGACATCAAGTGCTATTTCTCGCGTGATCGTTGTGGCGGTAAAGCGCACGGGCGTCGCGATCATGGAAATACCAATAGTCATACCGACCCAAAGGAAGCAGATCCAGGCTGGATTTAACAAAGCATTGCGAAATCGTTGCATCACGGCCCTATAATGCACGATGCCAGAGACAGAATCACAACTAACATCTACGGTGCTCATGATTCGGCCGACCCGGTTCGAGAGTAATCCGATGACGGCGGAGTCGAATGTCTTTCAGGGGCGGTCCGGCGTAACGCCTGCAGAGCAGCAGCAAGAAGCCGCGCGAGAATTCGATGCGTTAGTCGATGCTCTGCGTGCCGCGAAAATCGAAGTAGTGGTTGTCGATGACACAACAGAGCCACACACGCCGGACTCGATATTTCCCAACAACTGGGTGAGTTTTCATGCGGATGGCCGGGTTGTTCTGTATCCGATGGAAGCTCCGAACCGGCGCACAGAGCGGCGCCCCGACATTATCGAAAGACTGGTTGACGAGTTTGGCTTTCAGGTGACCGAAGTCCTGGATCTTAGCGAGCACGAGAATTCCGGGCATTACCTCGAAGGCACGGGCAGCATGGTGCTTGATCGTGTGAACAGGGTTGCCTACGCGTGCCTTTCATCGCGTACACAACTGGATCCGCTCGGTGATTTCGCGCAGCGCATGGGATATGACGTTGTTGCATTCGATGCGGTAGACAAAAACGGCGTGCCGATCTATCACACCAATGTGCTCATGAACGTCGGTGAAGCGCTCGCGGTCATTTGTGACGAAGCGATTGTGCGCGACGAACAGCGAGAAGCAGTAATGACCCGACTCCGCGAATCCGGACATGACGTTGTCAGTATTAGCTACGACCAGCTCGAGGCGTTCGCAGGAAACATGCTGGAGCTGCGTAGCAAAGAGGGTGATCGTGTGGTCGCGCTGTCATCACAAGCCTGGAACTCGCTGGATACAGAACAAAGGAGAGTATTGCAGGCGAACGCTAAGATCGTCAGCTCTCCGATCAACAACATTGAGAATTCGGCCGGTGGCAGCGTGCGCTGCATGCTGGCGGAAATTCACTTACCGATTTAATGGTAGATACGTCATTGGAGCTTTAAACCATTGAATTCGCCCATAAATATACATCCCCCTTCAAAATTTCCCCGCAGGAGAAAATCCATGGCTGGATCTAATTTACAGAAGAATTTTGTCGTGATCGTCGTTGGCGTCGCGCTCGTCGGTATGGTCGCATTACAATTGTTCAAGCAGGTACCGGTCGGGCATGTTGCAGTAGCGACACTGTTCGGCAATGCGCAAGAGAACGGATACGAGCAAGGGCTGCATTTTCCGGTAAATCCTCTGTATCGCTGGACCATGTTCGATGCTCGCCAGCAAACGCACAAAGAGACCGCAAATGTTCCGAGTCAGGATCAGCTGCAGACCAAGATCGAGGTAAGTGTGCAGTACCGCATAGATGGGGCGATGGCTCCAGACATTCTGGAACAGACTGGCGATGCGGCGACAGTAGTTCGCGTACATTTGATTCCAGCGCTGAGGTCTCTGCTGCGTGAGCAGGGCAAGAGCATCAAGCGTGCAGAGGACTTTTTTCTGGAAGAAACTCAGGTGAACCTGCAGACAGCCCTGGAGGAAGGTCTTCGCGACCATCTGGGGCCAAAGGGTGTCATCGTCTCGGCG
>CAYWBZ010000300.1:0-2949 GCA_964456535.1 uncultured Woeseiaceae bacterium | reverse complement strand
GAAAAACGGGTTCGCCAGTCCGGGTCCGTCAACACCGGTTGAGAGAACACGTCTGACAATGCCAGGTCGACAGCATCATTGGTGTTGTTCTGCATCACCATTGCGGTCATACGCGCTCGAGGATTTTGCAGTAGATCGACACCATAAGAGGCAGCGATTTCTTGAATTCTTGCCACACGCCGCAACAATTCTTCAGTTGTCAGGGTCGTGTACCAAGCGTCAAACGCCACCCGCTGCGCAGAATAGTATTTAATGGGAACTTCCATCGCGTCGATATCGAGAATCCCCGGTGCGTTTTTTTCCAGGTAAGAACTCTCGGCTTCAACTGTTCCATTCCGAGCCGCAGTTCTTAGCAGAAACTGGACTGCACCACCGTAGGCAAATTGACGGTCCTCAATGTCGTCTTCAATTGCCTTTCGGGCAGCCGCGACGCCAGCATCCACGTCGCCGGAGCTGATAGCGCGCAATAGCTCGATTCGGTAGGCGACCGCACTTGTCGGAGCGATCGCATTGACGCGATCACGGAAATCGTCTGCCTCCTCAATGAGCCCTAGCTGGTAGAGAAATACTGCGATCAAACCCGGAATTTCGTGGTCTCTGGGGTCAACCTCCATCGCCTTCAGGCTTTGCTGCAGATATTCGACGCCGTCGCCCAACTTCAGCGCAACCTCTCCAAGTCGCAAGTAAGCGTTCGGTTGTAGCGGCTCCAAATCAAGTGACGTCTGTAGTGATGCCCGGGCTTCTGCCAGTTGATCAAGCTGCAGATACAATGACCCTACTTCGAAATGAATACGGGCGTTGAAGGGGTCGAGTTCCAGCGCCTCCAGCTGCAGTTGCAAGGCCCTGTCCGAATGCTGGGTCTCGTTCAGAACTCTGCTCAGAAGGAGGCGAGCCTGGTATTCTCGCGGATTTTCTGCAACCAGGACTTCCAGCTCCTGGATCGCATCTGACACGACTTGTGAGCCGTCCTCCATCGTGCTCGGCAAGGCGCGAACGAACGCTTGAATGGCGCGAGCCCTGACATCTTGAGGACGAACTGCCAGAACCTGATTCGTAATCGCCAACACCTCGGCGAATGCATCGTCTTGATTCATCAGCCCGGTTTCAAATTGATGCAGATAGTTGCTCGCCAACTCCGTCTTGGCATCCAGAAAATCCGGATCAATCGTCAAGGCACCCTTCAATAGTTTCTCGGCAGCTTCAAGCCCACCATACGAAAACGTCGCTCGTTGTTGTAATGCCTGCAAATAGATGTCGTACGCATCAGGGTTGAATGTATCGACGCCCACAACCGTCGACTCGAGCCCCGGTCCCAACAGTGAAGCCGATAATGCACTTCCGACCTTTAACGCGATTTCATCCTGAACGCCGAATATGTCATCGCTGTCACGGTCAAAACTCTCCGACCACACGTGATAGCCGTCCGATGCACGAATCAGCTGAGCCGTGACGCGAATTTGACTGCCGGATTGCTGCACACTGCCCTCGAGTACGTGAGCAACCTGCAAGGCATCCGCGATTTCGCGAATATCCATATTCTTGCCCTTAAATGCGAAACTCGATGTCCGGGCTGCCACTTGCAGGCCCGGAACCTGCGCCAACATGTGCAGTAGCGTTTCGGTCAATCCATCGGAAAAATAGTCGTTGTCTTCATCCCTCGACATGTTGACGAACGGCAAGACTGCGACGGAATTTGGGCTGACGGTCGCCACAGACGAATCGGAATTCTCAGTTGACTGGCTCGCACCAAGAAAAGCGATGAATACAACTGCCAGAACGACGCCAACGATCGTTACATAGTCCAGTTTGTCAACCGCAACTTGCTGGATAGCATCATCGCGATCCGTGCCCGCCTCTTTCTTAATGCCGTCCGGGGTCAACTCGTAGACCCACGAAAGAATAACGGCTGGGATGAAACCAAAAGCAAAGCACAGAATGACCATTCTTGCCGCCCAGTCTGGCGCCCCAAGGGTCGGCAGGATGGTGGTCAGGACTTCGGTCAGCAACCAGCCACCGAACAGGTACGCGGCAGTTACGCGAAGGACATTTCGGCGCTGGAGTTCAGTGACAAATGACATGTCAGGGCACGCAAGTAGGACGACTAATTAGACTACACCAATTCATATGCGGAGATCGCGTTAAGCTTCAATATCTTAGATGCACGAGTCGTCGATTTGGTTGATCTATTGGCGCGGCTGTCCCAGCTCACATATCTCCCTGCCAAAGGCGTCTACCTCATCCCAGTTAGTGAAATCGACATTCGAATCCAGTGCTGTCGGGCCCTTGGTCATCCACATGATGAAACGGATCATCGTTCTGTCCCAGAAGCGATACATCGAATAATTGATCTTGCCGCCGAAAATACCAATAGCCGCTGGCTGCCAGGTGATCTTTTTGAAGAATTTCCGAACGTACGGGTTGGTGTCTGGCCGTCTCTTTTCCGGCTTGCGCGCCACAGCGTTGACTGAGAAGAACGCACCATGCTTCGATTCGAGCGCCTCGATATTGTCCTCGATGAACTGCACGACTTCGGGTCGGTGCTTGCCGTAACGAATGCTCGCGCCGATGACAACCTGATCGAAGGCATCCAGATCGATTCTTGAGCCCGGCTTCAGCTCGACCAGCGTCGCCCTGAGACCACGCTCTTCGACCACCTGTGCCAGACGCTCACATATCTCGATCGTATGGCCATCCACCGTTGAATACAGGAAACCAATTTTCGGCATTCTTTTGACCCTTTTCCAGACCCTTTGGAGAGTGAACATTACGCTAGTAAAGACTACGAAACTAGGTGATATCCGTCATGCCACAGCGGGCCAAAGAGTCGTATTTTGGTGGTTGGCAACCGCACAGTGAAAGGAATAGTTTAGTGAACAAGCAGCCACCGTCCGAACTGCACCATGGCGTTAAAATTCTCCATGATCCGATACGCAATAAGGGCACTGCGTT
>CAYWBZ010000299.1:0-2951 GCA_964456535.1 uncultured Woeseiaceae bacterium | reverse complement strand
ACCGGGTGCAGGCCGAGCGCCAGACTGACAAGCGTTGCGCCGCAAAAAGTATCTCCGGCTCCGGTCGGGTCTACGACATTTGCTGCGGTGCCAGGTAAATGTGTTGAGACTTCACCCTGGACGACCGTCGCACCCTCACTTCCTTTGGTAACGAAAATCGTTTGACCCGGTCTCGATGTCACCGCTGCCATCGACCCGAACAGGCGCACGGCCTCTTTCTCGTTCATGAAAAACAGATCGGACCCTTGCAGTACGGACGATGCGCTTTCCGGTTGTTTATCGACGAGGTGTAGTGCCGTTCCCGCAGAAATGTATCGTGCGCCTCTTTTGCGGCAGGCGAGCATAAAATCATGCTGTTGTCGGAGGTTGCCAAGCGGCACAAGATGAACGTAGTCGAATCCGGAGAGATCAGATGGCAACTCAACCGGAGACAGTGAGTCTTCTGCACCAAAGTACGAGCTCACATACTCGGCATGGCCATCCTTATACGTGATCTCAAAATGCGGAAGATCTTCTTGCTCAACTATCGGGCCCAGCCACTCCAGGCTCCTGGCAACCGGTTGCAGGGCAGGCGGCATGGGATCTGGCCGCGGTGCGAACAAGGTGATCGACGCTCCGCTGCGCCGGGATGCCATCGCCGTGTACATGCCCGCGCCACCAGCAACCAGTTGATCCTCACCAGCCAGTGTATCGAGCGATGCGCCGCCGATGATTAGTATTCGAACGTCGGTCACGCGGCCTCAGTCCGACTGATATTGATCTGAAAGCGATACATTCAATGCGGCGTTCAGGACGCGCGCGCTGAAAGTGCGAATAGCGGAACCGTTGTTACTGGAGAGCAATAGTTTCGTTGACGGCAAGCGAATGCTATTGATCAGGTTCTCGTAATGTGGCCAGCCCTCGCTTGTTTGGCCATACAAGGACCACAGGCGTCGCCATGTGCAGCGAAAATTCTGCAGCATCACTTCAAACTGGATCGCACTCTGCCTGTCGTTGCCGTTATGGGCCCGCATATCGAAAACGATGTCCTGAACCAATGCGTCGATCTCACCGGGATGCATAACCAACGGCGCGTTAAATTGTTCAGTCAAAATGGATACAGACTTGCCGTCTTCAAAAGGTATGAACTGGTCAGGTGCCGTTGCAGCTCTCCGGGTCTGTTTGACGCAACGCCACTCCGATTGGCCAACCATCTTCCAGAAATTGCTGGAACCTGATGTGTCTATAACAAGGTGAACCCGATTTTCGTCCGAGCCGTTTTCGACCCGGTGCGGTTTCCACGAATCGAATATCCAGGTTTCACCTGCCTGCATGTGTACATGAGTATCGCCACAGTAAAACAACACATCCGGGTTCGTAATGACGGGCACATGAATCCTGACACGGTTATACCAGTGGTAATTTATGTCTCGATGTTCAGGTACGGCACAGCCGGCCGCAAGTCCCATCAATCGAGAACGGCCAAAGACTTCGTCGAATGATGCGAGCACCTGTTGCAGGTACGGTGATCGTTCCAGTCGTTCGGTCACCTTCATTGGGCCGTTGAAATTGTCGTTCATCTCACCGTTGAGCGAAATCAACGGGACCGACGAATTGCCCTCGAATCCATGCGGGTGCGGCAGCCACTCCGACTCCTCGAAAGCCAGCACCTCCTGTGAAAGACGCTCGACGTCAAACTTGAGCGGTAGCCGGACAAACTCTGTGGGCAATCTCATTCGAGGATTCCTTCGGTCGATAAGCTAAACTCATCCTGTGGCAACTCACTCGCAGTTGTTCTTATGAGCTCAATAGTGTCCTTCAGGCCAGGCAACACACGGCCTAACGCCGCTGCATTAGTGTGCCACTTATCGGCCGAAGGTGGTGAAACCGTATAACGGGAAAGTTTCGATTCGCCGCTCGAAAATGCCTCAAGAATGCCCGTCGCGGACACGTCGCAAAAATCGCAGATCGACTGCATGGTTGCGGCGGGAGAATTTACTTGCTGACCGTAGCTCACAGCCATCCAACGGCTGCGATCGAGCTTCGCGAGCTCGTTCAAAATAGCTTCGTTAGTCGCCCGCCACTGAAAAGCGGCGATCTCCTCAGCCGATGCATCATGATAGGACTGCCAATCCGGCGGCAAAAGTAATGACCAGGGTTTACCTCTACCGGGCAAGGATGGATAAGTAACAAATCGCCCGGACTGCCAGGCTTCCATCATGCTGCTGATATTCTCTCGTGGGTTTCGATACAGGTATACGTACAGCGCATCCGGAAAAATATCGTTCAGCAAAGAAACGCGCAGTGCGTTTTTGGGGGTCTTCTCCAGAAACCGTAGCGGGCCGCTCAGCGTTTCCTGCATGCTTTGAATGCCGCGCCCTTTGGAGTCGCGAAGTTTCTGGGAGTACCAGATTCGGATTTGCTCGTTCGCCTGTGGGATGGAATCTTCGGCGAACAAAGCATTGGAATCACAAAACTTAGTGGTCGGATTGAAGCGACTGATTCTCTCGAAGATGCCGGGACCTTCGCCGCCAATTGTCCAGAAGTCGCTGCTCGCCGCGAGTGTTTCGAAGAGCAGGGTGCTTCCTGAGCGCGGTGCCGCAAGAATGACCACTGGCCGGTCAAACAGGTTCTTTGCGCTCATGAAATCAGTCTCGAAGTGCAACCAATGGCAAGTAATCAGATACTACAGCCAACAAATAGTTCCGGATACCCCGGCAGGCTAGCTAGGCAAAGCCACCTAACTGTTTCTTGAGGTCACCTAGCAGTCTGCGCAGAGTACCCGTGATAAGCACAAACTCGGCATCCTGCCTGGCCAGCGGATCACCGTTATCCTCAGCGTCATCGTCCATACCGATGAAACGTAATTTGGAGATCACGCCGTTTTCGTTAAGTACGCAACTCATGACATTGTCGTACACGATGGCGAGATGTGTCAGACGCATTCCATTCGCGACATGATTACGAATGGT
>CAYWBZ010000298.1:0-2965 GCA_964456535.1 uncultured Woeseiaceae bacterium | reverse complement strand
GTCGCAGCATGATCCGGTGTTGTCTCCCTTTGACCTGGAATCACACGACTGCATCCTGGAAGACAGCGATAGTGATCGACACTCGTGGAAATTTCGTCGAAAAGACAAAGTCACCACCGTAACCGTCAATTCGAAGTTCATCGTGTCCAGTTTGCTGGAGGCTCGCGAGGCAACGCTGGCGGGACTCGGTATCAGTCGGCTTCCGCAATATCTTTGCGAACCGTATCTTCGCTCTGGCCGTCTCGTTGACCTGATGCCGGATACAGAGTCCGCCGGAAGGGACGTCGTCGTCATTAGTCCACGACAACGCCAACGAAAGACGGGCACGGCTGCATTGCGTATGCATCTCGAAACTTCCTTTAATAAGAAGACGCTTTAGGCTGTAATACTGGCAATTCGTAATTGCGCAGTTGTTTGTTGTCACGGAACAACACGTAACAAAATCGCCTCGATGATAAAACGCCGAGGCGATTTTTCCACGTTTGGATTGACCCTCTCATTTCTGTAACTGCTCGCTTCCATTCGAGCATGCGGCGTTTTTGAAACGCACCAAAAACGCCGAAGCGCAAATACCGCGTAACTCTTATTGAGTCATATTCACAACACTTTTTTCAAGTGCTCATATCGGCACATGCGCTGTCGTCTGTGTGTTGGTCGGTGGCCAGATTTCCTTAACTACAAAAGGTAAACAATCATGTTTTCGAATCACAAACTACGGACAGCAGTTCGTCTGGGTCTTGGTATTGGCGCAGGCGCGATGGCCGTCGGGTTGTCGCCAGGCGCGTTAGCGCAGGACGCAACTGCAGACGACGAACCATTGGAAGAGATCATTACCACGGGATCGCGAATCAAGCGCGCCGACCTGGACAGTGCAAGCCCGGTAACGGTTATCGATCGCGAGGACATCATGGCGCAGGGTATTACTGACGTTGGTAATCTTATCCAGCGTATGCCGTCGATGTCAGGTACGCCGCTTGGTACCACAACCAACAACGGTAATACGAATGAGGGCACCGTACAGATTGACCTCCGCGGAATGGGTGTTGATCGAACGGTTACGCTGATTAACGGCAAGCGCAGTGTTGACGGCGGTGATTACACGACGATTCCGGCAATCATGATCGAGCGCGTTGAGATTCTGAAAGACGGCGCGTCTGCTGTCTACGGGGCTGATGCGGTTGCGGGTGTTGTAAACATCATCACTCGCAAGGACTTTGAAGGCGTGAACATCGATGTTCAAAACGCAGCATGGTTCGACACGGACAACGGTAATCAGAACGCGTTTTCATTCATCGCAGGCACAACATTCGATCGCGGCAACTTTGTTTTCGGTGCTGAATACATCGATCAGGAAGAAGTGTTTCAACGCGATACACCGTGGGCATTCCTGCAGGGCACCTACTACATCTATTACGACACCGACGTAGGTTGTGAAGTTGATCCTGCTAATCAGTGCACGTTCTTCGGTTCTTCCCGAATTCCGGAATCGCGCCTGAACTTCCTCAGCAACGGACAATTCCTGATACCGGAACCAGGTGCCGTTATGGTTCCTCACGATGGCCGTACCTATAACTTTGCACCTGTGAACTACATACAGACACCTTATGAGCGCCTGAACTTTTTCGGAGAAGGTAGTTTTGCGGTCACCGACGATATTAACTTTACAGCATCGTTCCGCGGCAATGATCGTACGTCTGCGCAAGAGTTGGCACCGTTGCCGTACGACTCCAATATCTTCCCAAGCTTCGCCGGTACCTTCAATGGAACCGCTTATAACGGCTTGTCGGATGAGAACTTCTACCTGAGACAGGCGGTGGACGCATTCAACGCGGCAAACGGTACAGCGTTGCCATACGAGCCACTCACCAATGTTCGACGTCGCATGACAGAGACCCCACGTAACTTCTCTCAGGATCTTGTTCAGTTCCAATCGACATTTGGGTTCGATGGCACGGTCAACGATATGGACTGGGACGTTTACTACAACCGGGGTAAACGCACGATTGTTAATAATGACCAAGGTCAGTTCTCTGGCGTTCGGTTGACAGGTGCGATGGGACCATCGGCGGATCTGGATGGTGACGGAATTCCTGAGTGTTATACCGACCTCTCGGATCCGTCGACATTGATTGTGGGCTGTGTGCCGCTGAATTTCTTTGGTGGTGAAGGCACGGTTACGCAGGAGATGCTGGATTGGGTAGCAGTCGAACTGGTCGATACTCGAGTTCGAGATCAGGAGATCTTCGGTGCGAGCATCGCGGGATCCGCAATGGAGTTGCCGGGTGGCGAACTCGGATGGGCAGTTGGTACTGCTTACCGGGCGGATGAGTTCAAATACACGCCAGACTCTGCGAAGTCGATCGGCGCTGTAACCGGTGGTACCGGACAAGGTACTGACGGTTCTTTGTACTCAACGTCATTCTTCGGTGAGTTGTATGCACCGGTCTTCGATAACGGAACTCAGAATCTGGCTTTGACAGCAGGAGTTCGGTACGACGACTACAATCTCTTCGGTGATGACACAACCTGGCAGTTTGGTGTGGAGTTACAGGCGCTGGACTCGTTGAAGTTACGTGCTACGGCAGGTACGGCATTCCGCGCACCGACCATCGAGGAATTGTTTGATGGCCTTGGAACGAGTGCACCGACTTACTCTGATCCTTGTGACGCGAGTGACTTCCAGGCGGGCTACGGCGGTGATGGAACCAACATTGCTCCAGGATGCCAGCAGGAAGCGAATCGTACTGATACGCAGACCCGTTCTCTCATCGGTGGCAACCCGAATCTGACACCTGAGACAGCCGACACCTATACGGCCGGGTTCGTATTCACGCCAGAAATTGGTGGCAACGATCTGTCATTCATAGTCGATTACTGGAAGATCGAGCTTGAGGACTCAATTAGCTCCTTCGGCGTGCAGTTCACGCTGGACCAGTGCTACGTCGAGCTCAATCAGGCTTCGTGT
>CAYWBZ010000297.1:0-2967 GCA_964456535.1 uncultured Woeseiaceae bacterium | reverse complement strand
GTCGGCGGTGGGGCGGCTGTGCAAAAAGCGGTTTCCGACAAATGGAAGGAAGTCACTGGAAAACACATCAAGGAAGGCTACGGTCTCTCAGAGACTTCGCCGATACTCACCATAAATCCGTTCGGATCGGGTGAATTTAAGGGGGCCATCGGTATACCAGCCCCATCAACCGATATTTCACTGCGAAACGATCAGGGGAAAGAGGTACTTCTGGGAGAGCGCGGCGAACTTTGCGCGAAGGGACCGCAGGTCATGAAAGGCTATTGGCGCAATGAGGAAGCGACCGCCGAAGTCATGACTGATGATGGCTATTTTTGTACCGGCGATATCGCTGTGATGGACGAAACCGGATTTTTCCGTATCGTCGATCGCAAGAAAGACATGATTATCGTGTCGGGATTCAACGTTTTCCCAAATGAGATTGAAGCCGAGATTGCAGCAATGGACGGCGTGCTCGAGTGCGCCTGCATCGGCGTACCTAACGAGAAGACGGGCGAAGCGGCCAAAGTATTTGTTGTAAAGTCGGACGAGTCATTAACGAAAGAGGCGGTGCGGGCGCACTGTAAAGAATGCCTGACGGGCTACAAAGTACCCCGCCATATCGAATTCATCGATGAATTGCCCAAGTCGACCGTTGGCAAAATTCTGCGCCGGGAACTGAGAGATTACTGACCTCGAAAATGCCCATACGTACAAATACGCTGCAAACTCCCAGATCACGTATATCGACAGTACGGACCCGCGGCGTAGCATTATTTTGCAGAGCAATTGTGGGGGCTTCACCATGAAAGAACTTTTGATTCTGGGCGCGGGCACAGGCGGTGCCGTGGCGTCCAATATGCTGAATAGCAAGCTGGATTTGAAGGAATGGCGCATAACGGTCATCGACCGCGCTGCGACGCATATTTACCAGCCGGGCTTGCTGTTCATACCATTTCGCTTCTATGGCTATGAGTCCGGTGAGGATATCTGTAAGGATATCGAGTCACCGTTGCCCAGAAATATCCGCTTCATAACTGCGGATATCAGGCTCATCGATACCGCGACCAAGTTGGTCGAGACTGACGCTGGAAGTTTTCGCTACGACTGGCTCATCTCCACTCTGGGTTGCCATATTGCGCCGGAAGAGATTGAAGGCATGCCAGAGTTCATGGGCAACGGAGTGCATACGTTTTACGACTTGCCCGGTGCTATGCGATTACAGAAGGCGCTCGACGAAATGCAAGAGGGACGCCTTGTCATCGACATCGCCGAGATGCCGATCAAATGCCCGGTTGCACCACTGGAATTCGCGTTTCTCGCTGATTTCTATTTTCATCAGAAGGGCATTCGAGATCAGATCGACATCACGCTGGTAACGCCATTTAGCGGTGCGTTTACGAAGCCCAATGCGAACAGGATTCTCTCGAAAATCGCTGCGGACAAGGGAATCAATGTTGTTCCGACGTTTACGCTGTCAAAGGTCGATGGCGATAGCAATGTGATTCACTCATTCGAGGGGCAGTCACTGGAATACGATCTTCTTTGTGCGATTCCACCGAATCTTGGTCCGGAATTGCTCGACAATTCCGGCCTCGGTGACGGGTCAGGGTTCGGCCATACTGATCCTCGAACGCTCAAGAGCCGTAAGGCAGACAATATCTTTTTCCTGGGCGACAACTCGAACGTTGGTACTTCGAAAGCCGGTTCTGTCGCACACTTCCAGGCAGAAACCGTGGTTGAAAATGTACTGCGTGAAATCGATGGCGAACAGGCGTTACCCAGCTTTGACGGGCACGCGAACTGCTTCATTGAGTCCGGCCATCAGAAAGCGCTGCTCATTGATTTCAACTATGACATGGAGCCGCTTGAGGGCGATTTTCCGCTGCCATACGTTGGCCCATTTTCTCTAATGGAGGAAACCCACATCAATCACATGGGCAAGATCGCATTCAAATGGGTCTACTGGAACATGTTGCTGCCGGGGCATCTGCCGAACGTTCCGCTCTTGCCATCGCACATGAATCTTCTCGGCAAGAAACTCGAGACTGCGCCGCAGATCAAGATTGCGGAACGAATGAAAGTGGCGGATATCATGCAGCGGGAAGTGAAGACGATGCGCCAGGGATCTCCTTTGACCGAAGCGGCAAAACTGATGACCAATGCAAAGGTCAGTGGTCTACCGATTGTAGACGTCGACGACAAGTTGATTGGTATTCTTTCGGAAGCAGATTTCCTTTCGTCTCTCGATGTGCACGGGGGATCTGCGATTCAGGAGCTTTTCGATACGATCATTCGCAAGCGACGCGCACGCAAGAAAATGGGAACGATTGTCGACGACATCATGACGAAAGATCCAATTTGTATCAGCGCGGAAAGTACTTTGCGGCAGGCGCTTGAACTCATGAACAAGAACCGAATCAAGCGTTTAGTGGTTGCCAGTGAAGGCGGGCGCATCGAGGGAATCGTCTCGCGAGCGGACCTTGTCAAGCTGTACACGATGCACTGATTCTTGAAGCGAGATCAGCGATCGTTCGTCGTTGCTTCTCGCGCTAGGCTGTCGGAAGCAGCATCAGGTCACCGTCAATACCGATGAATTTCCTCATGGTGTTGGCGCAGCGCAGTGCCATGGCTTCGAGGCTGATGCTATGGATTTTGCCAGGTGCCTGACCGGCAAGCTCATCCGCCACATCCAGTTCCAGATGCGTACCGTTCACCCGGAACAGCAAGGTGCGGCTGGGCTTATGGCTCGACCAGCCGATAAACTTCCTGGGTTCCACGAGGCTAACCTTGCGGCCGTCTTGCAGCAGCGCGTAGCACTCGGCGTATCGATATGGCACTTCGACGGAATACTCCACGACTTCAGTATGACTGGCATCTCGAAGTGGAATCAGGTCATCAAGTAGCGTAACGGCGTCCAGCGATTCTTGCTGCTGCGGTAATGGCATTTCGAACTCCCCTTGTGGATTACGGCTGAATTTCAGTCTA
>CAYWBZ010000296.1:0-2968 GCA_964456535.1 uncultured Woeseiaceae bacterium | reverse complement strand
CCTGGGCGCATGGCTTGGCTGGCAACAGCTACCAATGATCATCATGATGTCCGCTATCGTCGGTGCCGTGATCAATATCGCGATGATCGTCGCGAGAGGCAAGGATCGCAGTATTCCGATTCCATTCGGCCCGTACCTTGCGGCTGCTGGCTGGATCACGATGCTCTGGGGTGAGACGATCAAGAACACTTACATTGACCTGATGTTCTGAGTGACCGATAACGATCGCAATCAACCGTTTCGAATTGGCCTGACTGGCGGGATTGCCAGCGGGAAATCCACTATAGCCAATATGTTCGCCGAACTAGGTGCGAGCATCATTGATACGGACGTGATTGCTCGCGAAGTCGTGCGGGCGGGCGAGCCGGCGATCGACGAAATTCGTGAGCGATTTGGTGACATTGTAATTGACGACACAGGAAACCTCGACCGGGCCGCCCTGCGTAAACTGGTTTTTTCAAATGATGGCGCACGACTCGATCTCGAGAGTATCCTGCACCCCCGTATCGGTGCCGAAACTCGTCGACAAGCTGACGCCGTATCCGGCCCCTACCAGATTATCGTTGTCCCGCTGCTGGTTGGCTCACCATTATTGCAATTCGTTGACCGGGTATTAGTCGTCGATTGCGATGAAGAAACACAAGTTCAGCGATTGTTGGCCAGAGATGCTGAAACGACTGAGCAGGCCCACCGAATGATTGCCGCCCAGGCCAACCGCGAAGCCCGTCTGGCGATTGCAGACGACGTCATAAGTAATGATCAGGACCTGGAAAACTCGTTGCAACAGATTGTGCTCCTGGACCGGAAATACCGCGATCTTGCGCGTCACTGACTCGCTTGTTCGGCCGACAGCGCGGCATCCAAATCCGCTCGAACGGTGGCGCGAAACTCAATAATGTCGCTTTCGCGCACACGATCAAGACTCAGTGCATCGGTCATCGACGCCTGCAGTTGCGAAAGCGCGAGCTCGGAAAGGTAGAGGGCTTCCTCATGATATTCTTTTGATGCCATCACCGCTGCCATCATCATCGCGTGTCCCGCGCCAGGCCGAGCCTGCAGAGATTCTTCAAATGCTGCAAGGGCCCGTGATGGCCTTTTCGCATGTACGTCTATAAAGCCAATAAAATACTTCACCTGTGAATATCGCAGGGACCGCGGGTTGGCATTTTCCGGCACCTGCAACATTTCCGTAAACATAAACCGAAACGCGTCTAACGTGACTCTTGGGCACTTTTTTTCGACTACCAATGATGCCAGCGTTTTGTACACTTCAATCGATCGCGGGTCGAACGGCTGCCCGGAGATTATGCTGGCTACATGATCAATGTCGCCGTCATTGAGAATGCCGAGTTGGCATAGGATGCTGCTGCGTGTAAGTAGCAGGAAAGCGTTGTCCGGGATATTTTGGATCGCCTGATCAACGACTTCGATTGACTCGTCGTAGCGACCAATATTGAACAGATTGGTAGCATATTGTGCCTGAGCGCGGGCGGAGGTCGGAGCCTTGCGAACAGCTGCCTCGACCATACTGGGGTAATCCTCCCAAACGGTCGCTGAATATCGCGTAAAACCAGTGAAAATCATCAAAGCAACCGCCGCCACCGCCAGAAACAAACGTCGGCTGCCTTTTCTATGTAGCAGTTCGACAAGGGGAAGAAAAAGGAAAGCGGACGCCAGATAATTTCGATGCTCAAAGTACAGCTCGAGATTGAGAACCGTAGACTCCAGGACATGGCCTGCATAGAAAAACAATGCCGCTAGCGCAAACAAAGGCCATCTACGTCGACTGATAATTGAAACCGAGATAATGAAGACGTGAGACAACGCACTCACCACAGTTGTTATCGGCGAAAACAATCCTGTGGATTTAACAAAGTGATCTTGAAAAACACCAGCTGTGTACAGCTTCGGCACGAACCAGTGCTGCAGATAGTCAAACAAAACTCTGGGCTGAGTGAGCGCCCGCTCGTAAATGCTGAAATCTCTCGGTAGGACAACTTCAAAGAAATCCTGCCTGAAGACTTTTTCACCCAAATAAAGAAAAATAACGATTGATGGCGCAATGACGAATATCCACGCCCAGTAGCGATTGAGTGCAGCAATTCGTTCCTGCTGACTCGAAATGATCGTGAACTCCATGACACCGATCAGGAGCGGTAACAAAATACCGTTTTCTTTTGAGAGCATTGCAAGAAGCGTAAAAAAGGCTACTGACAAGCTCATAACCGCATACGCTCCAACGATATTTCTTTCGATCAGCGATCGACCATACAGGTGACCTATCAAACCCAAGAAGATAAACAGCGTTGATAACTGCGCCATACGCTGCACGGCATAAAGCGTCGTTGAAACGAGAAAAGGATGCAGCAACCAGATCGCGGCTGATACCAGAGCAATCCGCTGCGCGTTTTGCTTGTCAATGTTGAGCACGTGCAGAATCTTGCGTATCAAGACACCGAGCAAGACGCCGTTCGCAAGGTGAATAAGCAAATTCGTGCGCTTGAACGGCCACGGATCGGCTGGCCAGTTGTTTGCATCGATCAGGAAGCTTAGTAGCGCGATCGGCCGACCGGTTGGCCCGGCATGTCCTCCAAAAACGAATGCCTTGAACGTGGTCCAGTCCGTAACACCGCCAAGATGGCCAAGCGGCGCGATAGAACCGAAATCGTCAAAAACGAATGGGCCATTGAGGCCTGGCAGGTAGGCTACAACGCAGGCCAGAAGTAACACGACCCAGCCGCCAATAATAGCGAGCGAATTACCGCGGTCATTCCGTAATCGGGCGGCAAGATTCATCTTTGGCATTTACCTTACATAATTTGGTGTCGGCATTCTAGCCTGACAACCGGATTGAGATCACGCTATTGCCGCCCCTATTTGCCACACACCACTTAGGTGGCGCAAAATAGCGGAATGGTCAAACCCGCCGGAAAAATCGCTGCTCGGACTGCACCGGGCATTGCTCACT
>CAYWBZ010000295.1:0-2969 GCA_964456535.1 uncultured Woeseiaceae bacterium | reverse complement strand
GAAATCGAGGAAGGCGATACGATCAAGCTCGACGAGCTGCGCCCTGAACAGCACTTCACAGAGCCACCGCCGCGATTCACCGAGGCAAGCCTCGTGAAGACACTCGAAGAATACGGCATCGGCCGACCATCAACCTATGCGAGCATTATCGCGACCTTGAAGAATCGCGAATATGTCGAGATGGACGCGAAGCGCTTCATGCCGACCGATATCGGTCGTATCGTCATTGGCTTCCTGACCGAACACTTTACGCAGTACGTCGACTACGACTTCACTGCGAATCTCGAAGACGATCTCGATTTGGTTTCGCTCGGTCAGAAAGACTGGGTACCGCTGCTCGAGAAATTCTGGGGTCCGTTCCACAAGCTTTGCGAGGACAAAGAAACCTCGGTTACTCGTGAACAGGTCGCTCAGGCACGCGAGCTCGGCACCGACCCGAAAAGTGGCAAACCGGTTACTGTGCGTATGGGCCGTTACGGACCTTTCGTACAGATTGGCACCAAGGACGATGAGGAAAAACCCAAGTTTGCAGGGTTGCGTCCCGGTCAAAAAATGGCCGACATCGATCTCGCAACGGCGATGGAGCTGTTCAAGTTGCCGCGCAAACTGGGTGAAACGGAAGATGGATTACCCGTATCAGCCAGTGTTGGCCGGTTCGGTCCGTATATCCGTTACGGTGACAAGTACGTTTCAATGAAGGAAGACGATCCGTACACGGTTGAATTACCGCGTGCACTCGAACTCATCGCCGAGAAAATAATGGCAGATGCCAATCGCCTCATTCTGGACTTCGAAGCTGAGGGTATTCAGGTATTGAACGGCCGCTACGGACCGTACATTACTAACAAAGAAAAGAATGCTCGCGTGCCAAAAGATCGTGAACCGAAATCACTCACGCTTGAAGAGTGCATAGAGTTGCTCGCAGCAGCACCTGTTCGCGGTCGCCGTGGTAAGAAAAAAACCGCGAAGAAAAAGGTTGCGAAGAAGAAAGCGGCTAAGAAAAAAGTCGCTAAAAAGAAGGCCGCCAAGAAGAAGGCAAAGAAAAAAGCAGCGAAGAAAAAGAAAAGCTAGGCACTGAATGACGACGCCTGCCGACAATGCTGCGGAGGTCTTGCGCGGCGGCGGCGTTATCGCCTATCCGACGGAGGGCGTGTTCGGTCTCGGTTGCCTTCCGAATGAGCTGGCAGCGGTGCAGCGCATTCTGGACATCAAGCGGCGAGATCCATCCAAGGGCCTCATCCTGATCGCCGCCAGCCCTTCTCAGCTCGACGACTGGATCGAGCTGCCAGTCAGTACCTACCTGCCCGATCCCGACCCGGACAACCCGATCACATGGATCGTTTCCGCTGCAGACCGGGTCAGCCCCACCGTGCGCGGCGACAATGCTGGTATCGCTGTCAGAATTACAACCAATCCTGTCGCACAAGCAGTCTGTCTCTCCGCGCAGTCGCCCATAGTATCGACCAGCGCCAATCTCAGCGGTCAACCTGCAGCAGAAGACCAGTCCAGCCTTCGCCGCCAGTTCGGAGGTCTAGTAGACTACGTTGTACCCGGCGACTGTGGGCCGTCTTCGGGGCCATCGGAAATCCGCATTCTGGCGACCGGGGAAGTATTGCGGCCCCGCTAATTAAGAGCACGAGAGTTTGAGCGATATCGATCAGGTAAAGACCTACTTGCAAGGATTGCAGAATCACATCTGTGCCGAGCTTGAGAAACTGGATGGCAAGGCGACATTCGCCAGGGACAGCTGGAAGCGCACTGGTGGTGGCGGTGGCGAAAGTCGCGTGTTGTCCGACGGCGCAGTCTTCGAGCAGGCCGGCGTAGGCTTCTCACACGTCTTCGGTGACCAGATGCCACCATCGGCGACCAGGCATCGACCTGAGCTCGCAGGTAAAAAGTTTCAGGCGGTCGGCGTGTCACTGGTGCTGCACCCGCGTAACCCGTACATACCAACCACACATGCAAATTTTCGTTTCTTCACCGCCGGTGAGGAAAACCCCATCTGGTGGTTCGGCGGTGGTTTTGATCTGACACCGTATTACCCGTTCCGCGAAGACGTCGTGCACTGGCATCAGACGGCAAAGGCTTCCTGTGACCCCTTCGGTGAGGAGCTGTATCCGCGCTACAAGGAATGGTGCGATGACTATTTCTATTTAAAGCATCGCGACGAAACACGCGGTGTTGGCGGCCTTTTCTTCGATGACCTCAACGAACCTGGCTTTGAGAAGAGTTTCGCCTTCCTGCAGTCCGTAGCTGACAACTTTCTTACGGCGTATGAACCCATCGTTGCCCGCCGCAAAGATCATCCCTACGGCGATCGACAACGTGACTTTCAACTGTACCGCCGTGGACGATACGTCGAGTTCAATCTCATTTATGACCGAGGCACACTGTTTGGTCTGCAATCGGGCGGCCGAACTGAATCAATCCTGATGTCGCTGCCGCCGCAGGTGCGCTGGCAATACGCCTGGGAGCCCGAAGCAGGCTCGCCCGAAGAAGAGTTATACCGTGATTACCTGCAGCCTCACGACTGGCTTGGAGATACCGAGTGACTGATCAATTACGTCCATTCCACCTGGCGCTCCCGGTGACAGATCTTGCCGCCGCGGAGACTTTTTACTGCGGTTTACTCGGTTGCAAAAAGGGGCGCACAGCGTCGCGCTGGATCGATCTGGATTTTTTCGGTCACCAGGTGACTTTGCATCTGGTCGATGCTGGAGCCGCAGATGCTCCGACCAATCCCGTTGACGGCGATTCCGTCCCCGCACGCCATTTCGGCATCGTGCTCGAAATGGATGACTGGCGCTCACTGGCTGACCGTCTTGAACAGGAAAACTGCAAATTTCTGATTTCACCGCGAATTCGCTTCGCAGGTGAGGTCGGGGAACAGGCTACACTCTTTATCATCGATCCGAGCGGCAATGCCCTCGAATTCAAGAGTTTTGCGGATTCGACGCAACTTTTTTCGA
>CAYWBZ010000294.1:0-2985 GCA_964456535.1 uncultured Woeseiaceae bacterium | reverse complement strand
AGGTCGTCTGTGAGTATTGTGGTGAGAGGCGGGTGTTTGATTCGGTGGATGTGACGCGGTTGTTTGCTGATAACGTTGTTACCGGGCCTGAGTCTGTCCAGTAGTCCGGTGCCGGGCCACCCGACTCGGCACCTATCTCAATTGCGCTTTTCGCAGTGCCAGACATTCGCTATCTGCTTGATGTGCTTCTCGAAGGAAACGCAATGCCGTACTACTTAAGTCTTCTGCGTACGTATCCAGAGCCTTCTGCATCTTCGCGACGCTTTCATCAACACACATTGGCGTTAGCAAGGCACTTGCGTAGCTCGACATGAAGTAGGGATCGGTGGTCTCGCTTAGTGCAGGTAGTGCATCCAAAACCTGATCAAGGCTCTGCAACTGAATCGCAGTTTGATTCGCCGGGAAGAGGCCGTCCATGATCGCACGCTGCCGGGATAAACCAGTCAGGTTTTCAGGAGTCTGCAACTCCGATAACCATTTTGTCTTCACCACCGGGTCCGGTGTTGCGGCATCTGCCGTAAGTGCATTCTTGGCACCAAAGTCGGATGCATCGATCGCACTCTCTGCCTCGAGTAGTTCACCAATATCAGCGGCGCCGTAACGGCTGAGAATCTGCAATAGCTGCCAGCGATAGTCGGCAGAAATTACCAGCCCATCGATTTGTGCTTCTCCATCCAGTAGTGCTCTTGCCGTTCCGAGTCCTGCCTCGTCCGATGCAACACCGACAAAGGTTTTGAACCAGATGAGTTTGAGGTCGCTGTTGGACTCGAGCGTGGCGTGGCGCAAGGACTGCTCTTGCAGCCTGGGTATTAGCGCAGCAAGGGCGGCATCGGTCTCCGGGCGCAGGCGCTGCATGAGATTAAACGTAGCGATGATGGAGTCTGAGACCTGCTGCAGCACACGAACATTCCGCTCGCTCTCTGCAAGATTCATTGCGTAATCGACGAAATCGGCCAGCGAAATATCACCGGCTGTCGCCGAATTAAGCAAAGCCGACAGAAACATCGATCTGGTCAGTGGTTCTTCCAGCTTGCTCAGATACTCTCCGATACTGGTTGCGGTGCGAGCATCCAGCTTTATTTCTGCGTAGGCCCAGTCGTTGTGATTTGGGTTGACGATGGCCGGGCACGTTCGGCCGGGCGGAGTATTCACAACAGTTTCTTCGCCCTCGACTGCCACGGAATAAACATCGCCCGCAGATAGTTTGCCGCTCTCATCGATGTCGTAGAGTGCGACTTCGATCTGATGGCTTCTCAGAATTGGGTGATCGGCTGGCGCTTCCTGCAACACGCGGAGTGACTGCAACTCGGCATTTTCGCAATCGATAGCAACGCTAAGGGTATTGAAGCCAGGCTCATAGAGCCACTCACGGGACCATGCATCCAGGTCCGTATCGGACGCAGCCGCAATATGACCGACAAAATCATCGAGTTCGGTGGTTCCATACGAATGTTGTTTTAGATAAGCAGACACGCCCAGCCTGTAGTTCTCTTCGCCAACATAATGTGCGAGTTGCTTCAGTACCGACGATCCCTTCTCGTAAGTAATATCATCAAACACGGAGAAAAAATCGGCCGTACTGTTGATTGGTACTTCGATCGGATGGGTGGTGACTCGACTGTCGCGGTGATACGCCTCCTGTTTGCCACGCGTGAAGAATCCATGCCAGGTATCTTGAAACTCCGTCGTCTCCGCCGAAGCAATCGCAGACATTTGCGTCGCGAAACTCTCGTTCAGCCAGAGACCATTCCACCAGTCATGCGTTACCAGGTTGCCAAACCACATGTGCGCCATTTCATGAAGTATGACGCTGGCTCTGTTTTCACGCTCTGTCCGATTGCTGGCTCTTCGCTGCACATAGCGGCGCTCTGCAAACGTGACGGCGCCAATGTTTTCCATAGCACCGATATTGAAATCAGGTACGAGCAGCTGGTCGTATTTGCCAAACTGATACGGGATGTCGAAGTATTCTCGGTAATGTTCAAGTCCGCGCTTGGTAACTTCAAACCATTCTTCAACTTCTACGAACTCAGCCATCGACTGTCTCGCCATCAGACGCAGCGGTATGCCTTGTGCTTCGTCTTCCCAGACTTTGTAGGGACCGGCGTGCATTGAAAATACGTAGGTCGACATCTCCGGCGTAGTGTCGAAGCGCCACAGGATTGAACCGTCATTCGCCGGTCCAGCATTGCCGGCACTCGTCGATACGACGGCCCATTCTTCAGGCGCACGGACCGTTAGCGCAATTTCCGCTTTGAGATTAGGTTGATCGAAAGATGGGAACAGTCGGTTCGCATAATAAGGCCACAGGTAAGTGTAGAGGTACGTGCGACCGTCTGTGGTATCAATAAATCGATGTAAGCCGGTGCCGTCTTCACTATACGGGTGCTCAAAGACGACAGTTACCGAGTTCTGGCCTTGTTGCAGCGTTTCTGCAGGAAGAGTGACAAAGAAGCCATTGTAATTGACCCTGATCGGTTGGTCGTTGACGCGAACTTCGCTGACGTTGCCCCCGGAAAAATCGATAGTCAAAGCGGTCGTAGCATCGTTGAGTTCGAAGCTAAGCGTTGCCTCACCGCTGAACCAGTCGGTGTGCTCAAATACTTCAAGATGCAGCTGGTATTTGACGTCCGCCAGTCTGGCCTTGCGTGAATCCGCTGTCCGTCTATCCAAAGCATCGGCAACAGCCCTGGTCGATGAGGCGTTGAGTTTCTTATTGTTCACCTGAGCGCCGTTGTCGGAGTTACACGATGCTACTAATGCAGCGACGATCGTAAGCAGGAATATTCTCGAGAACAGCTGGGCTTGTCCGTACATTTGATACCTCTGAGTGGTTGACCAGAAAACGGCAGCTTCGTAATTACGACGTAAATATAAGGCTGCAGCATGTGGCCGCGCCCTCGGCCTTTTGCAGTTCGGACAAGTCGATTGGCGTCACATTGATGCCGCGCTGCGCCAGATTTTCCATGGTCCGCGGAAACGAGG
>CAYWBZ010000293.1:0-2988 GCA_964456535.1 uncultured Woeseiaceae bacterium | reverse complement strand
GAGGCACTGGAAGTTGCCGCACATGACGGGCGGCTCGCCGGCGTTCCCGGAATCGGCACGCGCCGAGCGGCAGCAATCCGGGCCGGTCTTGCAGCCCTGCTCACGCGTCGAGGCAGGCGCCGACGGTCGTTTGGAGGATCACCGTCGGTCGCCAATTTGCTCGACATTGACCGTGAGTATCGGCAGCGCTCTGCAGCCGGAAAACTGCCGAAAATCGCGCCGAAACGCTTCAATCCCAAGGGGCTCGCATGGTTGCCCATTCTGCACACCGATCGTGACAAATGGCATTTCACAGCATTGTTCTCCAATACCGCGCTGGCGCACGAACTCGGCCGGACCGACGATTGGGTCGTTGTGTACTACTACGACAGCCACCATCGGGAAGGTCAGAACACGATCGTCACCGAGACCAGCGGAGCCATGAAAGGCGAGCGCGTGGTTCGCGGCCGCGAGGCCGAATGTCGCTCACTCTCATTGAAACGGCCAAAGGATAGGAACCAAAAAAACGAGTAACGGGACAACGATCAGCGTCAAAGGAAGTCCGACTTTCAGGAAATCCGAGAAACGGTACTTGCCGACGCCGAACACGAGCAGACTCGCTGGCTCCAGCGGCGTAATGAACGATAACGATGCAGACAGCGTCACGATGATCGCAAACGGCCGCGCGTTTACTCCGAGCGTCTCCGCGGTTGATATTGCAACCGGAAGCAATACCAATGCGGCCGCGGCATTGGACATCGGCTGTGTCAATACGACCGCGAGAATTGCGAATGCCGCCAGGCTTGCATGCAGGCCGAACGGCGATACGACCTCTGCGATGAGATCGGCAAGCAAAGACGCTGTACCGGTCTCCTGCATGGCGAACCCAAACGCGCTCATACTTGCGATGAGGACAAGCAGTCGCCATTCGATCGACGCATAGGCTTCCTCCATACTCGTACATCCAGTAATCACCAACGCTACTACGGCGAGCAGAAAGGCGATCGACAGTGGCAGCACCCCAATCGTACTCAGCAGGATAGCTCCCAGCATAGCCGCGAGCGCGTAGAGGCCTTTTCTCGTGCTGATCGGTGAATCGGCCGCGCTTTGTAGCATCCATAGGTCCGGGGGGCGCGCGAGCGCGTTCAACTGCTGCTTCGGGCCCTGCATGAGCAGAACATCACCTACTCGCAGCGGCGTGTTTTCGACCTGCGACGGATAAGCCTGTCCGCCACGATAAATGGCCAGAACCGCGACTTGGTGCCGGGCGTAGAATCTCAGCGTCTTGAGCGACTTTCCGACCAAGGGTGATTGCGGCATCAGAACGACCTCGCAGATCTCAGCATCATCAAGGAATAAGTCCCTTTCGGTCAGCGTGCGTTCCGCCTCGATCGATATTTTCGGATTGTCACGTGCATGCAACAACGCGTCACGAGACGATTTGACGACAATCTTGTCGCCGCCCTGCAGTTTACGATTGCCGTGCGCCGTCAGCCTTCGGCGATTCCGTATAACCGCCAACGGCGTGATTTCTGATGCCGCAAGATGTAATGATCCGAGGGTGTCACCAATCGCCGGAGATTTTTCGTCAATGAACAGCTCGGATAGATAGTCGCGGACATCGTAGTCCTGAATGAAATCGTCTGACTCGCGTTTAGGCGCTATTCGGCGACTCATCAGAGTCAAATAGACAATGCCTACAATGGTAAGCAGGACGCCTGGAACCACGAATTCGAAAAGTGAATAGGGCGCCAGACCCAGGCGAGAGATCAGGCCGGAACTTGCGAGGTTCGTGGACGTACCGATGAGCGTGCAGGTGCCGCCCAGAATCGACGCGAATGCGAGTGGCATCAACAACTGACTGGGATGGAGCTTGGTCTTTCTGGCTATCTGAAGAGTTGCGGGCATGAGCGTCGCCGTCGCGCTTGTATTGCTGAACAACGCCGAAAGGGCGGCCACGGTGCCCATTAGAACGGGTGCCAGGCGGACCTTGCCATGCGCTGCTCTAATGATTGCGTCGGCGATGTGCTGCGTGACTCCTGATCTGGTGAGGGTGCCGGCAATCACAAATATGCATGCCAACATGATGATGACCTCGTTGGCGAACCCGGAAAATGCCATTGCCGGGCTGATCAAGCCTGATGTGACAAGCGCAATCAGTCCGAGCAGCGCCGTCACGTCCATCGGCAGCAGTTCCGTTGTCAGCAAGATAATGATGCTAACCAGCAGAAACAGCATGATCACGATTTGGATAGTCATAATACGTTGTGCCAGTTTACGACTGAGTGGCGACCATCGACATACGGAATTGCCGAGCGTCAGTTTCGTGCCCAACGTGGTGTAAGCCTCCCGCGCCTGTTTGTCTCACGTTAGGTACAAGCCCGAATTGTCAAAGCGCAGCGGTGTTGAAATGATTCTTAACATGGCTACCGCTATACACGACGACATCATTCGGTCGCGGGCCGATCTCGAACGGTAACGCGAACTTGGTAATGTGGACAGGACAACAAACATCAACTTCTGGTACGTCGTCTTCGCAGCATTGGCGATTGTGCTTATACAGTCCTGGTGGGCAGAATCACGTCGGGTAGAGAGCATCCCTTACAGCGATTTTCAGGTAATGCTGGAGGAGGGCAGGCTCGAGTCGATTGGCATTTCCACGACGAGCATACGCGGTAAGCTCAAATACCCATCGCCCGGGGGGCATGAATATATTGAGACGGTTCGAATCGATCCGGACTTTGCGAAGGATTTGGCGAACTACGATGTGGAGTTTGAAGGTCGTGTCGAAAGCGATTGGCTTGCGCAGGTGCTGTCCTGGCTTCTGCCAGTGGCGCTTCTGGTTGGATTCTGGATCTTCGTCATTCGCAAGATGACAGAGAGGCAGGGTCTTGGCGGCGGCTTGATGTCGGTCGGCAAGAGCAAAGCCAAGGTCTATGTCGAGACGGATACCAAGGTCACGTTTGAGGACGTCGCTGGCGTCGACGAGGCTAAAGCCGAGCTTGAGGA
>CAYWBZ010000292.1:0-2998 GCA_964456535.1 uncultured Woeseiaceae bacterium | reverse complement strand
TCGCAGCTGTTGCGGGGAACGATTGAGCCTCTGTGTCCGGCGAGACAGCCATCGCTGGCGATATAGGCGTCGAGGTCTGCAAGAAATGCCGGGTCACCCGTAATGATCGGGTCGGTCGCACTGGTCGGCACATAGAATAACTGCGAGCCGGGAGTGTCGCCTTCACTGCCGAAGTCAGCGAGGAAGGTGCCGCCGAATGCAGCGTTCGCGCTACCGAATACGTAGCTGAGGTGACGACCGGAGCGGCCGGCGTAGGTCATGCCAACCGACGTCATGTTGTCGCCGAACAGCTCCCTCTGCCAACGCAACGTTCCTGTGATGCGATGCTCGACCTCGTAGCGGGACTGCGCAACTGAAGGATTATTCAGATCAGATTGCGGGTCCATTATGTAGGTTTCGAAACCAACGAATCGATTGTAGGAGCGCAGCTCATCAACGTCCTGATTGGTGTAACCCAGATTCAGGTCCCAGAGGCCGTAAGTGGTATCAAATGACTTCGACAGGCTAAGTGTAAATACCGTGCCCTTGCCTTGCCCTGTGTTCCTGACGATGTAGTCGCCATCGGCCGGGAAGTCGTAAATTGGACGACCATCCGGTGCCGTACCGACCTGTGAACGACGGCCTTCATAAATGTCATAACCGTCTTCGACACTGGACAGCACGACGTCGGCGTTGATCAGCCAGTCGTCGCCAAATACGTACTCGGCGCCCAGGCTGTACTTCCAGGTACTCAGTACTTCGAAGTCCGGCGACAGTGCATCGACCGCCGTATCCGGGCTTACGCCAATAAACGGCTGCAGATAGGTGAAAGCCGCGGTCGGGTCTGGCAGTGCGTTGACTGCGTTGGCCAACGCATCGCTAACCGGTGGGCCGAAGAAAGGAGCGAGGAAACTTGCAAACGTGCGGCTGATGCCGTCGCCTGCGTAACTGTTCGACAGCATGATCAGCGGAACACCACCACCGAACAATCCGGCACCACCGCGTACGGTCAGTCGGTCATTGACGTCCCAAGTGAATCCGGCTCTAGGCAAAACGAGGTCTTTGCCATCCAGATTCGTCTGGTTTGAAAAGCCGTTCCTCGCAAGAAAGCTCGGATTAGCTGTGATGGCATCGCTGTTGTCGTACTCGTCGAAGCGCAGCCCAAACTTCAAGGTCAGGCTATCCGTTGGTATAAATTCATCTTGAATATAAAAACTGTTCACAGCAAGATCAAAATTCGTTTCAGCGTCGGTGCCGACACCCGAGTTTGCATTGCCGTATAACGCGAAATCCAGTGTTCTGGTCTCGAGGTCATCGATCGAAGCGAAGTTGTAGTTGCCTTTGGAGAACGGCAGAAACAGGTTGCGAACCGTATATTCTTCTCGCTCGAAGCCTGCGGAAATCAGGTGATCACCCAGCAGATAGTCAGCTTTAAACTTGATGAGTGTAGATTCGTTGTCCAGTTCGTTGGTATGCCGGAAGCGATCTCCGCCTGCTGCAATCGTGCCGCCAGCGGCAGTGAAAATCGTGAAGTCCGGAGTATCGGTGCTCACGCTAATCTGGCGGTTCTCAACATCCTTGAAGCCGTACTTGAACTCGGTGGAAAGCTGGTCCGTCCAGTTTGAAAACAGATGTACAGAAAACGCTGTCAATTTTTCATTAATGTTGTAGCGATTCGATTGCAGAACAGCGACCTCGGGAAAGTCATCGAACAAGACATCGCCGTCTGCTACCTGATACGTAGCAACCGCGCGATGATCGTCATTGATATCCAGGTCGAGTTTAATGAGGATCTTTTCATCTTCGTCCTTGTCGCTCGCAGCAAACGTACCGGGATCAAATCCGTATTCGGTTTGCAGGATGCTTCTGACTCGATCCACGTCTGCTTGTGTGACGCCGGCGATATTGTCGATCGTCTGTGAATTGGACGGGCTTGTCGTCTCGAACTTCTCGTAGTTTACGAAGAACCACAATTTGTCTTTGACAATCGGTCCACCGAGTGTAAAGCCGTAAGTATCTTCACTGAAATCGCCGATGCCGAGTTTAACACCTTTCGATTCGTCGCCGGTCAGGCTGTCGTCAGTAGTAAACGCGAAGACACTACCTTCAAACTCGTTAGTACCGGACTTGGTGACAATGTTGATGTTGCCGCCGATGAAGTTGCCGTACGCAACATCGTACGGAGCGATGTTTACGTTGATGGCTTCAATCGCATCGATCGAAATCGGTGTCCGCTGTGTAGCCGATGCGTTTTTGGAAAGGCCGAAGTTGTCATTCTGTGCGACGCCGTCAATGGTGACGCTGTTGAAACGGAAGTTCTGCCCGGCCATTGATACCGCTGGCCCTCGTGCGACGCTGTTGTCGACCAGAATCTTTGGTTCAGTTGCCAAGGCGCTGACGAAATCTCTGGAGATGGAGGGAATCGCATCGATCGTAGCGCGATCAAAATTACGTCCGACGCCGACCTGGATGGCCTGACTCGCCTGCTGCGCAACCACCTTGATCTCTTCGATGGTGGACGAAACCCGAAGCGCTACAACCTCTGTCTCATCAAGCTGAGTGATGATGTCGCTGATAGCCTGTCCGGAATAACTCGAACCCGAAGAAATACTTACCTGGTATGGCCCACCTACCGCGAGGTTTCGTACGTTGGCAACGCCAGATGAGTTTGTGCTCGAAGTAGCCACGCGTCCTGTTGGAACATGGAGAACCTCAATGGGTACACCAGCGGCAGCGGCGCCGTTGTCATCTGTAACAACGACTCGAATTGATGATGTTGTTGTTTGTGCACTGGCTGGCCCACTCAGGAGCAACGCAGCTGCGATAGCGATAGAAAATATTGACAGGATAAGGCGTGATTGTTTCATTTTAGTTCCCGACCTTTTTTTAGTATTCGTTTTTGTGTTTAGGTTATTATTTTTTTAACCGTATACCGGTAATTATAGACGATCCACACAGACTCGCCACTGATAGTTTGGCATAAATTACGGTATTGTTACGGCATAAATCCACCGATTGG
>CAYWBZ010000291.1:0-3005 GCA_964456535.1 uncultured Woeseiaceae bacterium | reverse complement strand
GTTCAAGCCGCAAGGCGACTGTACAAGCCGGCCTCAGCTACGCTCGCGCCGAGTGAATATGTAGAGCTGAATCGACGCTTTGTTGAGGCCTACCTGAATATGGCCGAAGAACCAGAGATGGTTGAGTTTCGTAAGGCGGTCGACGACTATCAGTCGCGGCTGGATGTGCTCGGGCTCAAGGATTACCAGTTACGCACAAAGATCTCAGTGGGCAAGGCGTTCCGCCGGCTACTGGTTCGTTCAGTTTCGCTGATGCTGTTGTTGCCCGTCGCCATCCCCGGTGTGTTGCTACATTTGCCCGTCGGCTGGTTAGCCGCCTATGTTGGTGATCGTTTCAGCTATGAGGAGGATGACATTGCGACGCTTAAAGTAATCGCCTCGATGGCCTTGTTACCGATGCTGTATTTGCTGGTGGCATTTCTAATCGGCAGTTACTTCGGCACAGTCTGGGCAATCTTGCTGGTCGTGGGCCTCACCATCAGTTTCTCCGCGTCGATATGGGTTATCGAAGCACAAGCGACGTTGCTCGCTTCAATGGTATCTATCCTGCGTCGAACACGATTGCGTGCCGAGATTGAAGATCTGCACGCGACGCGTGCTGAGCTGGTGGAAAAAGTCAGGCTAATGGTCGACCGTGGTTACGATCTGGATGAGCCACGAATGTTTTCGGAGCAGGACTTTGCGGCGACTGCCGTTATAGAATCCGGCGAATGAGTACCTCACCTGAATCATGTTGTGATTTCGCCGGCAGTTACGATTTGTCTCGACTCCCCGAGATCAAGAAACTGGAACGAGTAGCGCTTGGCTGCGACTACGGCGGAACGAGCTGGACGACGCGGCAACAGGCTGAAGGCATTTTGGGATCACTGCAGTTGGACTCGAGCAATCGGCTGCTGGATATTGGCTCTGGTGCCGGATGGCCTGGGTTATTGCTCGGGAAGCTTTCGAGCTGCAAAGTGACACTCCTCGACATCCCATTGAACGCACTAGCACAAGCGGCAGCCCGTGCTGCGGATGACGGCATGACAGACCGGGTTAATATTGTCTCTGCCAGCGGGACAGCATTGCCGTTTTCCGATCAAACTTTTGATCGCATCAGTCATTCTGATGTGTTGTGTTGTTTGCCAGAGAAGATGGAGTTGCTGCAGGAGTCCAGGCGCGTTGCGCACGACAATGCAATCATGCATTTTTCCGTAATATTGCCAGCAGAAGGACTCGTTCAGTCCGAACATGAAAAGGTGCTTGCAACGGGCCCACCGTTCATAGGCGTTGACGGAAGTTATTCAGAGTTGCTGCAAGCGACAGGCTGGCGAGTCGCTGAATGTCAGGACGTGACGGCTGAATACAGGAACAGTCTGCAGCGTTTGGTTGACGGCATCTACGAGAATGAAAAGGAACTGGCCGACTTGTTGGGCGAGGACGAATTGATCGCAAAGCGCGAGCACCGCAAGGATCAGATCGCGTTGATTTCCAACGGTTCCATGCGACGTGAGGCCTTTGTCGCAATAGCGGCATAGCGTTAAAGGAAAAAGATGAGCGAATTACCCAATTGTCCGCAGTGCAATTCCGAGTACACCTACGAGGACGGAATCATGCTGGTTTGTCCTGAGTGCGCGCATGAATGGTCGAAAGACGCGGCGGACAGCGGCGATGGTGAGAAAGTCATCAGAGATGCAAACGGCAACGTGCTTACGGATGGCGATACCGTTTCGGTGATAAAGGACCTCAAGGTAAAAGGTTCGTCATCGGTAGTGAAGGTAGGCACGAAGGTGAAGAATATCCGTCTGGTCGATGGCGATCACGATATTGACTGTAAGGTGCCAGGTATCGGTGCCATGAAGCTGAAGTCTGAATTCGTCAAAAAGGTGTAGTCACAGACAAATGGCAAATGATTGGCGCGACAGGTTACTGGTTTTGCGGGCGGAACTTCAGAGCATTGCTGAAATCGGCGATGAGTCCGCGGCCGTCGTTGAACTCGATCAGTCTAAAGTAGGCCGGTTATCTCGTATGGATGCGATGCAGGCACAGGCTATGGCAAAGGCATCGAGCCATCGACGGGAAGCAACCCTGAAGCACATTGCCGCAGCCCTCAAACGTCTCGATGACGGCGAATTTGGTCTTTGTCTGAACTGTGACGAGCCCATCAACCCCAAACGCCTTGAGTTCGACCCGACAGTGACGCTTTGCATTGATTGTGCGAGCGCGGCTGAGAATAGTGGTTTTCAGTGATTTTGCTTGTGTTTTACGTGTTTGGGCGCTAGTTTCCCCGTCAAGACGTTGATGGGGACGAGTAAGCAGCCCGATCAGGCCAAAGCGACCGGAAGACAGTGAGAGTTCCGGGCCTGACACTGCCGAATATCACCCCGGAGTCGCCAATCGAAAGGCACTGTTGATTAAACAAAGCCAAGTAGGCCTGGCCGGATGACCCACGAGACGGGTGTCGGGTCTTTATGACCCATGAGACGGTGATCTATTTAGAGTGCCGTGAAACCGGGTGGTACCGCGAAGTTTTCGCCCCGGGCGCAGGTAATGCGCCCGGGGTTTTTGCGTTCTGGAGTGTGATTTTGGGTTTTAAAGAAGTATCAGGCAGGTATGACGGTCCGGCCCTCGAAACCGAGGTGCTGGAGTTTTGGCGTGAGCACGATGTATTCCAGAAGACGCTGGACCAGACCGAGGGGAAGCCGCAATTCAGCTTTAATGAAGGTCCACCGACCGCCAACGGCAAGCCGGGCATTCACCACGTTCTCGCTCGAAGCTTCAAAGACATATTCCCGCGTTACAAAACGATGCAGGGCTATTACGTCCCACGGAAAGCAGGCTGGGATACTCACGGCTTGCCCGTCGAGCACGAGGTTGAAAAAGAACTCGGTATCTTCGACAAGAAGGAGATCGAAGAAAAAGTTGGTGTTGCCGAATTCACAAAGCGCTGTCGTGACTCAGTCATGCGTTACATCGGTGACTGGGAGAAGATGACCGAGCGTATGGGCTTCTGGGTCAATCTCGAC
>CAYWBZ010000290.1:0-3025 GCA_964456535.1 uncultured Woeseiaceae bacterium | reverse complement strand
CTAAGGGCCGCTCCTACGTCTTATCCGCCAACAACTGGCGCGTTAGCGAGTTGAGCGATGAACGGGTTTGCAAATGCGAAGAACAGCGCGATACCAACGCCGATCATTGCAACAGCATCGAGCAGTGCGACGACGATGAACATCTTCGTCTGCAGCATCGGAGCCAGCTCCGGCTGACGCGCAGCACCCTCAAGAAAGCGGCCGCCCAAAAGGCCCATGCCAATGCCTACGCCCAATGCGCCGAGGCCAATCAAAAGTGCGACGGCGATCGCCGTAAAGCCAATAACAGTTTCCATCAGTTTCTCCTGGGAAGAATTAAGTACAAGTTAGTGTGATTCCGATGCCAAGCTTAAATACACTATGGTCAGCATCATGAAAATAAAGGCCTGCAGCGTCACGATTAGCAGGTGAAACAGCGCCCAGCCGAAGTGCAGCGGCAGCTGATAAACACCCAGTAACGCAATCAGGATAAAGATGAGTTCGCCGGCAAACATATTGCCGAAAAGTCGCAGCGACAGCGAGATTGGCTTGGCCAGCAACGCTACGCTTTCGAGTACGAAGTTAAACGCGATGATGAACGGGGCAGCGATCAGGCCAGCACCTTTGGTCGGCGGTGCGATCGGGTGCAATGTCAGCTCACCGATGAATCCCTTAACGCCCTTGTTCTTGATCGTGTAGAAGATGATCAGGAAGAACACGGCGATGGACATACCGAACGTGATGTTTACGTCGGTCGAAGGGACCACCTTCATATAGGGTATGCCGATCGTGCCGGCCAGCATGGGAATCCAGTCAACCGGAATCAGGTCCATGAAGTTCATCAGGAAGACCCAGACGAAAATCGTCAGTCCCAGCGGGGCGATCAGGCGGCTCTTGCCGTGGAACGTGTCTTTCACGCTGCTATCGACAAACTCGATGATGATTTCCACCAAAGCCTGAAACTTGCTTGGCTTTCCTGACGAGCTCTTTTTCGCCGCGCGGCCAAACAACCAGACGAACACCAGGCCAAGGAATATCGACCAGCCCATCGTGTCGACGTTAAACGTCCAGAAATTTCCAGCACAATGGTTCCACACCCACTCGCCACTCTCAACCTTGCAGACCTGCAGGTTCGTTAAGTGATGCTGGATATATTCGCCCGACGTTTGTGCGCCGTGTCCGCCTTCAGCTGCCATTGCTGTTACTCGTGTCCTGTTCGTGTCGCATCAAAAGACCCGAAAAGGTCACAAGCTGCGTCGTAATAAATCCTGCAAAAAGCGCCGCTGCCGAGAGCGGCCTGACCAGCGTGAACACGAGACTGAAGAACAGTACGGTGAGCGCCAGCTTTCCTATTTCGCCAATCCAGGCTGCATTGATCAGAGCCTGAGCCCCTGGATCCCTGCGCGGTACTACCAGCCGTAATGCCAAAAAAGCGTTTGGAATGACACAGATCAGGCTCCCCAATACTGCCGAGTAACCAGCGACCTTGCCAAAAACGCCCCAGAGTACTGCGGCCAGCACCGCTCCGACCAGAAATTGCCACAAAAGCACCCGGAGAATAGTGAGATCCATTTCTCTATGCCTCCGGCACTAAAAACGCCACGTCCATCGGGCTAACCGGCGGCGGGTGGCGCTTGTGGTAATTATGATTCCAGGCGAGCCTGCGAATAGCGTGCGCATTATAGTGGCAGACCCTAAGCATGGCAACACAAAACTGGCCGTTTCAGGGGCCTGCCAGCAAAGGGGTCAGAGCCCTTTTTTATTCGGAATTTTAAGGGTTTTCGACTGATTCCTGTCATTGGGACGCGGCGCACATTTGGGTCCGGTCGAAACGAGTATAAATAGGCAGGAATTCATGACTTTTTGCCGCCATTATGCTGTTAATTGCAAGTGAAACTATTCGCGCTAACCAGGCGCTGAACGACGTCGTTCGGGAGATGAGCTTTACGTTGAGCTTTTTCGCGAAAGCCTCAACCTTTGCTGAGCTCATGACGGGCCAGTCACGGCGCATCGTCATTCTAGCCGAGCCCGATGTCTGCAGCGAAACCATCCGTTCTTTGAAATCCGCCAAGGACCGCATGCCGTTTGCCATTATCGTGGCGGCAGATAGAGCCTCACTTCGCAGCAGTCAGCAAGCTGAGCTGGTCGACAAGCTGGCAAGCTTTGACAATATCGAGTGGGTGGGCAAGGACTTCGACTTTGACCACCTGAGCGCTTCGGCGCGCCGTTGCCGCCGCCGCATGCTGCGTGTATCCCGGCAGGAAGTGGAGGGCGCGCTCGAAAATCGGGAATTTGTGCTTCGCTATCAGCCAAAGGTCGAGAGAAACTCCGGCAGCGAGTGGCTGACCCGTGAAGCTGAAGCGCTGGTTCGCTGGCACCACCCGGAACACGGCCTGATGGGGCCGCTGGAGTTCCTGCCCGAGGTCGAGGCTTTCGGCTTCATGAGCAAGCTCAGCGAATACGTGCTTCGCGAGGCAACCCGGCAACTGCTCGCCTGGCGCGAACGCGGTATCCACCTCAATTCATGCATAAACCTTGCGTCCAGCCAGCTTGGCGACCCGATGCTGGCTGACAACTACGCTGAGATTGTCCGCGAAGCCGGGCTTGAGTGTGGCAGCTTTACATTTGAGGTTATTGAACAGGACCTCGCCGACCCCGACGCGCCGCACGTTCAAATGCTGAGGTCGCTGCGGAAAAAGGGCTTTCGAATTTGCCTTGACGACTTCCGTGTCGCCTCGTCCTCGCTCAGTACCTTTGAGCAAATGCCGTTCGACGAGATCAAGATTCACGCGTCCGCGCTACGACGGGCGCAAAAAGACCGAACCTCACTGACCGTGCTGGCCGCCGTTACGGGGCTGGCCCACAATCTGGGCATGTCGGTTTGTGCCGAGGGCGTTGAAGACCAGGAAACCTTCGAGTTCCTGAAAACGATCGAATGCGACAAGATGCAGGGCTTTTTGATATCGGAGGCCGTAATCCCGTCGATTATCCGCCGCGTTTACTCAGCGAAGGACGGCTCCGAGGAAGAGGTCGCGTAGGAGCGGCC
>CAYWBZ010000289.1:0-3028 GCA_964456535.1 uncultured Woeseiaceae bacterium | reverse complement strand
ATATCGCCGTCCACAAGACGACGACTCGCTTCCAGAGCAACATCGTTAATACGCAGTGATGTATTTCGACCGACCGGTTGCACAATTGGCAGGCCATCCAGCAAGTCCAGCATCGCAACGGGTTCACCGCCAGGTCCCGGCAGCCGTAACTGGCATTCACTTCCGGTACCCACGCGCAACGGCAGCTCGTCGCTACCGAAGTGGCGTTCACCTGCAACGTCCCTGATTACAAGGTTTCCGACGCTCAAATCGGTTCCTCACACTGAATAATGACCGGCTCCATGTCGATTTCCGGCGCAACGCGAAATTCCAGCCGTACGTCGCGATAGCCCGGCCGCGATCCAACGACGACATATGTCCCGGGGCGTAGTCTGATTTCCTTGCGCATGAAATTGCCCAGTCTACCAACCTTGTAGACGAACACTTCGGTAACATTGTCTGATACCAGCGGTATCGGCAGTGGCGTAGCCGCTCGTTTCAATAGACGTGACAGCTCGTCGCGCTGCCCGGCGAGCCTCGGACCGACGTTTGGTCGGGTTGTTATATCGACGACCAGCATCGTCGCGTTTTGCATCACGGATGGGACGCTTAGTTGATCCGGCTCAGCGATCAACTTATCCAGACGTGAATGCAGGGCACTCATTTGCCGCCCCTGCTCAAGACCGTCATGCGCGAACGATAATGAATCATCGACTTTCAAAATCTCTTCATACGTTTGCACAACGGCGTCCCAGTGCTCATCCTGCTCCAGAGAATGTGCCTCACGCTCCATTGTCGTGATGTCCTGCAAACGCAGACCCTGATCGACCTGCAACAGGCCATCAGCCGGCTCAGTCGATTCGGGAATGAGTTGCTTGGCAACTCGGAAAGCCGCCCGTGCTCCAAGAAAATCGCCAATAGCGATGGCGTCGAAACCCTCTGTCATTCGTGTATCAAATTCAATCTTGATCCGCGTTTCTTCGACTCGAAGAATTCCCTCGTGTGCAGGTTGCCACAGATTATCCAGCTCAACAGCTTGCTCGAAACTCCTTTGCGCCGCCGCAAGCTCGAGGTCTTCCTCGTACTCAAGTCCTTGATCTACCAGCCGCAAAACAGCTTCAAGACTCTTCGCTCGCTCATATCCGGCACGCGCACCAGGATGACTTGATGTTATTGAGACGGCCAGCTCATACAGCCGCAATGCCTCGAGCCTGTCACCGGATTCGAATGCCGCGACAGCACCTTCGTAGGCCCTTTGAAAGGTTGGCTCGATGCGCTCATAGAGAGGCTCGAGGACGGTCAGTGCACCCAGGTACAATTCCTCGGCGTACAGGTAGTCCTTTTCAAGATAGGCGCGATCGCCCTCCGCGTACAAGTCACGGGCCACACGGTGCTCCTGGACCGCCCAACGCTCAATCCCGCGGCTCTCAAGTACCTCGAGTGCGGATAACAGCTCGCCCAGCGTCGACTCAGTTTCGAACCGGGCCCGGGCTTCTTCATTCAGCCCGCTGTAGTCTGCGCGATTTTCTGAAAATGTGATGGCATCGTCGCCTTCAAGTGTGCGAGTCGGCGCATCGGTTGTGCCTTTCACGCGCTTGCGCACTTCGGGGTCGACAAGAACATTGGCGCGGTTCCGTGTGTTTCTCCTTACGACCGGCGGCGGCACATCACCCTCATCCAGCACAACCACCGGTTCCTCAGCCGATGATCCTGTCTCGTTAGAAACATTCCTGGGCAGCACAAAAATTACACTGATCAAGATAACGATCAGTACGCCGAGCGCAATAGCCACCGTTTTCTGACTCAGCCCGGTCGAGTCCTGACTAACAATTTCATCAGCGTCACTCTTGGGCCGAGGAACCGGACGAATGGATTCGACCGACTTAATGACCTCATCGTCGAGTCGTGGTGCCGAGCCACCACTGATCGTTGCCGTACGCGGTGCGAAACCGGCCTGTCGCAGCTCTGTAGCCACCTCTTTCGCGCTTGGCCGCTTGCTCGCGTCTTTGTCGAGCATCCGCGCCACGAGGGATATAAGTTCCTGCGGAAGTACCGAACCATCCACAGCACTTAACGGCGCTGCGGTTTCATCCCTGATGCCTTTCGCAATATCCGCTGAAGACCACGGCGGTCGACCGGCTATCAGCTCAAAAATCAAACTGCCCAGCGCAAAAATATCATCCGCTGCAGATGCCGGCTGGCTATCAAGCGACTGCGGACTTTGCGCAATGAGCGAACCACCCGTGCCGATTTGCCCGGCCGCACATGCAACGCCGAAATCACTCAGGTAAGGCGCACCGTTTCCGTCAAACAGCACATTGGACGCCTTGATGTCACGGTGAACCACGCCTTTGGCATGCACATAAGCCAGAGCATCGACCAACAGTCCTACAGGACCGAGAACGTCTGCCACCGGAAGTCCGGCAAGTACGCCGAAATCAGGGCCATCGATGAATTGCTGGCTAAAGAATGCAACTTCAGCCTCTGCATGAAATTCGAACGCGCGCACAATGTGCGCATGCATCAACCGGATGTTGGCTTGCCATTCCGCACGCAGCTTGTCGCTGCTGTGCTGGTCGCCATCTGCGATCTTGAGCGCGACCGACGCACGTGTAAGTCGGTCCTTGGCGAGCCACGTATGTGTCTCGCTATCGCCGCCCAGCCTGCGGACGAGCGTGTATCGATCGGCTAGTTGCGTGCCTTGTCTGAGTTCGAGCATTGCTGAGGAACGCTTACCCTGTTGGTTCCGGCGCCCGTGCCGGAGCACCCACTTCTACGGCCTGTGAGAAGCCCGTTTCAGCTTCGTAAATCTCCCTCAACAACTGCCGCCAGCTTTCGAATTGCGCCTCGGCGGTACCGGTCAGACGTCGCTCCTGGCCTTCAACATTGACGACCATGGGTGCTGCTTCATTGCCGAAAGACTCGGAAAGCTCCGCGATCGCATCGAGATGCAGACTGGCGTCACGGTTTCGCCTCATTGCACCAAATACTGAATTCATGCCACGCGATATTCCCTGGTACTGCAAGGCTCTATTGATATTGCGAGTAT
>CAYWBZ010000288.1:0-3058 GCA_964456535.1 uncultured Woeseiaceae bacterium | reverse complement strand
GCACCAGTATTCGCGTTCCCTGGAAACGAAAGAGAACCCGAACGGCCCGCATCGGGAATCATATCTTTTATCGCTGAGCGCCCGTCGCCTGGTAGCTACCCTCAGCCAGGGAGCCGTATCGGCAAATCCCGAACGCGAATTCCGCTTGCCGCGAAAACCGCATTGCCGATCGCGGGCGCCACAGGGATAACTGATGGTTCACCCAGACCGGTGGGAAACTCAGTGCTGTCCACAAACTGGATATCCAGCTCAGGTACGTCCGCCATACGCAGCGGCGTATAGGTGTTGAGATTGGTGTCGCTCACCTGCCCCTGCTCGATCGCCGTCCCTTCATGCAGCGCAAGACTCACGCCCCAAAGTGCCGCCCCTTCAGCCTGTGCCAACGCACCGTTCGGATGAACGACAGTGCCGCAATCTATTGACTGCCAGATTTTCTTGACCGTGATCGCCTTGCTAGTCGCATCGACTTTCACATGTGCGATACAGGCAACCCAGGTTGGGTTTGCGCGCTCCTGTCCGTGAGCAACTGCCACGCCGTACGCCTCGCCTTCCGGTAACAGTCTTCCCCAGTTGGCGCGATCACGTACATCCTTCAACACGGCTGCGAGTCGCGATGCACCACCGACAGTGGTGGGCGTGCTACCTGCATTCTTGCCAGCCGCGTCGAGCAGCGCGAGTCGGTAATCGACCGGATCGTCGCCCGCGATGGCCGCCAGTTCATCCATGAAAGTCTCGACACCCCAGCCTATCCAGCCCGGACCGACGGAGCGTAACCAACCGGGTAACAAGGTGCGTTGCACGAGGTCATTGTTGATCGCACGAACACGGTGGTTTGGCAATGTGTACCAATGATCTGCACCGTTGATCGAAAACGGATCGAACTTGCCGTTGCCATCGACGCCGTCAGCCATAAAGCCGGGCGCCATCGCAAGCGTCGGCCAGCCGGCGGCCGCAGCGTGTTCGATACTGGTAAGCTGGCCATCGGCGTCGAAGGATGCATCAAACTTGCATACGGACGGTGAGCGAGAGCAATCGAAGCGGCTATCCTCTGCACGTTGAAATATGAGTTTGACGGGCTTGCCGAGTTGGCGAGCCGCCAAAGCTGCCGGAATCATTTGATCGCCGAACAAACGTCGACCGAAGCCGCCACCGAGGTAATACTGGTGAAGAACAATGTCCGTCTCGGGAACTTCCAGCGCCGCTGCGAGGTACGGCAAAATCAATGACTGCCATTGGTTACCCGCATGGATGTGACAAACACCATCGACCCACTCGACCAAGGCATTCTGTGGCTCCAGCGTGAAATGCAATACCGATGCGGTTTGATAGGTCGCCGTATGCAAACTCGCTGCGCTTTCTCTCGCAGCAGCGGCGTCGCCATCATCAACAAACAGCACACCGCTGGCCGAATCAGCAACCAGCCTCTCGCCTTCGGCAAACAGATCCGCACTGCTAACTTCAGATGCCGGTCCGGCCGACCATTCGACATTGACCGCGGCTGCAGATTTCATCGCCGCCGGGAAACTTTCTGCGACCACCACGGCCCATCCCTGAATCACGTCACTGGGGTCGTTGATCGTCAGTGTTTGCACGTAACCCGGTATGTCTTTCGCGGCGCTATCGTCGACAGAGACAATCGTGCTGCCGTAACGCGTCGGCGGAATGAGCGGATGTGCATACACCATATCCGGCAATTCGGTGTCGAGTCCGTAAACGGCTGCACCTTTTGATTTATCGGGGATATCAAGTGCGCGGACGTCCTTACCAATCAGGCGACGCTCGGCTGCCGGTTTGATGGGCATAGCAGCCATTTCTTCGTCGCTGAACGTTCGATTGATATCACCTTTTGCAACGATGTCAGCAAAAGACACCTGCTGATCGCCGGCAATTACCTGCCCAGCCTCAGCCGTGCAATCCGATGCGCTAACACCAAGTAATTTGGCACCGGCATCGATCAATACAGTACGGCCAGCCGCACCCGCCTGCGACAACATCGCGAAACTCGTAAGAACTGACCAGGACCCGCCCGTGACCATGTAACCCCATTTGGGATCGGAATCGACATGCTTGATCGTGACGCTACTCCAGTCGGCACCGAGCTCATCGGCGACGATACGCGCCAATGCGGTACCAACATGCTGGCCCATCTCTGCTTTAGCAATATTAATCAGCGTGTTACCACTGCTGTCCACTTCGAACCACACGACTGGTGAAAACACGCGACTCGCACCACCGGCGGCAATATCGCTAGCGGCTTCCTCCCGACTGCACCCTGGCAGCAAGGTCCCAAAACCCATAACAAGACCCGCGCCCGCACTGCTGGCAAGGAACGTGCGTCGGCTAACAACCGTCTTTCTCTGTTGCATTCCCATGACTACACCTCCTCCGCGTTCGCGGCGGTCTTGATCGCCTTGCGAATACGGCCGTAAGCCATGCAACGGCAAAGATTGCCGTTCATCGCATTGATGATGTCATCATCGTTTGGTTGCGGATTCGCTGACAACAGGTCCGCGGCCTGCATGATCTGGCCTGACTGGCAGTAGCCACACTGTGGCACTTGTTCTGTGACCCACGCTTCTTGCAGCGCCTGTCCGGCGTCCGAGTCCAGCCCCTCGATCGTTGTCACCGCACGACCTGCAGCAGCACTGACGGGTGCTGTGCACGACCGGATCGCGGTGCCATCAAGGTGTACTGTGCAGGCACCACACATCGCAATACCGCAGCCAAATTTGGTGCCTTTCAGTTTCAGCTCATCACGTATAACCCACAGCAAAGGTGTCTCCGGGTCACTGTCCGTTGTCACTAACTTGCCGTTAACTTCAAACTCGATCATGGCTGTCTCCCGTCAGCTGGACGCTCAACTTAACACTTTATGAGGATGAGTTATTGAGGTGAGGCGTTTTTGGCTGGAACTTTGGCCATAGCTCGTTCGCTCATCGCTGCGATCGTCAATGACGGGTTGACGCCGGGGTTGGCTGGTACGGTGGAGCCATCGCAGATCATCAGGTTGTGATAACCGAATACCCGTTGCTCGTGATCGACGACGCCATGCTCGGCA
>CAYWBZ010000287.1:0-3096 GCA_964456535.1 uncultured Woeseiaceae bacterium | reverse complement strand
GAAGCATTTGACTTCAACGTCGCTCTTGGCGAAGCGAGTATCGACGAAATCGTCGTAACCGCTTCGGCGACGCAGGTAGTCCAAGTCGCTGTTGGGCCATCAAGTTCGTTTAATTTCGACGACCTGCAAAATCTTCCAGCGGTAAATCGTGATATTCGCGACATCATTCGCATCGATCCGCGCATCTACATTGATGAGCCATTTGCGAGTGGCGTGCAATGTGTTGGTGCCAATCCACGATTTAACAGCCTGACAGTTGACGGCATTCGAATGAACGACAACTTCGGGCTAAACAGCAATGGTTTTCCGACGCAGCGCCAACCGTTCCCGTTTGATGCAATTCAAAACATATCGGTTGAGCTGGCGCCATATGACGTACAGTACGGCGGCTTTACAGCATGTAATGTCAATGCGGTAACACGGTCCGGAACCAACGAATTTAGTGGTCGCGCCTGGTTCGACTACAACGACGACTCGCTCTCCGGCGATAGTCTCGAAGGTCAACCGGCAGATCAAGGAGAATTCGACGAACAGCGTTACGGCTTCTCGATTGGTGGTCCTATCATTAAAGACAAACTGTTCTTCTTTGCTGCTTATGAGAAAGCAGAAACTGCAGATATATTCGATCGTTGTGCTGGCGACCAAAGCTGCGGACGTCCGGTACTCGGCGTTTCACAAGCTCAGCTCGACAGAATCGCGGATATCGCGATCAGGCTGTGGGATTATGACCCCGGTGCTCCAGTATCCAATCTGCCAAACGAAGACGAGAAGTACCTGATAAAGCTTGACTGGCTTATCAATGACGATCATCGAGCTTCTGTGACCTATAATTGGAATGACGGCTTCAACTTCTCGCGATCAGACGGTGATTCGGACGAATTCGAGTTTTCGAACCACCTTTACGAACGTGGCGCAGAACTTAACGCCTATGCGGGCCAGATCTTCTCGAACTGGACCGACAACTTCAGCACGGAGCTTCGTTTCGGTTATTCAGAACTCGATAACCGCCAGCTGACTCGTGGCGGTACTGGCTTCGCCGAGATTCGGATCGAAACCTACGCTGATCCAGACGGTGACGGCATCTTTAGCGATACCGCCGACGTATACCTCGGCGGTGACGACTCACGCCAGTCGAACAAGTTGTTTTATGACACCACTAATTTCAAACTGGCTGGTACCTACCAGCTGAACGATCACACCATTTCCGGTGGCTTCGAGTGGGAAGAGACCGACGTCTTTAATCTGTTTTTGCAGCATACCATTGGTGAATTGCGGTTTGATGAGTCCCGTACCGACTTTGATGGTAACCCGGTAGGCTGTAATTCAAGCCGGCCGGATGGCTGTATCGATCAGTTCGAAGCCTTGAGCCCGGACGATTATTACTACGGAAATGCCGCGCCATCGCTGAATCCGAACGATGCCGCTGCGAAGTTTGCCTCCGCAGTAAATACAGTTTACATCCAGGATGAATTCACGGTCGCTGACCTCGATCTGACACTCGTACTCGGCTTGCGTTATGACTGGTGGACAAGTGACGATCTGCCGACGGAGAATCAAAATTTCATCGATCGTAGCGGCTTCAGCAACCGGACGAATTTCGACGGCCTGTCCCTGTTGCAACCACGCTTCGGCTTTAACTGGGATGTCTCGGATTCGTTAAGCCTGCGCGGCGGCGTCGGGCTTTACAGTGGCGGCAACCCGAACGTCTGGCTCGGTAACAACTATCAGAATGACGGCATTACCCAGGTTCAGGCGCGCGAAGGTGACGCTGGCGTGAGGAATCTGAATCTAGACCCGAATGCCAGTTTGTTGACGGTACCGCTGGGAGTTGATGGCAACGGTCGTCCCGGCTACGACGCCCCACAAGGTTTCTTCGATTTTATAACGGGCGGCGCTGCCAACAGCGGCGTCAATGCCATAGCACCGGATTTCGATCCGCCGTCCAACTGGAAAATGTCATTCGGTGGCACCTACCAGTTCGACCTCCCCGGCAACTGGGGCGAGGGCTACGTACTTTCGGGTGACGCCTTGTTCAGCCGCGGAGATAATTCCGCGATACTCATCGACGACACTCTGCAGCAGATTGGTTCGGCGCCGGATGGCCGGCCGATTTACACCCCAGTCGACAAGAGCAAACCTGCCTGTGTTGCAGATCCTTTTTCAGACCGGGGAAACTGTGACCGCTTGTTCAATGGCGACTACATTCTCAGTAACGTCACCGGCGACGATACCGAACAACTGAGTTTGGCGTTTTCACTGAGCAAGGAATACGACTGGGGCCTGGACTGGACATTCGGCTACGCCTACACGGAGTCAGAAGATGTTAACCCGATGACGAGTTCTGTCGCATTCTCGAACTACTTCAACGTTTCGGTTGCTGACCCTAATAATCCTGGGCTCGCCACGTCGAATTACGAGATTCCGCACCGCCTGATCTTGAAGGTCGGGTACAGCAACGAGTTCTTCGGTGACAACACAACTCGCTTCACTTTGTTTGGCGCTCTCAACCAAGGCCGTCCATTCAGCTACACGTTCAGAAATCAGGAAATGTTTGTTGTGGGGCCATTCTTTAATCCAAGTGACTCACGCAGCCTGCTCTACATGCCGACAGGCCCGAGCGATCCGAACGTAGTCTTTGATCCAGGTTTCGACCAGGCTGGATTCTTTGCATTCGCCGATCATAGAGGGATTTCTGCTTACGGCGGTGGCATCGTTCCTCGCAACGAGTTCAACAGCCGCCAGTGGACGAAGTTTGACTTGCGAATTAGTCAGGAAATACCCGGTTTTGGTGATGATCATCACGCAACAGCATACATTCTGTTCAAGAATATCGGAAACCTGATTAACGACGATTGGGGCGTACTCTACGAGCAGAGATTTCCGCGTAATCAAGATATCGTTGAGGCAAGCCTGGTTGACACGGCCGGCACCCCGGACAATTTCTCGGATGATCAATACCTGTTCGAAAGATTCAACCCACGTGATCAAAGTCGTTCGAGCAGCGCCTCACTTTGGTCAATCCGCCTCGGGTTTAACTACAACTTTTAGCGATCAGTCCTCGCTAATATATAAGGGCGGCTTCGGCCGCCCTTTTTT
>CAYWBZ010000286.1:0-3100 GCA_964456535.1 uncultured Woeseiaceae bacterium | reverse complement strand
GGCGCGATGCAGCGCGATTATCACTACACATCATCACGTGTTGCAGGCGATCTCGACGATGCAGAGTCAGTTGGTGTGCGTGCCGCAGAGAAGACCGTGAGTCGGTTGGGTGCGCGGAAAATCAAGACAAGGAATGCGCCAGTACTGTACATCCCCGAGTTGGCGCGTGGTTTTATCGGGCACGCTATTGGTGCGATAGCCGGCGGCGCTCAATACCGACGCTCGTCATTTCTGCTGGATGCCGTTGGTGAAAAAATATTTCCGGATTTCGTGCAGATTCAAGAGCGGCCGCATATTCCACAGGCCATGGCCAGCCGATCCTACGATGGCGAAGGTGTCGCTACCTACGATCGCGATATCGTCACTGACGGTGAATTGCGAAGTTACATCCTGAGCAGCTATTCCGCACGTCGTCTGGGACTTGAGACAACCGCTAACGCGGGTGGCGCACAGAACCTGCTCGTTCCTGGCAGCGACACCGATTTGGCACAACTGACTGCGGACATGGGAACCGGGCTGATTGTCGAGGAGTTGATCGGGCAGGGCGTAAATGCAGTAACTGGCGATTACTCACGCGGTGCCGTTGGGCATTGGGTGGAAAATGGTGAAATTCAGTTCGCGGTTCATGAAGTGACTATTGCCGGCAATTTGCGGGATCTTTACCATCGTATTGCAGCGATCGGAAACGATCAGGACCTGCGCAGCGGACTGCGTTGCGGCTCAATACTGGTCGAGGAAATGACGATAGCCGGCGCGTAGTCCGACAGATAGGGGGTTTCCGCATATCGTTGAAAGTGCGCACAAAGGCCACTACTATTAGCGATACATGAAACGTATTGCATTACTCGCAGCGTTCATTCTTGCTATCTCGAACGTTGCGGCCCAAGCCGATACCAATGTCGTTGTACTCAACATCAAAGGTGCCATCGGGGTCGCCACTGCGGACTACGTTTTGAGCGGTATTGAACACGCCGAAACATCGAATGCCGACCTGATCATCATCGAGATGGACACGCCCGGTGGCCTGATGTCTCCGATGCGCGATATCGTCCAGGCCATTCTCGGATCCAGCATACCGGTGGTGACGTATGTCACCCCTGCCGGCGCACGCGCCGACAGTGCAGGAACCTACATCCTTCTTGCGAGCCACATTGCAGCAATGACTCCAACCACACACCTCGGTGCGGCAACACCGGTTGCCCTGGGTGGCGACGACGCTTTTCCAAAGGACTCGAGTGATGAGGAATCCGATGATGACGAGGACACTGCGCCACCGTCTGGCCCCGCAATGGAGCGCAAAGCGCTCAACGACGCCATCGCCTATATTCGTAGTCTGGCCGAGCGTTACGACCGCAATGCTGACTGGGCGGAAAAAGCCGTACGTGATGCTGCAACGCTGACGGCGCGAGAGGCCCTGGAACAAAACGTTATCGACTTCGTTGCAGAAAACCGAGCGGAGTTGCTGCGCGTGATTGATGGTGTTGAAGTTGAAGTCAATTCCGAAACGGTAACGATTGCGACCGACAATGTTGTCATCGAAGAGTACGAACCGGGTTGGCGTATCAAGATCCTGTCAGCTATCGCGAGTCCGGAGATAGTGCTTCTCCTGGGCCTCATCGGATTGTACGGATTAATGTACGAAGGCTGGAATCCCGGCGCCATCGTACCGGGCGTTGTGGGAGTCATTTGCTTGCTGCTGGCCGCCTATGGGTTGCAAGTACTACCCGTCAATTACGCGGGGCTCGCACTCATTATTGTTGGGCTGGCGTTGATGACGGCAGAGGCGTTCGCCCCGAGCTTCGGCGCTCTCGGACTCGGTGGTATAGCCGCGTTCGTATTCGGAGCGATCATGATGTTTGACAGTGATATACCCGGATTCGGAATTTCGATCGCGTTTGTTGTGACGATTGCGGCGGTCTTCGCCTTGTTGTTTATCTGGCTCATCAGCTACCTGCTGAAATTGCGTAAGCGCGGCGCCGTTTCAGGCAAGGATTCCATTGTCGGCGGCATTGGCACGGCGATGCGGGCATTCTCAGGTGAAGGCAAAGTCTGGCTCGAAGGTGAGGCCTGGGCCGCTCGAAGCAGCGTCGCCATTGAGAAAGACCAGGACGTTGTCGTTCGCGCGTTGGACGGTCTGACACTCGAGATTGAGCCGGTGGTCGAACAGAATGCCAATGATGAAGGCCTGCAAACGTGAACGATATTCTACCCGAGGAGATTCTGATGGAGTACTACGCCACTTTTGGAATGATTGTCTCGCTGCTCATCGTGATTCTTTACAACACGATCAAGATTCTGAAGGAATACGAGCGTGGCGTTATCTTCTTGCTTGGGCGCTTCCAAAAGGTCAAGGGCCCAGGACTGATCATCCTGTTCCCCGGCGTCCAAAAAATGACCAAGGTTGATCTACGCGTCATAGTCATGGACGTGCCGACACAGGACGTAATTTCAAGAGATAACGTCTCGGTCAAAGTGAATGCGGTCATCTATTTTCGTATCGTCGATCCGGAGAAAGCCGTGATTCGTGTCGCCGATGTTTTCGAAGCGACCAGTCAGCTTTCACAGACTACCTTGCGCTCGGTACTTGGCCAGCACGAGCTCGACGATATGCTCGCCGAACGTGAAAAACTGAATATACATATTCAGAGCCTGCTGGATCAGCGCACCGACAACTGGGGCATTAAGGTCGCGAATGTTGAGATCAAACACGTCGATCTTGACGAGAGCATGATTCGCGCGATCGCACAGCAGGCCGAAGCCGAGCGTGCGCGCCGCGCCAAGATCATCAACGCCGAGGCCGAAAAGCAGGCGGCAACGATGCTGTCTGAAGCAGCCCACATACTTGCCGGGGAAGAGCAGGCCCTGCAGTTGCGCTACCTGCAGACGCTAAAGGAAATATCGAACGAAAGAACGAACACAATAGTGTTCCCAATGCCGCTCGAATTTATTGAGCCAATTCTAGGAGCGATCAAGAAAAATTCGTAGCCGCAGCCCGCTTTGACCCCGCAGCCGGGTACGCTCAGGCCTGATTTTCCGACTCGTCGAGAATATCTGACAGTGTCTTGTCCGACACGGTGCCCGCGACGGCATCGTCAAGTTT
>CAYWBZ010000285.1:0-3133 GCA_964456535.1 uncultured Woeseiaceae bacterium | reverse complement strand
CGCACCTTCCTGACCTGCATGGACAAGAGCGACCTGCCCGAGAAATTCCATCACCGCGTCGAGAACTTCAAGATTCGCGGTTCATCCGGCAAGGTCAATATCGCGCTGGACGGCCTGCCGACCTTCCCGGCGTTGCCCGAGGGGAGTTCGCTGTATCACAGCGACATGCATTTCATCGATTCGATGGAACGGATGGAACTCGCCTATGACGACTGGAAAGATGGCACGTGGTCGAAGGATCCGTATATCGACATGACAATCCCGACTATGAGCGACCCCACAATGGCGCCACCGGGCAAGCACTTCATGAGTTGCTTCGTGCAGTACTGTCCGCACAAGATCGAGGGTCGCGACTGGACCAGTGAAGAAAAAGAGGCCTTCGGCAAATCTGTTATCGACCAGATTTCAGATTACAGCCCCGACTTCAAGGACCTCATTCTGCACGCTGAAATTCGCACGCCACAGGATATCGAAAATGAAATCGGTATCACTGAAGGCAATATTTTCCACGGCGAATTAACGATGGACCAATTGCTATTTAACCGACCGATTCCGGGTTACGCGCAATACCGCGGTCCGGTTGGAGGCTTGTACATGTGTGGCTCCAGTAACCATCCGGGTGGCGGCATCATGGCGGCACCGGGAGCAAATGCGGCACGGGAGATCCTGAGTGATCTCAAACGACCCAACACCGTACCGGAGAATTTTGGCGATGACTGACAGTTACGATGCAATTGTAGTGGGTGCCGGCCACAACGGTTTGGTGTGTTCTGCGTTGCTGGCCAAGGCTGGCAAAAAGGTGCTGGTGCTGGAAGCGAACGAGCAGGTAGGTGGCGCGGCTATTACGCGCGAGTTCGCCGACGGCTACTCGGTTTCAGCTTGTGCGCATTTGTTGTATCAGTTGCAGCCGGAAGTTCGCAAGGACCTGAAACTCACGACAAGACTGGCTAGCGAGGACATGGCCACGATCGCGCTTTCTGCAGACGGCAATCATATCCGCCTGACGGCCAATAACGTCGACGGCGTGTCTGATGACGATGCGGAGCAGTATCGTCGCTTCCGCAAACGCATGACGCGATTTTCGGATCTGCTGAGAAAGTACTTTAACAAGCCACCGCCACGTCTCGGCACAATGGCGTTCAACGACCTGTTTACACTTGGTCAGCTCGGTCTCGACATGCGCATGCTCGGCAAGGAAGAGATGCAGGAATTCTTGCGACTGATCGGAATGAATATCCATGATGAGGTTACCGAACGTTTCGATAATCCTCTGCTTAAGGGTGCGATCAGTCTTGACGCAGTGCTTGGCACGCACCTCGGGCCGCGATCACCGAACACGATCATGACCTACCTGTACAGGCTTGCCGGCGATCATGGCCGCGCCGCTATTCCTGCGGGTGGCATGGGCAGCGTCAGCAATGAGCTGGCACATGCGGCTCGAAATGCTGGAGTAACGATACGTACCGGGATGCCGGTCAAACGAATCGTGATCACGAACGGACGAGCAACCGGTGTTGAGACGATGTCCGGCGATCGTTTTGACAGCCTGTTGGTGATCTCAAATGCGGATCCAAAGACGACCGTCATGAAACTGATCGGGGCGAAACATGCAGAGACCGGTTTCGCGAGCCGTATCAGACACCTTCGGGCTAAGGGCAATGCAGCAAAACTGCACCTAGCATTGGACGGACTACCTGCGATCGAGGGTTTGTCCAAAAAGGACTACGCGGAGCGCATCGTCATCGCAGTCGATGAGCACTATGTTGAGCGTGCCTTTAATCCAGCCAAGTATGGCAAGAGTTCGCCGCGGCCGGTCGTAGAGATTACGTTTCCGAGTTTCCGCGACGAAACGCTCGCACCGACTGGCAAGCATGTCATGTCAGCCGTGGTGCAATACGCGCCCTATGCTTTAAAGGGTGGCTGGAATGAAGAGGCGAAAGCGGAATTCATGAAGGCGATTATTTCTACACTGGCAGAGTACATGCCGGATATCGAACAGCGGATCACGGCAAGTGAGTTGTTGACTCCAGCAGACATCGAAAGTGAGTTCCATATCTCGGGTGGCCATTGGCACCATGCCGAGTTAACACTGGATCAGTTCCTGTTCGTGCGGCCCGTGAACGGTGCGGCACAATACCGCTTGCCGATTGATGGGGTGTATTTATGTGGTGCGGGGACACATCCGGGCGGTGGCGTCAGTGGCGCCGCAGGCCGTAACGCAGCGCGGACAATCTTGAAACGGGAGAAAGCAGCATGAGTCTTGTCAGAGAACCCGTTCAGCAGGGGCGATTGAAAACGCCGTTTTACCCACGCGTTGAAAAGCTCGATACCGTCAATCAGTGGCATGAGTGGAAGGGGTACTCAAGCCCGGACGCGTTGTACTGCTCGGAAATGGAGTACTTCGCGATTCGCAACGGGACGGCGGTTTTCGATCTCTCACCGATGACCAAGTATCGAATCACGGGTCCTGATGCGCTCGACTATCTGAACCGCCTGGTGACTCGCGACATGGCGAAAGTCAAACCGGGTCGCGTCGCTTACGCTGTTTGGTGTGATGATCAGGGCCAGGTGATTGACGACGGAACAATCTTCCACTTACGTGAGGGTGAGTATCGCCTTTGCTCACAGGAGCGGCATTTCGCCTGGTTGCAGGCCGCAACGATCGGGTTCGATGTTTCGGTGGTGCACGAGACGGAAGACGTCGCCGCGCTGGCTGTCCAGGGTCCGACATCATTCAGCGTGCTGAGTAACATGAATATTCCGGGACTCGAACAGCTAAAGCCCTTCGGCCTGATGCACGTCGACTTTCAGGGTGTCGAGATGATGGTGTCGCGCACCGGTTTTACGGCGGATCTCGGTTACGAGTTGTGGTTGGACCCAAGTAAAGCGCTCGAGCTCTGGGACGCATTGTTCGAAGCTGGTAAGGATCACAAGATTCGAGCGATCGGCACACATGCACTGGAACTGGCGCGTATCGAGGCGGGGTATCTCGCGCCGTACGCTGAGTTCCTGCCCTCTGATGAGACCATTCGCACGGGACGTTCCCGTTCACCGCTGGAGCTTGGTCTCGGCTGGCTCGTCGATTTCAAGAAACCGAACTTCAACGGCCGTCGCGCACTGGCCGAAGAAAAGC
>CAYWBZ010000284.1:0-3137 GCA_964456535.1 uncultured Woeseiaceae bacterium | reverse complement strand
TCATTGCGCCTTACGCGCTTTGTAACTGCGATACCCAAATCCTCCAGAAACTCAACAATTCCAACACTTCAGGCCACATAAGAACGCCGCAGCCAGTGCGGGAACGCGATTCTATATAGCCACAAAGCAGGATACAACCTTGGAAACGCTAATTTTCGTAAAAAAATCAGGCACAAGCGAAGAAATTGGTGGGCGATGGTGGTCTCGAACCACCGACCTCCACGATGTCAACGTGGCGCTCTACCCCTGAGCTAATCGCCCTACTCGATCCTTCCCCTGTCAGGGGACGCGTAAGATACTGAAGCGCATGGTGAACTGCAAGGCTTCTTAGCCAGCTTTTTGGCCACCGAGGCCGAGCGAGAAGTCCCGCATCCGCTGGATTTCATCCCGCAAACGGGCAGCCTCCTCAAATTCAAGATCCCTTGCGGCTTTCAGCATCTGTTTTTCAAGTTTGGCCGCCTTTTTGAGTAGTTGCTCAGGGCTTAATACGTCATACGGCACCTTGTCATCACCCACCATCCGTTTCTCGGTCTGCGGATCCGGGTACGCAGCCTCCATGATGTCCGCCACTTTCTTGATAATCGATTCGGGCTTTATGCCGTGTTTCCTGTTATATGCTTCCTGCCATTCGCGCCGGCGCCGCGTCTCATCCATCGCTCGCTCCATGGACCCGGTTATTTTGTCGGCGTACAGGATCGCTTTGCCATGGACATTACGAGCCGCACGACCCATCGTCTGAATCAGGGAACGATCAGAGCGCAGGAAGCCCTCCTTGTCCGCATCCAGGATGGCAACCAGCGATACTTCGGGCATATCCAGGCCCTCACGCAAAAGGTTGATACCAACCAGCACATCAAAAGCTCCCAAACGCAGATCACGAATGATCTCGGTCCGCTCAACGGTACCGATGTCAGAATGCAGGTACCGAACCCGTACGCCATGTTCCCGCAGGTAGTCAGTGAGGTCCTCTGCCATTCGCTTGGTCAGCGTAGTGATCAGAACGCGTTCTCCTTCAGCGGCACGCTTCGAAATTTCAGAGAGCACATCGTCAACCTGAGTTCTTGCGGGACGGATTTCGATTTCGGGATCGACGAGACCGGTCGGCCGCACCAGTTGCTCAACAACATTGTCAGTGAACTCGCCCTCGAATTTGCCGGGCGTTGCTGAGACATAAATAGTTTGCGGGGACAAGCCCTCAAACTCATCAAATCGAAGCGGCCTGTTATCCAGCGCCGACGGCAATCGAAAGCCATGTTCGACCAGGGTTTCCTTGCGTGAGCGATCGCCTTTGTACATTGCGCCGAGCTGCGGCACCGTGACGTGGCTTTCGTCGATGACCAGGATGGCATTCTCGGGGATGTAGTCGAATAGGCACGGTGGTGGCTCACCGATCCCACGGCCGGACAAATAGCGGGAGTAGTTCTCAATTCCAGAGCAATAGCCGAGCTCTCTTATCATCTCTAAATCAAATAAAGTTCGCTGCTCAAGTCGTTGTGCTTCAAGAAGTTTTTGATGGTCCCTCAGGTACTTCAGGCGCTCTTTCAATTCCACCTTGATGTGCTCACAGGCTTCCAGCAATCGCTCTCTCGGCGTCACGTAGTGGCTTTTGGGGAAGACCGTCAGCCTCGGCACACGCCGCACGACCTCGCCGGTCAGCGGGTCGAAGTAAGATAACGATTCAATTTCATCATCGAATAATTCAATTCGGACTGCGTCCCTTTCCGATTCCGCCGGAAACACATCGATTACGTCACCTCGTACCCGATAGGTGCCCTGCGAGAAGTCCAGTTCATTGCGCTTGTACTGCAGCTCTGCAAGTCGACGCAACAAAACACGCTGATCGATTCGATCGCCGCGCGCAAGATGCAAGACCATACTGAAATAAGCTTCCGGATCACCCAGTCCGTATATCGCCGATACGGTTGCAACGATGATTACATCGGGACGCTCAATTAGTGCCTTGGTCGCGGACAGCCGCATCTGTTCGATGTGCTGATTAATGGATGCGTCTTTTTCGATGTAAGTGTCCGAACTCGGGACATAGGCCTCTGGCTGATAGTAGTCGTAATACGAAACAAAATATTCGACGGCGTTCTTGGGGAAGAACTCACGCATCTCGCCGTAGAGCTGCGCCGCGAGCGTCTTGTTGGGTGCCAGGATAATCGCCGGGCGTTGCGAACGCTCGACAACATTGGCGATAGTGAAAGTCTTTCCTGATCCCGTGACGCCCAGTAGCGTCTGCCTGGCGAGGCCGTCGTCGAGACCTTCCAGTAAACCGGAAATAGCTTTGTCCTGATCACCTGCTGGCCCGAAATCTGACACAAGTGTCAGATGGTCGCGGTCATCACTGAGTTTGTTGGGAAGGTCTGTAGATTGTCGTACCATGTGCGTGCATTTCTTTGAGGCAATCGAGTGAGTTTATCAGTTTCCAAACGGATGGCAGCCATTAAGCCATCGCCGACAGGTGCCGTATTGGCACTTGTAGCCGAATTACGTGCGGCCGGAAGAGACATCGTCAGTCTTGGCGCAGGTGAGCCCGATTTTGATACTCCGCAGCACATCAAGGACGCCGCACAGCAAGCTATCGTGAACGGCGACACCAAGTACACGCCGATTGATGGCACCGCCGAGCTTAAAGCGGCTATCCAGTCGAAGTTTGCCCGTGAAAACCAGCTCGACTACGAGCCTTCGCAGATCATTGCCTCCAGTGGCGCGAAGCAATGCCTGTTCAACCTGTGTATGGGGCTGTTGGGACCCGGAGATGAAGCGATTATCCCCGCGCCTTACTGGGTCTCTTATCCGGACATGGTGCGACTGGCGGGCGCTGAGCCGGTCATCGTCGCCGCAGGCATCGAGGAAGATTTCAAGATTTCTCCTGGGCAGCTGCAAGCGGCGATAACGGACGATACACGATTGATATTTATCAACAGTCCCAGTAATCCGACTGGCGCAAGTTACTCCATGGTGGAGCTACAGGCCCTCGGTGCCATCTTGAATGAACATCCGAAAATCGTCATCGCTGCTGACGATATTTACGAGCATATCCATTGGGGTCCGGACCCCTTTTGCAGTTTTGCGACGGCTTGCCCTGAGCTTTACGACCGCACAGTCACGACGAACGGCGTATCGAAGGCGTA
>CAYWBZ010000283.1:0-3138 GCA_964456535.1 uncultured Woeseiaceae bacterium | reverse complement strand
CCCTGTTTCAAACGATAGGCAAAATCGCTGCTGTGGTTTTTCTGGGTGAATTCGTTGTCATGCTGCTGCTGCAGTATCTGCCGATGCAGCTTTCTTCGGTCCAGGAGGGCTTGGTGGATGCGGGTCTGCTTACCGCAGTCTGTACTGTCGCGTTGTGGAGCGCACTGTTCAAGCCAATGAGGGCCGCTGCAGTTGCTGAGGGAAGGAAATTTAACCAGCTAATGGAGGCCGTTCCGGATGGCGTGATTGGAGTGGACGAAAATGGGCGAATCCGGTTTCTGAATGAGAGAATCCTGGCGCTGTTCAAATATCATCGGGACGAGCTGATTGGCGGGCCAGTCGAAATGTTGATTCCGGATAGATTCGCCAAGTCCAGCATTCGTCGCCTGGAAGAATACTGGACGAGTCCCCGACTCAGCTCGAAAGTGGACAGGAAGGATATGATTGGCCGTCTATCTGATGGTAGCGAGGTACCTGTGGAAGTCAGTCTGATCCAGATTGAGACTCCCGACGGACTTCTCGTCATAGGTAGTGTCAGGGATGTTTCGAAGCAAAGACAGGCACATGAATCGTTGCTGGAAGCAAATCGTAAACTGAATACTGGTTTGGATGACCTTGAGCAAAGTTCAGAGGAGTTACGTCGCCTGAGTGAGTTGGGCGAGCTTTTGCAGGGCTGCGTAACAGAACAGGAAGCGCACACAATAATTGGTCGTGTAATGGCGCGACAGTTGCCCAAAACCTCTGGCGGAGTGTATCTGATCAGCGCTTCGCGCAATGTGCTTCAGTTGACATCGATGTGGGGAGATCAGGCTGATACGCTCGTGCCCATATTGGCGCCAGAAGATTGCTGGGCGCTGCGCCGCGGCCGCATGCACGCCGCGCAGGATAACCAAAGCACTATCCAATGCGCACACATAAATCCGCAACATGACGGGTACATATGCATACCGATGATGGCCCAGGGAGACCTCCTCGGTATTCTGCATGTCTTCATACCGTCGGAGAATGAAAAAGCTCATGACCGGACAGAGGAATCCGATCTAGACTCCAAACGCATGTTGTTATTCGCGCTCTCCGAGCAAATAGGGTCGGCGCTCGCGAATATTCGGCTTCGGGAAGAGCTGAGGCAACAGTCTATTCGCGACTCCCTTACCGGATTATTTAATCGTCGCTTCATGGAGGAATCGTTTGATCGAGAAATGTTGCGCGCAGCCCAGACCGGATGCTCACTTTCCGTGGTAATGCTTGATCTGGACCACTTCAAGAAATTCAATGACTCTTTTGGACACGAGGGAGGAGATCTCGTGCTTCGCGAGATCGGTGCCCTCCTTCTCAAAGAGCGCTGTGGCAGTGATCTTGCCTGTCGCTTGGGCGGAGAGGAGCTCGCGTTGATACTTCCGGATACCAAGATAGATGATGCCATTGACCGGGCCGAGGCGATTCGGCAACATATTGAAGGATTGACCGTCCTTCTCGGAGGCCGACCGCTTGGGAAAATCACCGCGTCGTTCGGCGTTGCCGGTTATCCGCAACATGGCGCCGACTACCAACAGATGTTGCGGGCTGCGGACACCGCACTTTATCGGGCGAAGGCCACGGGGCGGAATAGGGTTGTAATGGCGGAAGACTTGCAAGAGGTCTCGTCCAGTTCTGTGGATGCGATAGATTCTGAGCTGATGACCTCAGCTAATGATGCGGCCTAAGCTGTCCTGGGCGGACAGGTCTCCTGGCTCCACGAGTGGAATGCGCGAGGACCGTCACCGGACGTCGCAGGGCCATAAAGACACGCCGTCTCGCCCCAATTTCTTCCTGTGATAAAGCGCCTGGTCCGCCCGATCGATAATTTGCCGCGCGGAATCTGTCGCAGACGGATCACTTACAGCAATACCGAGACTCAGCGTGATCGCGGCACGGCCTTTGCGCGTGCGGAAATGTTTGCCCTGTAGATTGCTCCGAATACGCTCAGCAACGATGCGTGCGACATCCTCACTGCAATCACGGAGAATCAGCATGAACTCGTCGCCGCCGTAGCGAGCGACGATATCGTCCGGACGCACCGAACCGACAAGTGCGGCGGCAATTTTCCTCAGCACCTCATCCCCTGATGTATGACCGTAATCGTCGTTAACATTCTTAAAATAATCGACGTCGGCCATGCATACCGCGAACTGCTCGTAGGTCTTTCGGGACCGCTCCAGCATCATGTCGAGCAATTGCATACCGCCTCTGCGATTCCAGACTCTGGTCAGCGTATCCAACATCGCCGCACGGCGTGCCTCGCTGAGTTTTGCGAGCAGTTGTTTTTGGGCATCCCACAAATCCGCAGTAGCCAACTCGCGCTCGGCCAGTTGTCCCAAGTCGACCAAGGTAGTCATTAGGTCATCATTGGCAGACTTGGGGTTTACGTCAAACACGCAAAATGTACCAATGATGTTGCCACCCGAATCTTTAAGTGGATGTCCGGCATAAAATCGAAACTTCGGTCCTTTTATCACCAGGCGGGCCGAGGAAAACCGGGGGTCCTTCAAGGTGTCCGGCACGACGAGGGGCTCACCGCTTTGCAGAACCTGATGGCACAGACTGTCCGCCATCGGCAATTCATTGATACGCCAGCCAACCACGGACTTGAACCATTGCTTTTCGTGAGCTATTAGCGAAACTGCGGCAACCCGAACTCCCATAGCACGCTTTCCCAAGCGGCTGATGCGCTCGAAGCGTTCCTCAAGCGGAGTGTAGAATGCTTCCATTTCATGAAGCCCTGCAAGGCGCACTGTCGCAGTGCTTCCAAGCGAACGACTCAGTGTCGTGATGTCTCCTTGGGCTGTCATCTGTACCCCTTTGTTTTTCTATATGCCTAGGCTGGCTGGATTATTGGCGCTGATTATTCCAGACAATCACCCGAGCTGGGTACACTTTAGTTGCATCCAATCAATTGACCACGGTACATGGTCCGGTTCTCACACATATAGGAATTCGCTCAACCTGAAACCCGATCACCAGGAGAGGCCAGCATCGTTTTCCGCACGCAAAACGACCTATGGATCGAGCATTATCTCAATAAAGCTCACGCGTATAGATGCGCCTGCTCTCGCCATCGTAGATTCCGAACGTAGCGGTACCGACCGGGTCTTCCGTGCC
>CAYWBZ010000282.1:0-3144 GCA_964456535.1 uncultured Woeseiaceae bacterium | reverse complement strand
ATTCTCTCCGCCGCACTCAACTCCTTGCACTTGAAATTGGACAGCCTACAATCGGGCCCACGATCTGAACCCGGCTTTGGCTGGATTTCTTGGAACCACCCTAGCGCAGGAAGTTCCCTAAGTGCAAGATAGTAAAAGAGTTTTGGACTTCCTCGGATTTTCTCGGAAAGGTGATTCTTGCCACCCTCTCCGCCATATATTAGGAGCCCCTCATTGAGGGGCTTTTTATTTGGGAGAACGATATGACTACTGTGCTTATCACGGGCTGCAATCGCGGCATCGGCTTACAACTGGCCGCGCAGCTTCATGCACGCGGCGACTCTGTTATCGGAGTCTGCAGAAACGCGAGCGAAGAATTATCCGAACTCGGCATCCGCGTGATCAGCGGCATTGATGTTAGCGACGGCGCATCGATCAATGAACTCATGGCCGAACTCAACGGCGAGAAAATCGATGTTCTTATTAACAACGCTGGCATTCTGATGCGCGATGAGTTTGGCGCCATCGATTACGACGACATGCTGGCGCAATACAAAGTGAACACGCTCGGGCCATTGCGCGTGACTGAAGCCCTCCGCGACAACCTGGACGAGGGTTCGAAGGTCGCCATCGTTTCCAGTCGGGTGGGTTCAATTGATGATAATAGCTCCGGGAACTACTACGGATACCGCGCGTCGAAAACGGCAGTTAATCAGATCGGCACCAACCTGATGCACGAGCTCAAGCCACGCGGTATAGCTGTCGCTATTCTGCACCCGGGACTGGTCGCAACAGAGATGACTAACGACCAGGGCATCACCCCCGAAGAATCTGCCAAGGGGTTGATTCAGCGCATTGATGACCTCACTATCGAGACCACAGGTGGGTTCTGGCACGCAGAAGGCTATAAGCTGCCGTGGTAGAATTAACGAATTAGCAATACGCAAGGAGTTGCACGAATGCAGGATAATTTAAATTCAATGGCACCCGTATCGAGCCTCTCTGTTGAGAGCCGGTCCGAATTCATCTGGAAGTGTTACGCGCACGTAGTGGGTGCGATATTGGCTTTTGCCGGTATCGAGGCCTATCTGTTTTCCTCAGGAATTGCCGAGCGAATCGCAATCCCTATGCTCAACAGCTGGATGTTGGTGATAATTGCCTTTATCGCCGTCAGTTGGGGCGCGACTCACATGGCACACCGACTTGAGTCAGTTGCCCAGCAGTACGCAGCGTTTGCAGTATTTGTTGTTGCCGAATCGCTAATTTTTGCGCCGATGTTGTGGATGGCCATGCAGATGGACCCCAGCGGCGGCATGATTGAGAGCGCGGGAACAGTCACTCTGTTCGGTTGTGGTGCATTAATTGCCACCGTAATGATCACACGCAAGGATTTTTCATTCCTGCGCGGCATATTGGTCTGGGGCTTTTTCGTCGTATTGGGTCTCATCGCATTTTCGATGATCTTCGGCTGGAATCTGGGAACCTGGTTCTCGGTCGGCATGATCGGATTTGCCGGTATCGCAGTCTTGTATGACACATCGAACATCATGCATCACTACCCACAAGACAAATACGTGGCCGCATCGATGGCACTGTTCGCCTCTATCGCAATGATGTTCTGGTACATCCTGCGACTGTTCATGAACCGCGACTAAAGTCCCAACCACAATAGCCAAGAATAAAAGGGGTCAGAGCCCAAAAGGGCTCTGACCCCTTTTTTTTCGATTTGCGCTAGGAGATAACTTCGAGGCCACCCATGTAGGGCTGCAATGCCGCCGGGACGCGAATGCTGCCGTCGTCGTTCTGGTAATTTTCCATTACGGCAATCAACGCCCTGCCCGCCGCAACGCCCGAACCATTCAAGGTATGAATGAGCTCTGGCTTCCCGGTTTCCGGATTACGGCGTCGCGCTTTCATTCGACGTGCCTGAAAGTCGTTGTAGTTACTGCACGATGAAATCTCTCGATACTTCTGTTGCCCAGGCAACCAGACTTCGATGTCGTAGGTCTTGGTTGATCCAAAGCCGATATCACCGGCGCACAGCGCGATGACCCGATACGGAAGTTCCAGTTTTTGCAGAATAACTTCTGCATGTCCGGTTAATGTCTCCAACGCCGCCATCGACTCGTCTGCCGCGACAAAGTGTACGAGCTCGACTTTTTCGAACTGGTGCTGGCGAATCATGCCTCTCGTGTCTTGACCGTAGGAGCCGGCCTCGGAACGAAAGCACGGTGTGTGTGCTACGAAGTGTTTCGGCAGCTCATCCGCTTCGAAAATCGCATCCCGCGCGAGATTAGTCACGGGGACCTCCGCGGTGGGGATCAGGTAGTACGGTGTCTCATTTGTTGTTCGAAACAGGTCTTCTTCAAATTTTGGGAGGTTTCCGGTCCCAAACAGCGCATCAGCCTGCACGAGATAGGGCACGTACTGTTCGGTGTAACCGTGCTCCTCTGTGTGCGTATCCAGCATGAGCTGAATCAATGCGCGTTGCATTCTCGCCAGAGGACCGGAGATGACCGTGAATCGAGATCCGGAGATCTTGCTGGCCGCTTCGAAGTCGATCATGCCGAGTTCTTCGCCAAGCTTGATGTGGTCGCTGGGTTCGAAATCCAGTTGAGTCGGCTCGCCCCACAATCGAACTTCGGCATTGTCGCTTTCGTCATGGCCGTCGGGAACACTGTCGTCAAGCAGATTCGGCAGGTCCAGTTCAATATCGCGGAGTTGAGTTTGTACGTTCTGCAATGCCGTTTCGGACGCTGCCAAACGATCACCAAGATCATTAACGGCAGCAAGCAACGGCGCAATGTCCTCCCCTGAGGCTTTCGCTTTACCAATGCTTTTCGCACTCGAATTGCGCTCGCTCTGCAATTGCTCGGTTTCCACCTGCAATGCCTTGCGTCGTTCTTCGAGCGACAGGTAGGCATCGGCGTCGAAGTGGAAGCCACGACGACGGGCAAGATTGGCCGCAACATCGGCGGTGGACTGGCGAAGTAGTTTCGGATCTATCATATCTATTGTCTGGTCTTTTTTTCCTGATTCCGGCGCTCGATTTCGTCGAGCTTTTCACGGATTCGAATCTCCAATCCGCGAGGCACGGGATGATAATACTTAACCGGGCTCATGTCGTCGGGAAAGTACTTCTCGCCAACGGCGACAGCACCCTCT
>CAYWBZ010000281.1:0-3150 GCA_964456535.1 uncultured Woeseiaceae bacterium | reverse complement strand
TACTGTTCGCCGAGCAATGTCGTGTCGATCAAGTCGCACAGACAATGAATAACTACGAGATGCACTTCCTGAATTCGAGCCGTCCGCGTAGCAGGCACCCGGATCTCTACGTCTCCCGGCTCGAATATGTCAGCCATCCGGCCACCATCGCGGCCAGTCAGTGCGACAACTTTCATGCCTCTCTCGTGAGCGGCAGCGAATGCCCGGATGACGTTTTCCGAGTTCCCCGACGTTGAAATTCCCAGTAAGACGTCCTGTTCTTTGCCGAGTGCCCGGACCTGCTTGGAAAATATTTCCTCGTACGCATAGTCGTTCGATATTGACGTGAGCGTCGAGCTATCGGTCGTCAATGCTATTGCGGGTAATCCTGGACGCTCCATTTCAAAGCGGTTCAGGAGCTCAGAAGAGAAGTGCTGTGAGTCTGCGGCTGACCCGCCGTTACCACAGCTCATAATTTTGCCATCATCAAGGAGTGCGTCGCTCATTACACGACCTGCAGCCGCAATGCTCTCGGCGATCTGCTCAGCCGCAGCTTCCTTGGTGGCTATGCTCTCCGCAAAATGCTCGCGAACTCGCTCTACAGGATCCATGGTTTCTCCGCTGGGTTTTCCTCTGCCGGATTCTATCAGCAGATTGCTATAGGGTTGAGTTATTCGGCCGAAAAGCGTCCTTAATCCAGTCGATGGACGTGCCGGACGACCCTTCAATGGCAACGACATCGAAACGCATCGTACAAGTTGCGAAGCGGCTGTTCCTTGCGATGAACATGGCGGCCGTACGAATTATTTTCCGTTGTTTGTGGATATCGACCGTGTGACTCGCGTGTGCAAATGCCGCCGATGCCCGGTATCGAACTTCTACAAATGCCAGACAATCTCCGTCGAGCATGATGAGGTCGATTTCGCCACCGCGGGAGTGGAAATTTCGAGCAACAGGTCGAAGGTCACGGTCGACCAGGAAGTTAAATGCCAGCTGTTCTGCCTGCTGGCCTACAGTTCCTGTGGTTCGGTGTCCCACGGTGCGTCATCAGCTGCTTCTGGTGTGATCGGCGTGCCGTCGTCGCTGATGTCCTGAATGGGGCCGCCGACTTCTTCCTGGTCCGGCAAAGCGACGGCTTCTCCACGTTGATATTGCGCCCAGGCCATGCGTCGGTGGATACGACCTTGTTGATCAAGAAACAGCTCGCCCGATGCGCCATCAAATTCTGTCATCTCACCACCGCGATAGGCGTACAGCGAAGCGATCAGGTTATAGGCGTCGTAGCCCATTGCGTGCAGCCGGCCAAGACGGCGTTCTTCTGGCCAGTATTCCGAATAGGTTTGCGGCAAATAACGGATCCAGGGCTGTGGGTCAACTAACCACGGCGTGTCAGCGAACATGATGCCGTTGAGATCCGAATTGGATCGCCCGTCCAGCGAATTCACAGATGACGTTGAATACGCGGGCAAATCACCTGAATAATGGAATTTGAGCTGTGACTTGAGCAACCGTGCAGGCCCCGCCGCGGCAGCCAGAAAGATGAACTCCGCATCCTGACGCCGCCGCGGATCAAATTGCAGGCTGGTCCCAATGTTCGCTCTCATACGTTGGTAACGCTGTACGCTTCCGCTGAGGCCCATCAGGTTTTCGATTTCGTTCGAGAAGTCCTGAACGTCCGGCGTGTAACTTCTGTAGTCAAGCAGCGTGCCGCCGAGACCTTCAAACTCCGTCGCAAAACTCTGTAATACACGTCGGCCCCAGTCATTGTTGGGTACCAGCGCGACCGCCCGAGTGTAGCCATCGCCGAGTGCGCGAACCGCCGCAGATGCAGCCTCATCTTCCGGCGCAAGTGCAAACTGGTACAGGCCCGGTGGCGCCAGTGTGTCATCTGGAAGGTAGTTCAGTGTTAGAACCGGGACAGGAACCAAAATATCATTGGCGAGTTCGGTTACGTTTTTCTTCAACAATGGACCGACGACAAATTCAGCGCCATCGGCGACTGCGTTCTGATAGGCGGCGCTCGCGCCGCCGTCAGAATTTACATCGTAAATGCGGACAGACTGTTGATCGTCGAGCGCGCTGGCCGTGGCGAAATAAGCGCCGAGAAAACCGTTCTGAATTGCCTTGCCCGCTGCGGCGGATCGACCTGAGAGCGGTAAAAGCAGGGCAACCTGCCGTGGGTATTCAAGCAACTCACGATCAAAAGCTTCGGCATCTCCGATAACCTCGAGGGCGGGGTGCCCGGGGTTTGCCTCGCGCCAGCGAAAAATCCCATTGCTCCAGCCAACACCCTGTTGCCCGGTCGAGGTCGCCAGCGAACCCAATGTGAGCCAACCACGCGTCACCTCATCAGTGGCTAACTGAGCAGCTTCACGCAAGACTTGCGGATTGCTGAACAACAAACCCTGCCAAAGTCGATTGCGGTTTCGCTCGATGTCGCGAGAGCTGTCGAGCCAGGTTTCACGTTGCCTCATTAACTCCACCGCGCGGGCTGGGTCCTGTTTTTGAATCCAGGCATCGGCACGCAACGCTTCGACGCGCAGGCGATCCCGCAAGCTCAGCGAACGTCGGCTCATCGGTTCCAGGATCAGCAGCGCTTCGTCGGCGTCGCCACGATACAAGGACATTGCGGCGGAGTTGGTATTCCATATAGGCAGTAGAGGGCCAGACTCGGGTCTTTGAACACTCAGGAAAGCCCTGCGGGCTCGCATGACGTCGCCAGCATCTAGCCATTGTTCAATGGCTAATAAGGTCAGTCGGTCGCGTTCGAGCCCGACTTCATCAGCGGCCAATCCAATATAAGCACCGGCGGCGTCGTCGTGATGACCATCGTTGGCCAGTCGTTCAGCGCGATACTCTCCGGATCCCGATAAGCCGCCCAGGCCGGTAGTTCCACAGGCACCTAGCAATAAAGAGAAGACCAACAACGCTACGATGCTTGCCAGCGAACGTGATTTACCTGCAGGATGTCGATGAATCAAAGTTATTTATCCAACTCAAATAAAGGGTCTAGCGCCAGATGAGCGGCACACTCTATGTTGTTGCAACGCCGATCGGCAATCTTGAAGATCTGACACCGCGGGCATGCCAGATGCTCGCTGAGGTGAGTCTCATTGCAGCCGAGGATACCCGCCACACCGGGCGATTGCTAATGCATATCGGCTGTAAAAC
>CAYWBZ010000280.1:0-3161 GCA_964456535.1 uncultured Woeseiaceae bacterium | reverse complement strand
GTTTTCTTGCCGGTTTTCTTACGCTGGTTGCCACGATTGTCACTACGTGAACGTGAATCATTGCGGTGGCGCGATTGCTGTTGCGAACGCTTGCCACGATTGCCTTGCGTTGTTCTGCCACGACGTTGTTGAGACTGTTTTTTCTTCTTGTCATCGTCGCCCGTGAACCAGCCGATGATTGTTGCCCAAAATCCTTTGCCCGCAGGTTCCTTGCGTATCGGTGCCGGAGTCGAAGGTTTCAGTGTACCGACGGCTGCTGCTTCCACTCCCTTGCGCTCGAGGATGGCTTGCGGTGATTCGGGTTCTACAGCTGCGTTCACCAGTGCAAAGCTGGCGCCTGTGTTTTCCGGTAAATCCATTTGATCATCGCGTATGCGGCGAACATCGTAATGCGGGGTTTCAAGGTGCGAATTTGCAACCAGTACAACCTGAGTCTCGTTACGATCTTCCAGGTTCTGTACCCAATCACGCTTTTCATTCAATAGATAAGTCGCGACCTCTACTGGCAATTGAGCGATGACTTTCGATGTACGTTCCTTTCGCGCTTCCTCGCCGATGATGCGCAGGATAGCGAGTGCCAAAGACTCGGTGCCACGAATGGTGCCGAAACCTGTGCAGCGTGGACAGGTCTTGTAAGCCGACTCGCCGATGGATGGACGTAGACGCTGTCGTGACATTTCCAACAGTCCAAAGCGGCTGATCTTTCCAATCTGAATGCGGGCCCGATCCTGATGGACCGCGTCGCGCAATCTGTTTTCTACTTCGCGCTGATTCTTCTGCGGACCCATATCGATGAAATCGATAACGATCAGTCCGCCAAGATCGCGGATTCGCAATTGACGTGCTATTTCGTCGGCGGCCTCAAGATTGGTATTAAAAGCGGTCGCTTCAATATCACTGCCCTTGGTCGCACGAGCTGAGTTGATGTCGATCGAGACCATGGCTTCGGTGTGATCGATCACAATGCTGCCGCCCGCAGGCAGAGTCACGTTGTGCGCGAAAGCTGACTCGATCTGCGATTCAATCTGGAAGCGCGTAAACAGCGGTACCGGATCTACATAGTGTTTCAGCTTCTTGAGATTGTGCGGCATCGTTTGTTCGACGTGCTCGTAGGCGTCTTTGAAAGTCGCCTCGTCATCGATCAGTATTTCGCCGATATCCGCAGTCAGGTAATCACGCAACGCGCGTATCACCGAATCGCTTTCACGGTAGATCAGGAACGGTGATGTGCGTTCCAACACAACGTTCAGGATCGCGGTCCAGACAGTCAATAGATTCTGCAGGTCCCAGGCAAGCTCTTCAGTGCCGCGGTCGATGCCAGCCGTTCTCAGGATGACACTCATATTCTCGGGGATTTCGATATCGTTTAGTGCTTTGCGAGCGAGGTCCCGATCTTCACCTGTGATGCGGCGCGATACGCCACCCGAACGATCTTTGTTCGGCTTCAAAACAATAAAGCGTCCCGCGAGGCTGACAAAGGTCGTTAGTGCTGCGCCCTTGTTGCCACGTTCTTCTTTATCGACCTGGACAACAATGTCCTGACCTTCCTTGAGAACGTCTCTTATATTGGGTTTGCCACCGGATTTGTTTTCTTTAACAAAGTACTCGCTGGAAATTTCTTTCAGCGGCAGGAATCCGTGGCGTTCGGCACCGTAATCGACAAACGCGGCTTCGAGGCTGGGCTCGACGCGTGTGATCTTTCCTTTGTAAATATTGGCTTTTTTGCGTTCGCTAGCCGGTGCTTCGATATTGAGGTCGTACAGGAGTTGGCCGTCGACCATCGCCATGCGCAACTCTTCTTCTTGAGTTGCATTGATTAGCATTCTTTTCATGTTGCCCTACTTGAGTAATGGAGGGCAGCAAAACGGGGCGTAGCGCCTGGCAGGCAGAGGGGTGGTCACGCAAAAGAACCTGGCGCCGTATTGCGCCATCGAAAGTCTTCGTTAGTTCAGTTCGGGTCTGACGCAAAATCGTCAGTACCCACAAAAAAATCAGCATGATTTCCCTGCGGCCTTGCCGCTGCGGCGCGCGCCGGAATCCGGTGTTGCTGCCGTCTGAAATCAGGTCTCGCAGATCGCGGGACCAAAAAAAAGTCGTTTGATGTGTCTGCTCCGGTATCCCGGAGTTCCACTCGGCGGTAATATAACACACCGCAAGACCACTTCAAGTGATTGATCATGCAAGAAAAGCCCTCGAAAGGCCCGAAATCAGCGATACCTGACGGTACGCAGCAGACGCAAGTGCGCAAAGTCGTGATCGACGGAGAGCGCGTTGGCCAGCGAATTGACAATTATTTGCGCGGTGAGCTGCCAGGAGTGCCCAAAGGGCGTCTGTACCGCCTGTTGCGCCGTGGCGAAGTTCGGGTCAACGGTGGCCGAATCAAGGCTGAATACAAGCTAATGGAGGGGGATGAGGTTCGCATACCGCCGGCCCGTATCCGGGCTGAAGGTGCTCCGCCGTCCGAGAAAATGGCCACTGACATGCTCGACTACGTGATCTACGAGGACAAGCGCCTACTCGTATTGAACAAGCCTTCCGGAATCGCGGTCCATGGCGGTAGTGGAATCAGTCACGGTGTGATCGAGCTATTGCGCCACGCCCGGCCGGACCTTAAAGAGCTGGCGCTGGTACATCGCATTGATCGCGAGACGTCCGGTTGCCTGGTCATGGCCAAGCGGCGGAGTGCGCTGCGGCAGTTGCACGAGCGTTTTCGTGAAGGGACGGTTGAGAAAAACTACCTGGCATTGGTCGCCGGCAACTGGCAGCTCGGTGAGCAGCTAATCGATGCGCCGCTGCATGTACAGAATCGAAAGAACGGCGAACGCTATGTTGTCGTGAGCGGCAAGCACGGCAAGCCGGCACAGACTCGGGTCAGTCTGTCTCGAAATTACGGCAAGTACAGTTTGTTGCTGTGCGCGCCGCTCACAGGCCGCACGCATCAGATTCGCGTTCATCTGGACCATGCCGAGCATCCGATCCTGGGTGATGAGCGTTACGGTGACGACGACGCCAACCGCAAAGCGAAGAAATTTGGGCTCAAACGACTGTTTCTGCATGCGCAGTCGATCGCTTTTCCGGATGACAGAGGCAACGATCTGCACTTCACTGCACCGCTGGCCGAAGACCTGGAGCGCTTCCTGTCAGTAGGAATCATCGAAATG